>DATHIT010000137.1:0-5113 GCA_035489915.1 Pseudonocardia sp. | reverse complement strand
TGCACTGCGGGAGCGGCTGGCCGAGGTGCTGCCCCGGTTGGCCGACGCCCCGCTGCACCTGCTGGCCGACGGCCACGGCCAACTGGTGGCCGCACTGGCCCGGCCGGCCGAGCAACCGGGCTATCGGAATGCGCTGCGGGTGCTGGCCACCGGGTTGGCCGAGGCGCTGGACCGGCGCGTCGAGCGGCTGCGGCGGGCGCGGCGGCGCGCGTCCGTCGTGGACCAGGCGATGTTGGGGCAGCGCGACGAGGTCGCCGGCAGGTACCGGGACGCGGCGACCGAGTGGCCGCGCCGGTTGCGGGCGGACGTTGCCCAGTTGCGGCTGACCACGGCCGCCGAGCTGTCCGGCGCGCTGCGTCGGCTGCGGGTGGACGCCCGCGACTACCTGGCCAAGGCCGACCGTGCGGCCAGGGGCCGGTTCCCCGAGCTGTTTCTCGCCGCTACCGGCGACCTGCGCGCGGGCCTGCACGACCGGTTCGACGGGCTATTCGGGGCACTGATCGAGCCGGAGCTGGAGCCGGGCAGCCGGAGTCGGACCGAGCGGGGCACCCCCGCGCTGTCTCCACCCGATGGGCCGGGCCGGCCACCGCTGGAAGACCGGTTGATGCTGCTGGTCGGCGCCTCGGGCGGGCTTGGTGGGCTGGGGCTGGGTCGGCTGACGTTGAGCTCCGCGGCCGCCCCGACCGTGCCGGGCTCGGTGTGGAGCACGGCGGCGCTGCCGGCCGCGGTCGGGCTCGGGGTGGCCGCCGCGTGGTGGCTGGCCAAGGCCCGGCGGACGATGGTCGACCGGGCCAGGCTGGGCCGCTGGGTGGCCGAGGTACTCGAGGACCTGCGCATCGGGCTGGAGGCGATGTTGGCCGAGCGGTTGCTGGACGCGGAGCACCGGCTCGGCCTGGCGGTCGACCGGGAAGTCACCGAGCGGGCCACCGACATTTCCGGCGAGCTGCGCGAGCACGAGCGGTTGGCCCGCCACGTCGCTGCCCGGCGGGCCCAGCAGACCGGGCTGGACAACGCGGCGGTGGCGGAGCTGAAGGCGGCGCAGAGCAAGCTGCTGGGGCTGATGGCCGGGACGCTCCCGAGCACCCAGCCGACCCCGCCGCGGCCGGAGATGGCCCAGTGATCCGGCCGGATCCGGACGATCCGCTGGAGATCCACCAGGGGCTGGAGATCCACCAGGGGGTGGATACCGATCTCGACGGTCTCCCGGACACCGTGCTGCTCCCGGGGCTGACCGATATGACCCTGGTCGTGGACACCGACCGGGACACGGTGGCCGACCTGATCATCCGGATCGGCCCGGACGGGGTGGCGCACACCGCCGGGCTCGGTCCCGGACCGCTGCCCTGGTGGCCGACCGACCCGACGGCCGACGCCTGCTCCGACCCGCTCTGGCCGGACCCGCTGTGGCCTGATCAGCTGTGACCGTGCGGCTTTGACCGTCCGCTCCCGACCCCGCCCGGTCCGGCCCCGCTGAGACGGCAGGTAGGTTCGCCATCGTGAGGGGCGACGAGCGGATTGACCCAGAGTTCCGGGCGCTGCCACTGGCCGCGCTGGCCGACGCCGCGCTGAGCCGGGCCGGTGAACTCGGTGCGAGCCACGCCGACCTGCGGGTGGAACGCATCCTCAGCCAGAGCCTGGCGCTGCGTGACGGCGCCGTCTCCTCGGCCAGCGACGCGGTGACCCTCGGGCTGGCCGTGCGGGTGATCGTGGACGGCACCTGGGGCTTCGCCTCCACCGCGGAGCTGACGCCGAGCTCCGCCGCGGCGGTCGCGGCCAGGGCCGTGGAGGTGGCGCGCACCCTGCGCGCGCTGAACTCCGAACCCGTGGTGCGCGCGGACGAGCCGGTGTACCCAGAGGTCAGTTGGGTCTCCGAGTACGAGATTGACCCGTTCACCGTGCCTACCCAGGACAAGATCGCGCTGCTCGCCGAATGGTCCGAGCGGCTGTTGGCGGCCGACGGCGTGGACCATGCGGACGCCGCCTGCCCACAGATCAAAGAGATCAAGTTCTACGCCGACATGGCCGGCACCAGCACCATGCAGCAGCGGATCCGGATCGAGCCACGGTTCACCGCGACCGCCGTGGACCGCGCCGCCGGCCAGTTCGAGACGATGCGCACGCTCGCCCCACCGGTCGGCCGGGGTTGGGAGTACGCGCTGGGCTCGGTCAGCCGACGCGACGGAGGCTGGGACTTCGACGCCGAGCTGGCTCAGGTACCTGAGTTGCTGGCGGAGAAGATGAAGGCGCCGGCGGTGGAGCCCGGCCGTTACGACCTGGTGATCGACCCGAGCAACCTGTGGTTGACCATCCACGAGTCGGTCGGGCACGCCACCGAGTACGACCGGGCGATCGGCTACGAGGCGGCCTACGCCGGCACCAGCTTCGCCACCCCGGACCAGCTCGGCACGCTGCGCTACGGCTCCGAGCTGATGCACATCACCGGGGACCGCACGGTGCCGCACGGGTTGGCCACCGTCGGCTACGACGACGACGGGGTGGCCACCACGCAGTGGGACCTGGTGCGGGACGGCGTGCTGGTCGGCTACCAGTTGGACCGCTCGTTCGCCCCTCGGCTGGGGCTGGACCGGTCCAACGGCTGCGCCTTCGCCGACTCACCGCATCACGCGCCGATCCAGCGGATGGCCAACGTGTCGCTGCAACCCGACCCGAGCAGGGACACCACGTTGGAGGAGCTGATCAGCGGGGTGGACCAGGGCATCTATGTGGTCGGCGACAAGTCATGGTCGATCGACATGCAGCGGTACAACTTCCAGTTCACCGGCCAGCGGTTCTACCGGATCTCCGGCGGCCAGCTGGCCGGGCAGCTGCGGGACGTGGCCTACCAGGCAACCACCACCGACTTCTGGGGCTCCCTGCGCAGGCTCGGCGGGCCGTCCAGCTGGCTGCTGTCCGGCGCGCTGAACTGTGGCAAGGCGCAGCCGGGGCAGATCGCGGCGGTCAGCCACGGCTGTCCACCCGCGCTGTTCGAACAGGTCAACGTACTCAACACGGCGCGGGAAGGCGGCCGTTGATGGCCCGATCAGTGGCGCAATCATCGGCTCCGTCGGTGTCAACGGCTCAGCCGGCGGGGATCAAGCCGACAGAGCTGGTCGAGCGGGCGCTGGCGATCACCGGGCCGGACGTGGTGGGTCGGGTCGTGCTGGTCACCGAGTCCAGCGAGGCGGTGCTGCGTTGGGCGAACAGCACGATGACCACGAACGGGCACAGCACCGCGATCAGCTGGTCGGTGATCTCACTGGTCCGGTTGGGCGGGGTGGCCGCCGCGGCCGGTCGGACCGGCGGGGCGGGTGTGGCCGCGGGTGTGGTCACCTCGTCCGCGCGGGTCAGCGACCCGGGTGAAATCGAGTCGATGGTCCGGGCCAGCGAGCGGGCGGCCCGACAGGCGGGGCCGGCGCGGGATGTGGCGGATCTGCCGGAGTCATCGGCGGGTGGCGACTCGGCCGGCTGGGAAGACCCCGCCGGGGAGACCTCGATCGGCGTGTACGGGCGGCTGGCCGAACAGCTGGCCGAGGCGTTCGGCCGCGGTCGGGATGACAAGCGGGTGCTGTACGGGTTCGCCAGCCACGAGGTGGCCACCACCTGGCTGGGCACCTCCACCGGGGTGCGTCGGCGGTGGACCCAGCCGACCGGATCGGTGGAGCTGAACGCCAAGAGCGCGGACCTGACCCGGTCGGCCTGGGGCGGCCGGTCAACCGCCGACTTCACCGACGTGGACCTGCTCGCCCTGGACGCCGAGCTGGCCACCCGGCTGGGCTGGGGTGCCCGCCGGATCGATCAGCCGGCCGGGCGGTACCCCACCATCCTGCCGCCGTCGGCGGTGGCCGACCTGCTCACCTACCTGTGCTGGGAGATGTCCGGGCGACCCGCCCAGGAGGGCCGCAGCCCGTTCTCCGCTCCGGCCGGCGCCGAGGCGGCGACCCGGGTGGGCGAGCGGCTGACCACCCTGCCGCTCACCTTGACCAGCGACCCGGCCATGGGGGACGGCCTGAACACCATGCCGTTCCTGGCCACCGCCCACTCCAGCGATGACGTCAGCGTCTTCGACAACGGCGCCCCGCTCGGCCGGGTGAACTGGATCGCCGACGGAGTGATCAACGCGCTGACCTATCCGAGGGCGGCCGCCGCCGAGTTCGGCACCCAGTTCGCCGCGCCCGGGGACAACCTCGCGCTCACCGGGGGCACCGACGGCTCGCTCGCCGACCTGGTCGGCCGCACCGAGCGCGGCCTGCTGCTGACCTGCCTGTGGTACATCAGGGTGGTCGACCCGGCCACCCTGCTACTCACCGGGCTGACCAGGGACGGCGTCTATCTGGTCGAGGGCGGCGAGGTGGTTGGCGAGGTGAACAACTTCCGGTTCAACGAGTCGCCACTGGACCTGCTGCGCCGCGCCAGCCAGGTGGGCGCCCCGGAGCGCACGCTGCCGAGGGAGTTCAAGGACTGGTTCACCCGCACCGTGATGCCGCCCATCCTGGTGCCGGACTTCAACATGTCCTCAGTCAGTCAGGCCAGCTAGCCGAAAGTGCGCCTCGAATAGGCCCACGGAGTTCTCAAAGAGTAAGCGCTTGCGGAGTGATTTCCGCCGCTTTGGCCCTTCTGAATCGTTTCCCTTGATCGCTCCTGTGAGTGATCCGACAGTGCTCAGCGGCTGTGCGATGAGCTTTGCGCGACTAATCTCCTACCCCAACCCTTCCTCTCGGAACATGCCCGTCACACCAGGTCGTTGGCGGGCGGCTTCGGCATTCCAGGGCCATTCCGTGAGTCGGCCGTCAGCTAGGAGACGTCACATGACCGCTGCAACCGTTCCCGGGCTCGACAGCGCCCCCACGACGAACACCCGGCTGCTCGGCTGGGTTCGAGAGGTGGCCGAACTCACCACTCCGGAGCGGGTCGTCTGGGCCGACGGCACGGAAGCCGAGTGGGAGCGAATGACCACGCAGCTGGTCGAGGCGGGCACCTTCAAACGATTGAACGAAGAGAAGAAGCCGAACTCGTTCTGGTGCGCCTCGGATCCGAAGGACGTGGCTCGCGTCGAGGAGCGGACCTATATCTGTAGTGAGACGAAGGAAGGCGCCGGGCCTACCAACAACTGGGT
>DATHIT010000136.1:0-6032 GCA_035489915.1 Pseudonocardia sp. | reverse complement strand
CGGCCGGTGGCGGCGACCAGCTGGGCGGCGGCGACCAGCTCGTCGAGATCGCCCAGTAGGTCGCTGCCCAGCCGCACACCGAGCACCCGGAGCGGGCCGATCGCGGCGCGCACCGCTCCGATGATCTCCACCAGGAACCGGCCCCGGTTCGCCGGAGCGCCGCCGTAGGCATCGGTGCGCCGGTTGCTGGCCGGGGACAGGAACTGCCGCACGATCGAGGCGTGCGAGCACTGCAGCTCCACCCCGTCGAATCCGCCGCTCACGCAGCGGCGGGCCACCTCCGCGTAGCCGGCCACCAGCTCGTTGATCTGGGCGGCGGTCACCGCCAGCGGCACCTCGCGGAACATCGGGTCGGGCACCGCCGACGGAGCCCACACCGGCCGCCGCGAGTAGCGCCCGGTGGACTGCGCCCCATTGTGGTTGAGCTGGGCGAGCAGCAGCACCGCGCCGTGCGCGTGCACCGCGTCGGCGATCGCGCGGTACCCGGGCAGCACGCCCGGGTGGTAACCGCGGATCAGCTTCTCGTACGGCCGGTCGCCGGGGTGCACGGTGTGTTCCTCGGTGACGATCAACCCGGCGCCGCCGGCGGCCCGCGCCGCGTAGTAGGCAGCATGGCGCGCGGTGGGCAGCCCGTCCACCGCGTAGTTGGTCAGGTGCGCGGCGAACACGACCCGGTTGCGCAGCCGCAGCGGACCGAGGCTCAGCGGCGCGCCCAACAGGTTCAGAGGTTGACCCCGTGCCACTCACGACCCTCCAGTACGGCTTCGCGGACGGTGCGTGGCGCCACGCAGTCGCCGGCGCGAGCCAGTCCCGGGCGCGCCAGCCAGAGCGTGTCGTCCGGCAATCGCTGGGCGCAGTCAACTACTACATCGCAGAGGATCCGCCGACGCTCGCCGGTGTGCACGTCGGCCAGCGTCGCGGTGCCGTCACCGGCCGAGCACAGCGCGGTGTACAGCTCACGGGCCACCCCGGCACGCTGCAGCCGGGCGTTGGCGTCGGCCAGGTCGCCGGTGCGGGACAGCTGGACCCCCGCCACCGGGTCCGGGGTGACCAGCGCGCAGTCCACCCCGGCGGCGGCCAGCTGCTCGGCGATCCCGACACCGGTCCAGTCGCCGACCGGGTCGTGCACCACCGTGCGTCCCAGCTCCGCCGCCCCGCCGCCCCGCAGTCGCCGCTGGAACTCGGCCGCCGGCAGCACCTCCACCCCGGTGCCCACGGCAAACGCCGGTGGGGCCGGCCGGGACCCGGTGCACAGCAGCACCTGGAGGCCCTCGCCGGCGGCCGCGTCCAGCTCGCCGACGCCGACCTGGACGCCGGTCCGCACATCCACCCGGAGCCTGGCCAGCTCGCGCTCCCACCAGTCCAGCAGCAGCCCGAACCGACCCCGGCCGGGTAGCGCCGCCGCCAGCCGGGCCGCGCCGCCGAGCCGTTCAGCACGCTCCACCAGCCGGACCCGATGACCGCGCAACGCCGCCACCCGGGCGGCCTCCAACCCGGCCGGCCCGCCGCCGACCACCAGCACACCCCGCCGCGGCGCGCCCGCCACCGGCAACGACCCCCCGGGTCTCGGCGCCAAGCCCGCCTCGTACCCGGTATCCGGTTCCCCCTCGTCCGAGATGATCAGGTTCTCCGGTCCGCGCACCCGGCTGTGCTGGTTGGACAGGGTGGCCGGGCGGATCCGCTCGGCCAGCCCGGCCCTGGCCAGCGAGACCAGGCGCGGGTCGGCCAGCTGCGCCCGGGTCATCTCCACCAGCTCGGCGGTCCGGTGCACCAGCGCCGAGGAGGCCATTGCCGGGTCCACCACGCTGCCCTGCAACACCACCGGCACCGCTGACCCGGATCCGCGCAGGGCGGCCCGCATCCCGGCGCACAGGGCCCCGTTGAACCCCGGCTCGGTGTGCCCGTCCGGGCGGGTGGCCGACTCGGACAGCGCGCAGCCACGCACCGGCACCAGGTAGTCCAGCAGCGGCGCCAGGGAGGGGACCAGCGCGGCGGCGTCGGCCGGGGTGATGCCGCCCCACGGGGCCAGCTCGTCGGCGCACAGCCGCAGGCCGAGCACCGCGGTGGAGCCCATGGCGGCTCGGACGGCGGCCAGCACCTCGCGCAGCAGCCGGCCCCGGTCCTCGCCGTATCCGTCGTCGCGCCGGTTGGTCAGCCCGGACAGGAACTGGCGCAGCAGCGAATGCTGGCCGGCGTTCAGCTCCACCCCCGCGCAGCCCGCCTGGACCGCCAGCGCCGCCGCGGCGGCGAAGCCCGCGACCAGCTCGTCGATCTCCGGCTCCTCGACGGCGTACGGCATCTCCCTGCTGACCACGTCGGCCACCCGGGACGGCGCCCACAACGCTCGCTGGTGATACGCCGAGACGCCCTGGCCACCGGCGTGCCCGAGCCCGGCGAGCACCAGCGTCCGGTACGGCCGGCAGGCGGCCACCACCGCCGCCCAACCCGGAGCGCAGGAGGCCGCCAGCGGGGCCCGCTCATAGGGCCAGTCCGACTCGTGCACCGAGGCGATCTCGGTGACGATCACACCGGCGCCACCGGCTGCCCGGCTGGCGTAGAAGGCGGTGTGCCGGTCCGACAGCGCGCGCCCGGCTCCCAGGTTCGTCTCGATCGGCCCGAACACCACCCGCGAGGGCGCCACCCAGCCGCGCAACAGCCCCGGACCGGTCAGCGGCGCCAGGTCGTCAACCACCGGCTTACTCATCCGGCGCGAAGTTGTGAGTGCCCTGTGCTACGCACTCACGACTGGGCGAGCTCTACTCCGGCCAGCGGGCTGGCGTCGCAGGCCCGGTCCGGCCGGCGGGGCGGCGGGGCCAAGGAGATGGCCACCGGCTGGCGGGCATTCACCCTGGAGTCACGCGGGCGGCGAGTCGGCACAGTGCGGGAGTGGTCGACCTCGGACTTCGGGATCGCCGTGTCGGTGGACCGGGCGGCCAGCGCCGCGTCGGCGTTGCCGAGGACGCACTCGGGGTCCGGCCCGTCCAGCGGCAGGCCGGTGAAGAACTTGGCCGCCATGCAGCCGCCCTGACACGCGTCGTAGTGCCCGCAGGAACGGCAGGCCCCGCCGGTCTGCGGCTGGCGCAGCTCGGCGAACAGCTCGGAGGCCCGCCACACCGTCTCGAACCCGCCCGGCGAACGCACGTTGCCGGCCAGGAAGTTCTCGTGGATGGCGAACGGGCAGGCGTACACGTCGCCCACCGGGTCGATCAGGCAGACCACCCGCCCCGCGCCGCACAGGTTCAGCCCGGGCAGCGCCTGGCCATAGGCGGACAGATGGAAGAACGAGTCGCCGGTCAGCACGCCCTCGCCGCGCGCCACCAGCCAGTCGTAGAGCTGGCGCTGCTGGGCCGCCGTCGGGTGCAGCTCGTCCCACACGTCCGCGCCCCGGCCGGACGGGCGCAGCCGGGTGATCCGCAGCTGCGCGCCGAACTTGTCCGCGATGGCCTTGAACTCGTCCAGCTGGTCGACGTTGTGCCTGGTCATCACGACACTGATCTTGGGCTGGGCGAACCCGGCCGACGCCAGGTTCTCCAGCGCGCGCATCGCCGTGTGGTACGAGCCGGGCCCACGCACCTGGTCGTTGACCGACGCGGTGGCGCCGTCCAGGGAGATCTGCACGTCCACGTAGTCGGTACGGGCCAACTGGGCGGCCCGCGCGGCGTCCAGCTTGATCCCGTTGGTGGAGAACTTGACGCCCACGTTGTGGTCGATCGAGTAGTCCAGCAGCTCCCAGAAGTCCGGGCGCACGGTCGGCTCGCCGCCGCCGATATTGACGTAGAAGACCTGCATCGCCTGCAGCTCGTCCACCACCGCTTTGCATTCGGCGGTCGAAAGCTCACGCGGGTCCCGCCGGCCCGAGGAGGACAGGCAGTGCACGCACGCCAGGTTGCACGCGTAGGTCAACTCCCAGGTCAGGCAGATCGGCGAGTTGAGCCCGTGCTGGAAGTGGTCCGTCAGCTTCATCACGCTTCGTCCTTCTCGGTACCGGGCTCGATCACACGGCGCTCGATGGTGCCCGACTCAGCCAGCCCGGCCAGCGCCCGCAGGTAACTCGGCCGCTGGGCCACCGCGACCCCGGCGGCGTCGATCGCGGCGTGCACGTCCGGATGTTGTTCGAGGCCGGTGACGACCTCGACCAGCTCCGGGGTTTTCAGGAACGACAGCTTGCGGGTGCCGAAGTGATAGACCAGCGCGCCGAACGACTCAGGGCGCAGCGCCACACTGCTGCTGCGTCGGTACGGCCGGTCCGGATCGAATGCCCCGCCCGGCCGGTCAGGCTCCCGCTCGGTCATCTGCCGCTGGCCTAGTAGACCCCGCACATGCCGTCGATCGAGACCTCCTCGACCAGGGTTTCTTCCACAACGGGCTCTTCGCTGGCGATGTCTGGCTGCTCGCTCGGGGTCATCGGGTACCTCCAGAAGGTCATAGTCGGACTCCGGCACGTTATTGACCGTTAGCTCCGTTCCGCAAGGGCGGCGCGCACCGCCGCTCGAGCTTCCCGAGCGCGCCAGCAGCCCGGCGAGCGGAGCGGCGGGCCCTGAGGATCGCTCCATCGAGTCTCAGCCAGCTGCGTTATTTCACCTGGCCGGCGGAGCTGAACAGCGGCACGGCGCCGCACGAGAACATATTCAGAGTGGAAAGATCGCCGCCCTGCGGCACGATGCACCGGAAGTTGTCGTACCGCGGCGGGATGACACGATTGCCGGGCACGGTGAACCGTCCGGCGGGCAGCGTCAGCGTCGTCCTACCGCCAAGCACAGAGAGCGAAGTTGACGGGATGGACGGAGCGAGCAGCGTCAACACGGGCTGGCGCGAGGCCGACCGGGGCATGTCTTCCGGCCGGCCGGTCGCCCGCGAATCCGCGCCTCCGCGCACACCGCTCGCCGCCGCCTCCGTCCCCGCCCCGCCGCGGGTGAGCCGCGAGTCCGCGCCGAACCAGGCCACCCTGGCCGCCTGGAACGAGCTCGTGCGGCACACCGAAGGCACCGACGTCACCCAGCTCTCCGTGTGGGCCACGATCCGCGCGCTGGCCGGCTATACCCCCACCTACCTGTTCGCCTACCGGGGCAACACCTTGGTGGCCGGCGCGCTGCTGCTGCGCCGCCGGCTGCTCGGATTCCTGTCCATCGGCTATCTGCCGTACGGCCCGGTGATCCACCCCGAGGCGCCGGACCGGCCGGCGGTGATCGCCGCGATGGTCGAGGAGCTGAACGCGTTCGCCGGTCATCAGGGGCTGCTGTTCATCCAACCGCCGGAACACGCGCATGACGTCAGCGAAGCGCTGCTGGCCAGGGGATACCGCCCGTCCAAGGCGGGCGTCGCGCCGGCCGGGTCGTACCGACTGGATCTCACACCCCCGCTGGAGGAGATCCGCGCCGGATTCTCCAAGCGGCTGAAGTCCTGGACCAACCGCTGGGAGTCCAAGGGGGTCCGGGTCCGCCACGGCGACGAGCGGGACCTTCCGCTGCTGCTGTCGTTGATGGCCCGCACCGGCGAGCGCCAGGGCTTCCGGCCGCCGCCGCTGGCCTACGTACAGACGCTCTACCGCGAGCTCGGCCAGTTGGGCAACGCCGCGCTGTTCGTCGGTGAGGTGAACGGCGTGCCCGTCTCCGCCGACGTGGTCACGGTCTGCGGCGGCATGGTCCGCGGCCGGCTGGGCGGCTTCAACGGCGACGGCGAGACGGGAAAGCTGAGCGTGCCGGCGGCGGTCCGCTGGGAGATCATCAAGTGGGCCAAGGAACGCGGCTACCACTACCTCGACTTCGGCGGGCTGCCCGAGCGGATGCTCACCGACATGATCGACCGGGGCATTCACACCAGCGACGAATGGCCCAGCGCGCAGCGCAGCAAGCTGCAGTTCAACGGCACCCCGTTCCGCTACCCGACGCCGGTGGAGCTGGTCCGGCCGCCAGTGCTCCGGCTGGCCTACGACTGGGGCACCTCGCACCCGAGCGGCATGCGCGTCGTGCAGACGGTGAAGGAGTTGCTGCGCGCGTCCGCACGCCCCACCCGTAGCTGACCCCAACGCTGCG
>DATHIT010000135.1:0-16986 GCA_035489915.1 Pseudonocardia sp. | reverse complement strand
GCGGTCTCGCGGCTAGCGCCTGGCGAGCTGCTGTTCTCGGTGCTGGGCTTCGTCCTGCTGTACCTGGTGATGCTGGGGGCCTACGTCGGCTACATCGTGCACACGATGCGGGTCGGGCCCGAACGGGATCACCCCGACCGGGCCGCCCAGTCGGAGCCGAGCGGAGGCCGCATCCCCGTACTCAGCGGCATGTCGTCCGAGCCGGCGGGCAGGAGGTGAACCGATGGCCAATGTGTGGATTGCCCTCATCCTGCTGTGCGCGCTGATGTACGTCTCGCTAGACGGCTATGACCTCGGGCTCGGGGTGATCAGCCTGTTCGAGCGGGACCGGCGAGGCCGGCGTGAGCTGTTGGAACAGGTGGGGCAAGCCTGGGACGGCAACGAGACCTGGCTGGTCCTGCTCGCGGTCAGCCTCTGGGCCGGTTTCCCGCTGGCGTTCGGGACGATCCTGCCCCATGCCTACCTCCCGCTGATCATCATGCTCTTCTCACTGATCATTCGTGGGGTGAGCGTGGAGATGGCATCGCAGGCGCGAGCGACGGCCGGGTGGGAGCGGGCATTCGGCATCGCCTCCCTGACCGCGGCGCTGGCGCAAGGCGTCGCTCTCGGCACGCTGGCCGCGCCGCTGACCGTGGTGGACGGCGCCTTCTCCGGCACACCGTTCGGCGCGATCGGCTGGTTCTCGCTGCTGACGGCCGCCGCCGTCCTCTGTGGCTATGTCGCGCTCGGCTACGGCTACCTCAAGTGGAAGGCCACCGGCGAGACGCGAGCAACCGCCGGCCGCCGAGGCGCGGTGAGCACCGCCGTGGCAGCGGTGCTCGTGGCGGCATGCCTCGTCGCGCTCAACGGCACCGCCGCGGCACCGAATCTCGGCGACCCGGATCGCGCGATCGGTTTCGCCGTGCTGCTGGTGCTCGCGGCGGCCGGCGTCGTGGTGGCGCTGGTGACGCTGCGGCCCACCTCCCGGCACGACGGTCTCCCGACCGCCGGGCTGGTGACCACGATCGTGGCGATGGTCCTCGCCGTCACGCTGGCCCGCTATCCGGAGCTGGTGCCGGGACTTACCGTCGCCGACACGGTGGCTCCGAGCGCCACGATGGTGTTTCTCGCGGTTGGGGTTGGCATCAACGTGCCGTTGATCCTCTTCTACAACTGGTTCGCCCACCACGCCTTCCGGGGCAAGCTCGACGCCGGCCCCGGAAGCCGCGAGCTGCCCAACCCCCGCCTCAGGAGCCAGCTATGACCCGCACACCACGACCCGTGGGCCGCATTCTCAGCAGGACGCTGTTGGCCGTCGTGGGCGTCGTCGTCGGCACGTTCCTCTACTTCGTCTGTGTCGGGGTGTTCGCGGGCTACCCCCGGTACCACACCGAGCTGCTCAGCGATATCGGCATGATCCTCATCGCGGCGACAGGTGGCATCGCCTGGATCATCGACGCACGCCGGGGCGATGCGGACAACTGAGCCGGGTGTTCCCGCGGATCCGTCCGAGGACACCCGACGCTGGCTATCCGCCGCCGCCGCGCCCGGCCGCATCCAGCTGCGGCTGGCCGCGGCCTGCCAGGTGCTGGAGACGGTGTTCACCGTCGTCGGGTGGGCCGCGCTGGCCTGGGTCGCACAAGCCGTGCTCGCCGGCGGGGAGCAGCCCGCCTGGCCCGCGCTCGGCATCCTGGGGGCGGGCGGACTGCTCGCCGCGGCGGCGGCATGGAGCGCGAAGCGGTTTCAGGCCACCGGTCGCCAACGCATCAGCGTCGCCATCCGGCGGCAGCTGGTGGCCGGGTTACTGCCCCCGGGGCGGCGGCGTGTCGAACCGGATGCCGCGACGGCGGCACTCGCGATCGTCGAGTCGACCGACGACGTCGCCGACTACCACGCCGAAGCCCTGCCGCAGCGCCTGTTCGCTCCGGCCTCGATGGTGGTGATCCTGCTGGTCACCGCCGTGGTGCAGTGGCCGGCCGCCGCGATCCTGCTGCTCGCGACCCTGCTCATCCCACCGAACCTGCGCCTCGCGGGGGTGTTCGCCAAGGAGGGCGCGGACCAGCGCGCCATGGCCAGCGCCCGGCTCGCGGCGGTCGTGCTCGACAGCTTCCGCGGCATGCGCACGTTGCAGGCCATCGGGGCCTTGGGGCGCCGGCGCGAGCAGGTCGCCGAGGCAACCGCGAATTTGAACGCCACCACCATGGCGATCGTGCGGCGGGCGTTCCTGTCAGGTTCGGTGATGGACGTCGTCATCACCTTCTCGATCGCAGCCAGTGCTACCTACCTTGGACTGTCGCTGCTCGGCTACGTCCGGTTGGACGCCGCACCCACCGTGACACTGTTCAGCGCCCTGCTCGCGCTGCTGCTGTGCCCGATGTACTTCCAGCCGCTGCGCACCATGGCCGCCGCGTACCACGCCAAAGAGCGGGCACTGGCGGCCGTGCCGACGATCACTCGGTTGCTCGCCGATGAGGAGGGGGCGCCGAGGATCGGCGAGGAGCACGGTGTGCCGCCTGCCGGCCCGGTTGCGGTGGTCCTGGACGATGTCACCTTCCGCTATCCCGACTCGGACCGTGCGGTGCTGCACGAGGTGCACCTGACGGTCCAGCCCGGCTCCTGGACCTCGATCGTCGGACCCTCCGGCGCCGGTAAGACCACCTTGCTGTCCCTGATCGCGGGGGTGCGTCAACCGACCGTCGGCAGCGTGCGGTGGCTCACCGCGACCGGTGCCTCGCCACCGCGGCTGGGTGGTTGCGCTTGGATCGGCCAGCAGACGGTGCTGCTCCCCGGGTCAATCGGCGACAACATCCGCATCGGGCGACCGACCGCCAGCCCAGCCGAGGTGGAGCGAGCTGCCGTGGCGGCCGGGCTGGCCAGTGTCGTGGCACGGCTGCCCGACGGAATGGACACCCCGCTCGGTGAGGGCGGCTGGGGGCTATCGACCGGGGAGGCCCGGCGCATCGCCATTGCCCGAGCGTTCCTGCGCGACGCGCAGCTCTGGGTGCTGGACGAGCCGACCGCACACCTCGACCGGGACGCCGAGGCGGGGGTGATCGCTGCGCTTCAGCGCGCCACGCGGGGCCGGACGATCATCGTGGCCACGCACTCGGCAGCCCTTGCCGGGTGCGCCGACACGATGCTCGACGTCGCCGAGGGGATCACCCGGCCCTTGCAGCCCGCCCGGGAAGCGACCGCGGTATGAGTACCGGAGAGCCATCGGGCGACCGACGGCGCCAGCACGGCATCGCCCAGGTGTCCGTCGCCGGGCTGCTGCTGGCCGTCCTCGCCGAGGCGTGCGCGGTAGGTCTGCTCGGGCTGTCGGGATGGTTCATCGCCAGCTCGGCCGTGGCCGGAGCCGCCGCGTACAGCGCCTTCTCCTATCTGGCCCCCAGCGGCGGCGTGCGAGCCTTCGCCCTCGGCCGGATCGCGACCGGCTACGCCAGCCGGGTCGTTCTGCACGCCGCGGCGCTGCGGCGGGTCGGCGCCGCAAGGCTCGGCTTCTACGACCGGGCCGCCGCCGAACCCGGTACACACGGAACCTGGTCCGGAGCGGCGCTGGACCGAGTCATGGCCGACGCCGACACCACTGGGATGGCACTCATCCAGGCCACCGCGCCGGTGACCGTGGCCGCCGCGATGACGGCGGGCGGCTGCCTCGTGATCATGCTGACGGGCTACCCGCTGGCGGCGGTGGTGCTTGCCGTCACCGCCGGCGCCTGCGCCGCGCTTGCGATCCTGAACGCGCGGCGGAGCGACGATGGGAGCCATAGTCGTAGCGCGCTGCGGGCCGAGCTCGTCACCGCGGTCGACGCCTGGACAGAGATGGCGTCACTGGGTGCCGCCGACCGCCTCGCGCACCGGACCATGTGGCGGTTGCACGCCTTCGAGGATCGTAGATACCACTCCGCGGTGAGGACCGCACGAGCGCTAGGTGGCGCTCGTGCGGTGGCTGCCCTCGCCTTGCTGCTCACCGTCGTTGCCGTCGCCGGACGAAGCGCCGATGTCGTGACGCTGGTCTTCCTCACGCTCCTGATTGCGGGCGTACTGGGCAGCGCCGAACGCCTGGTCGCCGCCGCCGAATCGTCGACGCGCTCCAAGCAGGCCGATCAGCGTCTCGCTTCGCTCGAACGGTACGAGACACGCCCGCCCGAGCGCGCACCGAACCCGTTGGTGACCTACGACCGACGCGGACTGACCGTGTCCAACTACGTGTTGCCTGACACCTCGACCCACAACGCGCGCACAATCGAATTCTCGGTCACCGCGGGCCAAACGCTGGTGATCAACGGCGCGTCCGGAAGCGGAAAGACCACATTGCTGAGCGCGATCACAGTCGCGCTGCAACGGCCGGCAGGGTCGCCCGGGCCGGGCGGGGTGACGGCCGTGTTGGCAGACGACTACCTCTTCACCGGGACCGTCGCCGACAACATCCGGCTCGCCAACCCGGCGGCGACCGACTCCGACGTCACCGACCTGCTCGCCGGCATGCTGCTGGATCGCGGCGGTCTCGACCCGGGCACGAGAATCGGCGTCGAGGGACGCGACCTCTCGGGCGGCGAGCAGCGCCGCCTACACATCGCCCGGGCCCTCGCCACCCGGCCCGACCTGCTGCTCGTCGACGAACCGACCAGCGGCCTCGACACCGAAACCGCCAACTGGGTCCTCGCGGAGATCCGCCGCCGGTTGCCCCATGCCGTCCTCGTGCTCGCAATGCACGAGCCGCCAGCCGACCCGGAAGCCGTCGGCACCGCGTGGTCCACGGTGTCGCTGGACCAGCCGCGCGAAGCGGAGCGACGGACACGACAAGGAACTGAGCGCGCCTAGCCCGGTTACCCGATGTGACCGAGGGGGTTGAATCGGACCGACAGGCCAATCTGGTTGGCCCGGTGGCTGATTCGGCGCTTGGTGGCCTCGGGGCCGCGTCGCAGCGCGGGCCTCAACAAGGACCTCGACGAGATCAAGCTAGCGCCAGGATTCAGCTACGCGCACCGGCTGGTCGATCAAGAAGCACGTCCGCGCCACCCGCCGCTACCGCGCCGTCCAAAATCCGCGCCGGACAGCAGATCCTGACTGCCGAGAACCGGCTCCCGCCCGAGCTACACGACCGCAGCGGCTTGCCCGCCCGAAACCGGTACCGGGGACCCGAGCTGTCCGGGGCGGTGCTGAGTTCGATGTTGCGAATCTCCGGAGTGGGGAAGTCGGCGGTTTCGGGCCTCTGGCTAGCGGAAGGTGACGCCGCTGTTCGTAGCGGTGAGTGGGAGCTCCACGCGCAGGGTGGTGCCCGATCCGGGTGGGCTGTGGAGGAGGATTCGGCCGCCGAGGGCCTCCACGCGGTCCTTGAGGCCGAGCAGCCCGGTGCCCCGGGCCATGGCGGCACCACCACGCCCATCGTCGCGGACCTCGACCCGCAGCACCTCGGCCCCCTTGCCCTCGGCGATGTCGGCCTGGAGCCGCACCATCGAGGCCTCGGCGTGCTTGGCGACGTTGGCCAACGCCTCGGACACCGCGTAGTAGGCGGCGATCTCGACCTGCTCAGGCAATCGGCCCTCGATCCCGCAACTCAGCTCGACGGGCACCGCACCGCGGAGAGCAAGTGCCTCCAGCGCCGGATACAACCCTCCCTCGACCAGAAGCACGGGGTGAATGCCACGAGCTAGCTCGCGCAACTCGTCCAGCGCGCTGGTCGCCTCGCTGACCAGCGAATCCAGCTGCGCCGACAGCTCACCGGACTCCGGCGGCAGCGCCGCCTGCGTCAGGCGCAGCCGCAGGGCCAGCGAGATCAGTCGCTGCTGGGCGCCGTCGTGCAGGTCGCGCTCGATCCGTTGCCTGGCCTGGTCCGCCGCGGTGACGATCCGCGCCCGCGAGGCGGTGAGCTGGGCGTAGAGCTGGACGTTGTCAAGCGTGACGGCGAGTTGGCCGGCGATGAGTGTGACGGCGTCGAGCCGGTCGGTGGTGAACGCGCCGCGCAGGAGGCGGTTTTCCAGCAGCAGCACCGCCCGCGGGCTACCCCGGCTGAGGATGGGTACCGCGAGCAGCGAGCAGCGGTCCAGGTCGGTGAAGTACGGGTCGCGGGCGAACCGGTCATCGCCGGTGGCGTCGGCCACGACCAGCGGCTCACCGGTGCGCTGGACATACCGCAGCACCGACATCGGCAGCTCGCGCTCGTGGCCGGTGCCGCTGATCGGGGTGGTGCCGCCTGCGGGTGTCGGCAGTAGCCAGTCGTGCAGGTCTTCGCTGCACAACAGCAGGTGCACGCCGGTGGCGCCGGTCATCGCGCCGAGTACCTCGACCACTCGGGTGTGCAGCCGGTCGATGCTGGTCTGCGCGCTGAGCGCCTGCGACGCGGACAGGATGCCGAGCAGGTCGAGGGTCCCGGTACTGACCCCAGCGCGGCCACTCGGACCGTCGGTGGGCTCGTCGACGCCGACGGTCGCGTCGGGGGGTGGTCGCAGGGCGGGATAGGCCCAGTCGAGTTGGTCGACCTTCGCGCTCGCGCCCCAGGCCAGGTAGTGCTGGCGGGCCTGGGCCAGCAGCTCGAACCCGGCGTGATCGAGGCTGCGAGCGAGGAGAAAGCGGGCCGCCCGCTCGGTGATCAGTGCTCGATGCCAGGGCCGGGGACGGCCGGCGGCCTCGCGGCGCGCGGCATCGAAGCCCAGCTCGGCGGCGCGGAAGTCGCCGAGCGCCCAGGCGCGTTCGGCTTCGAGCAGCCGCAGCAGGTGCAGGAAGTTGTCCGGGGCGTCCGCGGCGCGCGCGGCCAACCAGGCCATCACCTCGTCCAGCTCGGACAGCAGCTCGCGACGCTCGTCACCATGGCCGGCGCGGGCCAGCCCGGCGAGGGCCAGCCCGCGCAGCAGGCGTGCCACGGCGCTTGGGTAGAAGAGGCCGGCGACGAATGATCGCAGCGGAATCGCCGCAGCTGTGTGCCGCGCCAGGGCGACCGCATCATCGAAGACGGCGGCGGCTAGCGCGCGGGTGACATGCGCGACGAACAGCGCCGTCGGGTTGCCGGCGTACCTCTCGATGGGGATCGCCTCGGCGGCTGCGGCCGAGCTGTCGCCGCGCAGCACGCCGGCCAGCCACCGGTAGCTGTCGAGCCACTGGCCGATCTGTTCGCTGCCGGTACGCCGGGCGAAGGCCAACCCGGCCTCCACCTCGGCGACGCAGACGTCCAGCGACGGCGCGCAGTCCAGCAGACTCGCCACGGTCATGTAGTGGGTGTAGCCGGCGTACGCCAGGTCGCCGCCCGCGATCAGCCCCTCCCGGGCTTGCCGAGCCGACTGGACCACGTCTTCGATCGGCTCGACCCAGCAGCTGAGGAGAGCGAACCGGAAGCGCGCCTGTGAGGTGCCGGGCTCGTAGCCCCGGGCCTCGCCCAGCGCCAAGGCCCGCCGCGCCGTCCGGTACCCGGCGGCGTGGTCGCCGCGCAGCGCCACAGCGGCGACGGCGGCGCCGCTGGCCGGGCCGAGCAGGGTACGGGCCGGCCCGTACTTGATCAAGATCCGCAGCGCCTCCAGGCTCAGCCACCCGTGCATGGAGAAGTCCTGGCCGAAGTACGCCGGCGGCAGGACCGCACTGATCAGACGGGTCGCGGCGAGCAGGGTCGGGTCCGTGATCTCCGGCCGAGCCAAATCGTCGGCGGCGTCGGTGTGGTCCAGCCACCGGTACAGACGGTCAAACTGGTGGTCGAGCTCGGCGGCGAGCCGGTCCGCGGCCGGGACGGTGATGCCGAGCTCGCGCAGCGAGTCCAAGCCGAGCCCGAGCGCCTCGGAGAAACGGTTGCGGTGGGTCAGGCTGCGCACCTGCACGTACGTCGCTTCCGCGCGCTGCTGGGCGGTGGAGCTCAGACTCTCGATAGTGCGGTACTCCTCGTCCGCTTCGTCCAGGCGTCCGATGCAGTACAGGGCGGCGTGCCGGCCGGTGTGCACCTCCATCAGCGTGGCGATCTCACTCGTATCGATCAGCCGCAGCGCCGCGGTCAGCAACACACTGACCAGACCGTGGTCCCCGGTCATCCGAGCCTGGTCGGCGGCGCGGCGCAGCAGCCACACCACCCGAGCGCGTTCCGAGGGATCCTCGACCGCGTCGGCCACCGGCAGGTACTGCTCGGCCGCGGCGGCGAACAACTCCGGCACCTCGCCCAGCCGTCGCGCCATGGCCAGCCGCAGGGTACGTCGCCGCGGTGAGTCCAGCCCGGCCAGAATGGCCTCACGGATGCGGTCGTGGCGGAACCGCACCGCCTCCCGCGCCCCGGGCTCGGCCACCAACAGGCCCTCGCCCAGCGCCGGCGCCAGCGCCTGCTCCACCACGCCCGCCGGCTCGCCGGTGGCGGTGTGCAGCAGGCTCAGCTCGACCCGCCCGCCCAGACACGCCATCGCCTCCAGCACCTGCCGCGACGGTGCCGGTATGGCCTCGACGCGACCCGCCAGCAGCGCGGCCACGTCGGAGTCGCCGAGGTGCGCGCGCACGGCCATGGTGTCCCACCGCCACCCAGCCGCGGTCATCGCCAGAAGCCCGTCGCGGCGCAGCGCGTTGAGCAGCTCCACCGTCTCGTAGGGATTGCCGGAGGTGCGCGGATGGATCAGCTCGGCCAGGCCCGTGGCAGTGGCCGGGTCCACGTGCAGCATCTCGGCCGCCATGGCGACCAGACTCGACAGCGGCAGGTTGTCCAGCGGCAGCTGCTCCACGTCGGCCTGGTCGCGCCATCGCGACAGCGGCACTGCCAGCCGGTGCGCGGCGTCCACGTCGCCGTCCCGGAAGGCGCCCACCAGCAACAGGCCCTCGACCGGCTCCTCGCTGAGCACCAGGTCGACGAAGCCGAGCGGGGTGCGCCCGGCCCACTGCAGGTCGTCGAGGAACACCACCAGCGGCCGTTTCCGCGAGGCGATCGCGCGCACCACCGCCACACTCGCTTGCTGCGTGCGCACCTGTGCGGTCAGTGGGTCCCCCGCATCTGGCTCCACGGCCAGGAGCGCGGCAAACTCCGGCACGACCGCGGTCAGCAGTCCCGCGTTGGCGCCCACCGCCCGCAGGATGCGCTCGCGCAGCACCGCCAGCTCATCCTCGGGCTCGGCCAACAGCAGCCGACCCAACGCCCGAAACGCCTGATATCCCGCGCTGAACTCGATATCCCGCCGATACTGGTCGGACTTGCCCGCCACGAACCAGCCATCGCGGCCGGTCACCACGGCCCGCAGCTCATCGACCAGCGCCGTCTTACCCACCCCCGGCGCTCCACTGATCAGCACCCCACGACATCGACCGTCCAGCGCGTCCTCCAACGCCTCCGCCAGCGCCACCACCTGCGCCTCGCGGCCCACCAGCCGCGACGGCGCCAACAGCCGCACCGGAAAATCACGCTCGCCGACGCGGAGCGCCGTCTGGGTCGGACCGGGCTGGACCCGCCGGACCCGCTCCAGGTCATAGACCAGGCCCTCGGCGCTCTGGTAGCGGTGGTCCGGTTCCTTCTCCAGCAGGTGCAGGATGATCGCCGACAGCGGCGCCGGGACAGCCGGGTTCAACCGGGCCGGCGGCTCCGGCACCCGTGCCAAGTGGGCATGGACGAGGCGCAGCGGGTCCTCAGAACCGAACGGTGGCGTGCCCGTCGCCAGCTCGTACAGCGTCGCACCCAGCGCGTACAGGTCGGCACGCTGATCCACCGACCGGCCGGTCCGACCGGTCTGCTCCGGCGCCAGATAGGCCAACGTTCCCACGATCTGGGTGTGGTGGCTGAACTCGGGGCGCACCTCAGCCAACAGGCTCGCCAACCCGAAATCCACCAAACACGGGCCGCTGTCGCCGGAGAGTACGACGTTGGCCGGGGTGATGTCCCCATGCATCACACCCCGCCGATGCATGCCCGCCACCGCCCGGGCCAACCGCACCGCGAGCCCGATCAGCTCAGCACCATCCAGCGGCGTGGGCACTCCCGCCAGGCTGATGCCCCCCACGTCCGCCAACACGACCGAGTCCGGATACGTCGGCGCATCCAGCAGTTGCGCGACCCCCACCACACCGCGCAGCCGGTCCAGTAGGCCCAGCTCATGGCGCAGCCGCCGCGGCGCGTCCGCCCCCAGCGGCTGCTTACGGATCACCGTGCCGGCGGGCAAGAACAGCCGAGTCACCCGCGTGCGTTGGCTCTCGTGCAGTACCTCGGCCCGACTGGGCGCATCTCGGTCCGGCCGCACCCCGCCTGCCCCCATCCGACACCTCCACCCACCGCCGGACTCACTCACACGTGCTTACACCTATGCGACGCGCGGGGCGAGTACTCGGAAGACGCGAGGTGGACCTAACACACCGGTGCCCGGCCACACAGAGCTGCTCAGCCCGGGTGACGTCGGCGATGACCGATCTGAGCTGAGCGTCCGGGGCGACAATCTGGGAGGAGATCTTGAAATCTCGATCACCGACGCGCCTTCAACAAGGCATCCAGCGCTGCCACGGGAGACGCCTCACTGAGCCTGAGCGGCTGGTCGAGCGCGGCATTCCACAAATTGGTGAGCCCGTCCATGAGCCGACCGCGCATCTCGGCGGTGGTGTGCGAGTACCGGGCCTGCACCAGGTCGGCGGCGGCACGCTCAACCTTCGGGCGCGCACCGCGGCTACCGCACCCAAGGCCGCGTCCCCCCGCCATCTTCTATGCGGACCGCCCGCCCTGGTCACCGCGAAAGGCTGGAACCCCAATGACATTTACCCAGCGGCCTGAACTGTCCGACTTGATCTCGGGCCACAAGCACTAGACCAGCACGGGAGCCCGTGATGGCTGTCACGCCCGCGACCGGCCAGTACGCTGTCCTGGTGTCTTCGAGATGGCCGGGGTGTTCCTACCGGCAGTGGGCCGCGACGTGCGACACGCTGCACGGGCATGTCCAGGTTCTGGGCAAGCTCGCCGTCAGGCTTGCGCCGCCGCAACCGCAGCTGCAGCACGCGGCGCTGCGGCTGACGGCACGCGGGTGGGAGACCGCCCCGCTGCCCGCCCCGGACGGCTCGGGATCGCTGGTCGCCGGGCTGGATCTGCGAGCCCATGAGGCGGTGGTCGAGCACAGCGGCGGGCAGGCCGACCGCATCACGCTGATCCCGAACCGGGCGGTCGGCGAGGTGGCCTCGGACGTGCTCGCGGCGGTGCGCCGCCTCGCCGGGGCGGTGGACATCGATCCGACGCCCCAGGAGGTGCCCTGGAGCGTGCCGCTGACCGAGGATCTGGAGCACGCGCACTACGACCCCGCTCAGGTTGGCGACTATTTCGCCGCCGCGACCCAGGCCGCGCTGGTGCTCGCCGCGTTCCGTGCCCCCTACCGTGGCCGGTCGACACCGGTGAACGCCTGGTGGGGCTCGTTCGACCTGGCGGTGAACCTGTTCTCCGGGCAGCCCGCGCAGCCACCGTCGGATGACTTCATCATGCGCAACGCGATGGATTCCCAGGAGGTCGCCATCGGTTGGTGGCCCGGTGACCCGCGCTACGACAGGGCCGCGTTCTACGCCTACGCCTATCCGGCGCCTCCGGGTTTCGGTGAGGCCGGAACACCGCCTGCGGGTGCACGCTGGCACGCGGGCCTGGGCGAGTACATCCTGGACTGGGACGACGTCCGCGCGGCGCCAGACCCAGTGGCCGCCGCGCTGGAGTTTGCCCGCTCGGCGTTCCAACATGCCTGCGCGTTCTGCCAGTGGGACCCAGGGCTCGCCGCGAGCGCGGCTGGGACCCCGCCTCCCGTGAGATGAAGGACTGCTTCGCGCGGGCGAGCGCGGCGACGAACCATTCCGCAGGGACCGGCTTGAGAAGGCGGACAGCCTGGTGACGGCACAACCAGAGCCGGGATCGGCTTGGGGGCCGTTCCGCCGTGCGGCGTTCGCCGCGATGTGGCGCGCTCAGTTCGTCGGCAACGTCGGCACCTGGACGCAGATCGTCGGGCGCGGATTTGCTGCGCTATCAGAGCGGCGTCGAACCCGTGCAGCGGGAGCTGCCCGATGTGCACGATGTCGAGAGCTACTTCGCGGTGCGAGTCAGTTGTCAGATCGACGGCTATTATCGGCGCCGCGCGGGTGAGCTGACGTCAAAGGTTCCGCCGCCCAGGTCGAACACGAGCACGGTCTCGTCCCGTTTCTTGTCCAGGCCGTAGGCCAACGCCGCCGCGGTCGGCTCGTTGATGATCCGCAAGACCGCCAGACCAGCAAGCCGTCCGGCGTCCTTGGTGGCCTGACGCTGGGCGTCGTTGAAGTAGGCCGGGACGGTGATGACCGCCTCGGTCACCTTCTCCCCGAGGAACTTCGAGGCATCCTCGACAAGCTTGCGCAGCACCAGCGCGGACACCTCCTCCGGGGCGTACAACTTGTCGCGGACCTTGAAACGGACCGCGCCGTCGGGCCCGGCCACCACGTCGTAGGAGACCGCATTCAGCTCGCTGCTGACCTCGTCGTAACGACGCCCGATGAACCGCTTGGCCGAGTAGATCGTGCCCTTAGGGTTCAGGATCGCCTGGCGCCGGGCCAACTGGCCAACCAGGCGTTCGCCCTGGTCGGTAAAAGCCACTACCGACGGCGTGGTACGGGACCCCTCCGCGTTCGGGATCACCGTCGGCTGGCAACCCTCCATCGCCGCGATCACCGAGTTGGTAGTACCCAGATCAATGCCTACTGCCTTCGCCATAGGGCGCTCCTTCATGCGGTCGTCTTCAGACGTCGTGCTGGCATTTCGCTGTTTCTTGACACCGTTCACCCGTACGCATCACAGCGGCTCGGCGGAGTCCAGGGGCACGGCTCCGGAGCGCACCAGGCCGAGTTGTACGTTGTGTTTGGGCAGCAGTGCGTTGAGCAGCCAGTCCATCGCGACCTGGATGCGGTTGCCGGGCATCGCCAGCAGGTGGTAGCTGCGGGTGACCACGAAGGCCGGGAAGCCGGATAGCGGTATGCCTAACGGGTTGGCGGCCGCCTTCACCCCGCCCAGGTCGACCACGAAGCCGAGGCCGCGGTGTCGGTACGGGCGCTGTTCGCCGTGGCCGAGCGAGGCGGCGACGTTGCGGCCGGCGACCACGCCCTGGCGTTGGGCATGCTGCGCGGTCATCGCGCACAGCTCGCCGGGCCGGCCCGGGTCGGGCACCGCCGCGATGTCCCCGCAGGCGAACAGCTCCGGGTGGCCCGGCACGGTGAGGTACTCGTCGACGGTCACCCGACCCTTCACAGTCGGCACGTCCAGGCCCTCGAACAGGGTCTCCGGCCGTACGCCGACGCACCAGACCAGCGAGCGGGTGGCCACCTCGGTGCCGTCGGTGAGCCGTACGCCGTCGCGGGTGGCCTCGGCGATCGACGTCTTCATGGTGACCTCGACGCCTCTTTTCCGGAGTACCCGGTCGGCCGCGCGGCCCAGCCGGGGGTCGAGCCCGGGCAGCACGGTGGGCGCCAGGTCCAGCAGCAGCCAGCGGATCCGTTGGTCCCGCAGCCTCGGCCGGCTCTTCTTCAGCGCGGCGGTCAGCAGTGCGCCCTGGGCGACCACCTCGGTGCCGGTGTAGCCGGCGCCGACCACCACGAAGGTGCACCGGGCGTCGCGCTCGGCCGGGTCGTCGCAGGCGTCGGCCAGCTCGATCTGGCGGGTGATGTGGTCGCGCAGGTAGAGCGCCTCGGGGATGTCCCGGAACCCGTGGGCGTGCTCGGCCACACCGGGGATGGGCAGCAGCTTGTCCGTGCCGCCCGCCGCGATCACCAGCCGGTCGTACTCCAGCTCCACGGGCTCGTCCTCGGGGTTGCGGACGGTGAGCCGGCGGTTGGCCAGGTCGACCTTGCGGACCTCACCCAGCACCACCCGGACCCCGGGCAGCCTCGCGGCCAACGACACCGCCACCCGGCGGGGCTCCAGCACACCCCCCGCCACCTCAGGCAGCAGGGGCAGGTACAGGAAGTAGTCGGTGGAGTTGACCAAGGTCACCTCGACCTCGCGGCCCGCCTTCCTGCGCAGCGTCCGGGCGGCGAACAACCCGGCAAACCCGCCACCCACGATGACCACCCGGGACTTGGCGGCTACTCCCTCGGCGGCGCTTCTCGATCCTGACGACATGAGTTGCTTCCTTTCTGGCCATCGGCCGGGTGCGACGGCTGGGACGGGCGTCAGCGGCCGTGCCAGACCGGGGCGCGCTTCTCGGCGAAGGCCCGCGCACCTTCGTGGGCGTCCTCGCTGGTGGCCAACGTGGAATAGATCTCCTGCTGGCGCTCGAACGCGGCCCGATCGTCCAGCCCCTGGGTTATCCGCAGGATCCGCTTGGCCGCCGCCAGCGCGAGCGGACCGTTCAGGCTGATCTTGCCGGCCATCTCCTGGGCGGTCCGCAGCGCCGCGCCGGGTGCGCACAACTCGCTGACCAACCCGTAGTGCTCGGCGTCGGTCGCGGCCAGCGGCTCACCGGTGAACATGACGCGGAGGGCGACGTGGTACGGGATTCGCTCGGGAAGCCGGAACAGGCCGCCCTCGCCGGGAACCAGACCCCATTTCACCTCCGGGAACCCGAACTTGGCGCTCTCCGCGGCGACGATCAGATCGCAGGCCAGCGCCATCTCGAAGCCGCCGCCCAGCGCCCAGCCCTCCACCGCGGCGATCAGCGGCTTGCGGACCTCCGCACGGGTGATGCCGCCGAAACCCCGACCGGGCAGCGTGGGAATCTGCCCCTGCGCGAACCCCTTGAGGTCCATACCCGCGCTGAAGGTTCCGCCCGCGCCGGTGAGTACCCCCACCGAGAGCTCCGGATCCGCGTCGAGCTGATCCAGCGCCGCCGCGACCCCAACCGCGACGGCGTGGTTGATCGCGTTCTTCTGCTCCGGGCGGTTGATCGTGATCGTCAGCACGCCGTCGTGGGGCTCGGCGAGCACCAACTTGGTCGTGTCGATTGCCGTGCTCATCGGGATTCCTCCAGTTCGGTCGCGCCGGGGATGGCTCCCTCGGCGCGGAAGGTGTCGATCTGCTCGGTGCTGAAGCCGAGCTGGGCGAGGACCTCGCCGGTGTGTTCGCCGAGCTCGGGGCCTCGCCGCGCCGGCGCCTTCGGTACTCCGCGCACGGTGATCGGGCTGGACACGATCTCCGGCATGCCCGGGACCCCGTCCAGCGGCACGACGATGTTGTTCGCGCGCAGCTGCGGGTCGTCCGCCGCCTCGTCCGGGGTCTGGATGACGTTGTAGGTGATGCGCTCCCGGTCGAGCGCGTCCTTCCACTCCGCCAGCGGCCGCGAGCGGAACTCGGCCTCCAGCAGCGCGGCGAGCGCCGACGCGTTGCGCATGAACCCGGCCGGGTCGGCGAAGCGTGGGTCCTGGAGCAGCTCGGGGTGGCCGACCACCTTCGCCAGCTGGGGCCAGCGCGCCGGCTCGGTGACGAGCATGAACCAGCGGCCGTCCTCGGTCTGGTACGGGTTGATCAGCGGGTTCGCCGGGGCCGAGCGGTCGTGCAGCCCGTAGGACTTGCCGCCGGCCAGCGCACCGGCCACCAGCGTGCCGGTGGCCCAGATCCCCTCGGCGAGCAGCGATGTCCCCACGTTCGCGCCCCGGCCGGTCCGTTCGCGGTGGTAGAGCGCGGTCACGATCGCCGAGTAGATGCCGATGGCCGCCATGTAGTCGCCGCTGCCGAGCACCGGCACGGTGGGCGGTGCCCCGTCCTCACGCATGCGGTCGAGCAGCCCGGTGCGCGCCCAGTACGCGGTCACGTCGAAACCCGGCAGCGCGGCGTCCGGTCCGGCGTCCCCGAAGCCGGTGAGGTCGGCATAGACGATCCGAGGGTTCCAGGCGGAGACCTCCTCGTAGCCGAGGTGCAGCTTCTCGCGCACGCCGTGCGGGAAGTTGGTGATGACCACGTCCGCCCACTCGACGAGGCTGCGCAGGATCGTGGTTCCGCCCGGTGACTTCAGGTTGATCGCCACGCCGCGCTTGTTGTGGTTGGTCTGGTGCCAGGCGTAGTTGGCCTCCGCGCGGGGGTTGGGCGGCACGGAGCTGAGGATCCGCTGCATGTCGCCGGTGCCCGGCGGCTCGATCTTGATCACGTCCGCGCCGAAGTCGGCGAGCACGGCCGAGGCGGCCGGGGCGGCGATGAAGCTGGCGGCGTCGACCACCTTCAGGCCGGTGAACACGGACTCGGTTCCGGATGCCCCGTTGGAGCTCTCTCGGGTGGCCATGGATTGACTCCTCTTCGGTAGGTGGCCGGGTCAGCCGGTGGCCGGGAGTTCGGCGAGGGCCTTCATCAGGGCGATCTGGGCCCGATCCCGCCGGGTCTCCAGTGCGGGGATGTCGGACAGCGGCCCGAAGTCCCGCGCGGCCTGCTCGCGCAGCAGCGCGGTGGTGGGTTCGTCGAGGCTCGGGGTGCCGAGCACCCGCCACTGCGCCTCGAGGGCCTTGCCGAGGTGTTCCAGGAAGGCGGGCAGGCCGCCGGCGCCGCCGCCGAGGTGGAAGGTGCGGAACGGGCCGGCCACCGCCCAGCGCATGCCGATGGAGGAGGTGACGACCTCGTCCAGCTCCTGCTCGGTCACCACGCCCTCGCTGACCAGGTGGATCGCCTCGCGGAACAGCGCGGATTGCAGCCGGTTGGCCACGAACCCGGGGACCTCCTTGCGGAGCACCTGCGGGCGCTTGCCGACGGAGGTGTAGAAGGCGCGGGCGAGCTCGATGGTCTCGGCGGACGTCTTCTCGCCGGGCGCGATCTCGACGAGCGGAACCAGGTGCGGCGGGTTGAACGGGTGGCCGACCAGCAGGCGCTCAGGCTGCCGGAGCGCGGTGGCGATCTCGGTGGCCGGAATGGTCGAGGTGGAGGTGGCGAACAAGGCGTGGTCGGGGGCGTTGTCCTCGATGACGCCCCAGATCTGCTGCTTGAGCGCCAGCCGCTCCGGTCCGTTCTCCTGCACGACGTCGGCGTCCGCGACGGCGTCCTCGAGGTCGGCGACGAACCGCAGCCGCCGGGTCAGCTCCCGGGTGGGCAGGCCCAACGCGTCCAGCGCGGGCGTCAGGTCGGCCAGTGCCTTCTCGACCTTGGCCTGTACATCGGGGTCCGGG
>DATHIT010000134.1:0-3516 GCA_035489915.1 Pseudonocardia sp. | reverse complement strand
AAAGTGAGCTGACATGTTGTTCCACGTCCGGATGGACGTCGCCATCCCGCGCGACCTGGACCCCGCTGAGCGGGACAAGTTGGTCACCGCCGAAAAGGCCTACGCCCAGGAGCTGCAGCGCCGCGGCACCTGGGTGCACCTCTGGCGGATCGTCGGGCAGTTCAGCAACTTCAGCGTCTTCGACGTGGCGAGCACCGACGAGCTGCACGACATCCTGTGGAACCTGCCGCTGTTCCCGTTCATGCAGATCCAGGTCACCCCGCTGGCCCACCACCCATCCGCCCTGGTGTGAGGTCGTGAGTGGCGATGGTCGCTATAGCGACCATCGCCACTCACGACCCTGTGGACGCCAGACAGGTGCGCAGGGCGGTGTCCAGGATGGAGACGGCGAGGTCGATCTCCTCGGTGGTGATGGTCAGCGGCGGTGCCAGGCGCAGGCAGTTGCGCTGCGAGCCGTCGCCCTTGACGATGTTCATCGAAAGGCCCAGCCGCAGGCACTCGGCGGTGACGGCCGCACCGAGCTCGTTGGCCGGCTCCTTGGTGCCACGGTCCTCCACCAGCTCGAGGCCGACCAGCAGGCCACGGCCGCGCACGTCACCGATCTGCTCGTGGCGCTCCTGTAGTTCGCGCAGTCGGTCGGTGAGGTAGCCGCCCAGCTTCTGGGCGCGGGCGACCAGGTTCTCCTCGGCGAGCACGTCCAACACGGCGAGCCCGGCGGCGGCCGGCATCGGGTCGGACACGTGGGTGGTGATGTGCAGGAAGCCGTTGTCGATCGCCTGTTGCTCGATCGCCGCGCTGGTGACCGTCGCACCCAGCGGCACGCCGCCACCGAGCGTCTTGGACACGGTGAGGATGTCCGGCACCACGCCGTCCTGCTCGAAGGCGAACATCGAGCCCACCCGGCCGAACCCGGTCTGCGCCTCGTCGACGATGAGCAGCATGTCGCGCTCCTCGCACTTGGTCCTGGCGGCGCGCAGGTAGCCCTCCGGCAGCGGGATGATGCCGCCGGTGGACAGCACCGGCTCCACCACCATCGCCGCGAGCGACCCGACCGAGGTCTGGTCGACCAGCTCGAACCCGACGTCCAGACAGGTCATGTCGCACGATGCCGCGCAGTGCCGGATCGGGCAGCGGTACTCGTACGGCGCC
Source organism: Pseudonocardia sp. (assembly GCA_035489915.1). GTDB lineage: Bacteria > Actinomycetota > Actinomycetes > Mycobacteriales > Pseudonocardiaceae > Pseudonocardia. The sequence continues at coordinate 2,367 of DATHIT010000134.1, read as the reverse complement.
GGCACCGCGAAGCTGCCGGGCATCAGCGGCCCATTGCCCTTGTGTCCCATGGAGAAGGTGATCGAGTTGGTGCCGGCGAGCAGCCCGTGGAAGCTGCGGGTCAGGCCGACCATCTCGAACTTGCCGGTGGCCGCCTTGGCGAGCCGGAACGCGACCTCGTTGGTCTCCGAGCCGGTGTTCAGCAGTATCGAGCGTTCCAGCGGCTCGGGCAGCAGCTCGGCGAGGCGCCGCGCCAGCTCCAGCACGTCGTCATTGACCATCCACGAGTTCAGGTGGATGACCTCGCGCAGCGACCTCTCGATCGCGGCGACGATCCTCGGGTGGTTGTGCCCCAGCGTGGAGCTGATCTGGCCAGAGGTGAAGTCCAGGATCCGCTGGCCGTCCTTGGTGATCACCCAGGCGCCCTGAGCACTCTCGACCACGAACGGTGCGAAATCGCCGGCGTAGCGGATCAGGAATCGCATGCGTTCGTCAGTCATGTCGAGAATACTAGACGTTAGAGCGAGTAAATAACACGCAGCGTGGCCTTTGTAGTATCTCGGGACCACTAAGCTAGACGTCGCCGACGCCGGGAGGAGCGCCCGTGGGCACTCACACCGAAGGAGCGGCCGCCGACGCGGTGAAGCCGCCTTCGGACGAGCCGCTCGGCCGGCACATCCGCGCCGCGCGGACCGCGCGCACCCTCACTCTGGAGCAGTTGGCCGAGCTCACCGGCCTGTCCCGCAGCTACCTGAGCAATGTGGAGCGCAACGTCAACAGCCCCACGATCGCCACGCTGCGCACCATCCTCGACGCGCTGGGGGTCTCGCTTGCCCAGATGTTCCGCACTGTGGAGGGGGAGCGGACCCTCGTCGTCCGCCCGGACGACCGGGTGGAGATCGCCCGCACCGGCAACGACTCCATTCGCTACGAGCTGCTGAATCCCAACCCCACCGGACGGCTGGAGATGCTGATCCTGAAGGTCGCCCCCGGTGCTTCGTCCGGCCTGCTGCCGCATACCCACGTCGGTGAGGAGGTGGGCTTCATGGTCAGCGGCCGGCTGCGGTACTGGGTCGACGGCATCCGCTACGAACTGGCCGCCGGCGACTCGATCAACTACGAGTCGTCCCGACCACACCGCTACGAAAACCCCGGCCAAGAAACCGCCGTCAGCGTATGGGCCCTCACCCCGCCGAGCTTCTGACCCTGTGAGTGGTATTGGTCGCTATAGCGACCAATACCACTCACGGCCCTAGTCCCAGAACCCGCGGACCTCCACGGTGCCGAACTGCGCGACCGGATGCGCGGCGGCGATCTCGATGGCCTGCTCGAGGCCGTCGCACTCGAGGATGTCGAAGCCGCCCATCTGCTCCTTGGTCTCGGCGAACGGCCCGTCGGTGGCGAGCACCTGACCGCCGCGGACCCGGATCGAGGTCGCCGAGGTCGACGGTCGCAGCCGGTGCCCTTCTAGTCGGACCCCGCTGGTCTTCTCGACCCATCGCTCGGTGTCCTCATTGAGCTGGGCCGCCGCAGCGGCGTCGAGCTCGAGGTTCTCGTCGCCACAGATCAGCAGCAGGTACTTCATGAGTTCGGGCGCTCCGGGCCGTGTCGCCGAGATCGACAGGAGGGCTGTTTCTGGGCAACCTCGGCAGCCCTGACGTCGATGTCGACGCACGCCGCCGAGAACCCGGGCACGGGACTGGCCTCCCGAGGCTTAGTGGACCGGTACCTCTAGGTTCCACTGGCCGTCGGGGAGCAGCTCCAGGTGGTGGGAGTGCAGCTGGTTGAGCGTGCTGCGGTGTCCGACGCTGAACAGCGTGCAATCCGGCAGCTGCTCGCGGATGAGCGTGTAGAGGGCGAACTCGAGCCCCTCGTCAATCGATGAGGTGGACTCGTCGAGGAACGCCACGCTCGGCCGGTTGATCAGAATGCGGGCGAACCCGATGCGCTGCTGCTCGCCGGGGGACAGGATTCGCCACCAGGTGTCCTCCTCGTCGACGGAGTCCACCAGGTGTGCGAGGAACACCTGCCGCAGCACTTCCTGGGCTCGCTCGGTGGTGACGAACTCCGGCGGTTCGGGATAGGTCAGCGCATGACGCAAGGTGCCGAACGGCAGGTACGGCTGCTGGGACAGGAAGAGCACGCCTCTGCCGGTGGGGCGGGCGACGGTGCCGGTGGCGTACGGCCAGTACCCGGCCAGGCTCCGCAGGACGGTGGTCTTTCCCGTCCCCGAGCTGCCCTTCACCACTAGCGCGGCACCCGATTCGAGGTCCATAGAAAGGTCATTCACCAGCACCTGACCATCCGGGCGGGTCACCGTGAGGTTTCGAACCTTCAGCCCCGAGGTCTGGTCCTCGGTCGGCACCGTGGGGAGTGCCCGCGCCTCGT
>DATHIT010000133.1:0-2754 GCA_035489915.1 Pseudonocardia sp. | reverse complement strand
CCACCGTGGAGCCGATCCGGACGAAGTCGCCCTCGTTGGTGGCCGCCGCGCAACCGCGGTAGGCCGGCACGCCGAGGAAGTTGGTGCGCAGTTCGTCGTCGTGGGTGAACCCGCCGCTGGCGAAGACCACCGCCTTGCGCGCGCCGACCCGGCGGGTGGTGCCGTCCGGGGTGGTGGCCTCCACACCGACCACCCTTGGCCCGTTCATGATCACCCGCTGCACCCGGTGGCCGGTGCGCACGTCCACGCCGTCCCGCTCGGCCGCCGCGGACAGCGTGCGCACCGCGTTCTCCCCGCCGTCGGACATCGACTCGCTCGCGTCCACCGGGACCAGCACCCGCCCGTACGGCGCCTTGTCCTCCGGGAGCTCCGACCAGTAGTCCGGCACCGCCGGGCAGTGCCGGTAGGGCAGTGCGCCGCGCTCGGCGAGCAGCTCGGTGGCCGTGCTGGCGCTGTCGTAGATCGCCGAGGACATCGCGTGCTCCCACTCGGTCAACCCCAGCGTGGGGCTGCTCGGGTCGTACCGGGTGGGCCGGGACAGCCGCGCCACGTAGCGCAGGAAGTCGTCGCGTCCGTCGGTCAGCCCGGCCGCGCGCATCGGCTCGTTGTTCGGCACCCAGTACCAGAACGCCGCCTTCTTCGCGGTGCCGCCCAGCTCCGGCGCCTTCTCCAGCAGGATCACCTCGTCGCCCAGCCAGCGGCTGAACAGCGCGGTGGGCAGGCCGCCGCCACCCCCGCCGACCACCACCACATCGGCCTCGGCATCGAACGATCCGCCGCCCTGCGCCGGCCGGGCCGTCTCGCGGGTGGCCACGTGCATTGTTGAGCTCATCGTCGAGGCTCCTTCGTCATCGGGGCGTCAGGCTCCGGAGTACTTCATGCTCATGCCCAGGTCGACCGGCAGCGCGATGCCGGTGACGTAGCGGGACTCGTCGCAGGCCAGGAACAGCACCGCGTTGGCCACATCCTCGACCTCGAGGTAGGGGACGTCCCACATGTTGATGTTGGCCAGCGCTTCCAGTGAGTCCTCGAACGTCGGGCGTTCCAGGTCCGGCCGGTAGATCTTCGGGCTGAACTCGTTGTCGATCATGGTGGTGCGCACATTGGTCGGGTGCACCGAGTTGACCCGGATCCGGTGCGGCGACAGCTCGTTGGCCAACGTGCGGGCCAGCCCGAGCACGCCGTGTTTGGCCGCGTTGTAGTGCGCGATGTTCGGGATGCCGCGCAGTCCGGCGGTGGAGCTGATCAGGATCACCGAGCCGCCCGGGCCGCGCTCGATCAGGTGCGGCACGGCGGCCTTGGTGGAGTGCCAGACGCCGCTCAGGTTGATGTCGATCATGGTCTGCCAGTTGGCCTCGTCCAGCTCCCAACTGGGCAGCACCGAGTTGATGATCCCGGCGTTGGCCACCAGCACGTCCAACCCGCCGAGCTCGGCCACGCCCCGGTCCAGGCCGGCCTTCAGCGTGTCGAAGTCGCGGACGTCGGCGGTGAAGTGCACCACCCGCCGGTCCAGCTCCTCCACCGCCTTGACCGTCTGGGCCAGGTCCTCGCTGGTGGCCGGGGCATAGCTGACCGTGTCCACCGGGCCGGCCAGGTCGGTGGCGATGATGTCCGCCCCCTCGCCGGCCAGCCGCAGCGCGTGCGCCCGGCCCTGTCCCCGGGCCGCCCCGGTGATGAAGGCGACTTTGCCTTCCATCCGTCCCATCAGACTCCCTCCGTCGAAATGGTGAAACCGCTGGTCAGGGGTCGTGAGTGGCGATGGTCGCTATAGCGACCATCGCCACTCACGACCTTTGAAGTGCGAGGACGCTGGTCAGGACCTGGAGGAGTGACGCGGCGGGGTCGTCGGCCAGGCCCGCGGAGCGCCAGGCGACGTGGGCGTCCGGGCGGATCAGGACGCAGCCGTCCTCGCCGACCTCGCGGGCGCGGGTCCAGTCCTCGTAGACGTCGATGTGCTCGCGGCCCGGGCCGATCACGTGCGCGGCGATCTCGATGCCCAGCTTCTCCGCCACGGCGTCCGCCGCCTCCGCCCACGCCTCCCCGGCGATCCCGGTGAGCAGCGTGAAGCGGCCTTTGCCGGACAGGTCATGGGTGCTCACCTTGTGCCCGGCCCGGTCGGCCAGCCAGACGTGCGGCAGCCGGGCCCCCGGCCAGGTTGTCGGGTGGTAGTACAGCTCCGGGTCGCGGGTGAAGCCGGGCGCCTCGGTGCCGTCGGGCACGATCGCCGCCGAGGCGTAGCGGTGGCCCAGTTCCACCCCGTGCGCGTTGAACTCGTAGTTCTTCAGCTCCAGCGCCTCCCGCAGGGCCTCGCGTTGGGCGGCGGCTTCCGGGGTGTTCTGGGTGCGGGCGGCGATCCGGGCGCGCATCTCCTCGGGGTCGCCGGTGTCGGTCAGTCCGAGCGCTTCGAAGATCGGCCCGAACTCCTCGATGGACTTGTTTGCGCGCAGCACGATCTGCTTGCCGATCGGGGCGCGTTCGGCGTCGTAGGAGTCCAGCAGCCCCTCGCCGGCCTGCCCGCGCAGCACGTAGGACAGCTTCCAGGCCAGGTTGTAGGAGTCCTGGATGGAGGTGTTGGAGCCCAACCCGTTCGACGGCGGGTGCCGGTGCACCGCGTCGCCCATGCAGAACACCCGCCCGGAGCGGTAGCTGGTGGCGTACATCTTGTTGTTGCCCCACAGCGAGGTGGACCGGATGGTCACCGGGATGGTGTCGTCGCCGACCAGCTCGTGCACGATCCGGGTGGCCATCTCGTCG
>DATHIT010000132.1:0-6375 GCA_035489915.1 Pseudonocardia sp. | reverse complement strand
GGCCGCCGCCGGGCACCGGAGTTTCCTGCTCGCCGACGAACCGGGCCTTGGCAAGACGGCGCAGGCGCTGCTCGCCGCGAAGGCGGCGAACGCCTACCCGCTGCTCGTGGTCGTGCCGAACGTCGTCAAGACCAACTGGGCCCGCGAGGCCGAGCTCTGGACCCCCACCCGGTCGGCCACCGTGATCCACGGCGACGGCGACACGATGGACGGCTTCGCCGACATCGTCGTGGTCAACTACGAGGTGCTCGACCGCCACGTGGGCTGGATCGGCGACCTCGGCTTCCGAGGCATGGTCATCGACGAGGCGCACTTCATCAAGAACAAGACCTCTCAGCGCTCGCAGCACGTGCTGCAGGCCTCCGAGCGCATCCGGTCCCGCGTCGCGCGGCCCCTGCTGATGGCCCTGACCGGGACCCCGCTGATCAACGACATCGAGGACTTCCGGGCAATCTGGCAGTTCCTCGGCTGGATCGACGACACGAAGCCGCTCGCCGAGCTGATGCACGTGCTGGAGGAGACTGGGCTGACGCCGGCCGACGCCGGGTTCTACCCCGCCGCCCGCCAGTGTGTGGTCGACCTCGGGATCGTCCGTCGCCGCAAGGTCGACGTCGCGGCCGACATCCCGGCCCGGCGGATCGCCGACCTTCCCGTCGAGCTGGACGAGAAGGCCGGCCGGTCGATCCGGGCAGCCGAGCAGAGCCTTGCCCGCCGCATGATGGCGCAGTACGAAAGCGCACTCGCGCGCCGCAAGTCCGGTCCGGTCGTCGAGGGGATCGACCACGACCTCGTGCGCAGGATCGCCACCCGGGAGCGGAAGGAGGCGACCAAGGCCGAGGGCGGGGAGAACGTGTTCGCCATGATGCGGCGCATCGGCCAGGCGAAGGCCGGTCTCGCCGCCGACTACGCCGCCCAGCTGGCGCGCAGCGCCGGCAAGGTCGTCTTCTTCGCCAAGCACCTCGACGTGATGGACGCCGCCGAGGCGACCTTCACCAAGGCCGGGATCCGATTCTCCTCGATCCGAGGCGACCAGACGCGGACAGTTCGGCAGAAGCAGATCGACGCGTTCGTGAACGACCCCGATGTCGCGATCGCGGTCTGTTCCCTGACCGCGGCCGGGGTCGGAATCAACCTGCAGGTCGCCTCGAACATCGTGCTTGCCGAGCTCTCCTGGACCGACGCGGAGCAGACCCAGGCCATCGACCGCAGCCACCGCATCGGCCAGACGGAGCCCGTCACCGCATGGCGCATCATCGCCGCCCAGACCATCGACGCGAGGATCGCCGAGCTGATCGACAGCAAGGCGGGGCTCGCCGCCCGGGCGCTGGACGGTTCGGAGGACGAGGTGTCGTCCTCCGCGGACGTGCAACTCGAGGCCCTGGTGGCGTTGTTGACCGACGCGTTGACGGCTCTGCCGTAGCCCAGCCCTAGTCCCACCAGGCGAGCACTCGCGTCCCGAACAGGGTCAGCCACTTGGAGGGCTCTCCCGCTGGCGCGTCGACCTCGAACCACACCCGCCCGAGGTGCGGGCGGGCTTGGTGCCAGGTGCCGTTCGGCTGCCTGGCGGCACGGATGAGTTCGATCGCGTCAGCCATGCGCGGGTCCGGCGTCGCGCCGTCAAGCAGTGAAGCCTGGCGGAAGTACTCGGCCGCATTGAGAACGTTGTAGGACCAGCGGAACGGGTAGGCGAAGCGGTCCACCCACGGTGCCACTGGTTCGCCTGTCGAGAGACGGCGGATGAGCCCGCGCTGCAGGAGGTACTCCTCGCCGGATCGCCGGGCAGCGTGCGTGGCGTCCGTGCCTCCGGTCGCGACGTCGTAGGCGAGCAGTCCGGTGAGGGAGTTGAGCGTCGAGTGGAACGACGATCGCTTTGAGCCCTCGGTCCACTCGCAGTTCCAGCCGCCGTCGGGCAGTCGGTGCTCGAGGAACCAGTCGACGACGCCGGTGATGTCGGCGCCGAGCCACACACCGTTCGCGACTGTCCAGGCGTTGATGCAGCAGTCGACTTCGCCGCCCCAGTACGGCAGGTTGTTGTACTCCCAGCGGCTGTGCTCGGCGAGAAGCTCGGCCGTGCGGCGCTCGCGCAGGACAGCGGGGTCGAGGCCCCACTCCCGCAGCGAGTTGAGCGTCCACGTCGTCGCAGTCCAGGGCTGCCCGGCATCTTCGGCCGCTTCAGGACCGTGAAAGTCGAAGTCCGCGGGGAAGAACGCGCCACCCGCCCACTGGGCGTCCGGGTCCTGGAGCGCGAGGAGGCGCGCACCGAAACCTTCGTTCGCGATCCTTGCCCGCGTTGTCTGCCAGACCTCGGGCGGTTCGCCCACGAGGTCGCGCTCGACCTGCCAGCGCAACGCCGGATCAGAGGCGCGGAGCCACCCGATCAGGGCCTCGGTCACCATGGCGCGACCTTAGCCAGCTGAGCTGTGTATGGGGTCCGGTCGGAACCGCATAGCGCGGGTCTGCTCGCTCCGAGCGCGGCGACGTACGAACAGCCCTGGCCTTACCCAACGATCACTACGCGAGTCGATAGCCTCGCTAGACATGCGAGGTGGAGGGGCAGCCCTACTGATCGCGTTCGGGATCGACAACTTTGGCTCCGGCCTGTTTCTGCCTCTGACCTTGGTGTATGCCACTCAAGTCGTCGGGCTCACCGTGGCCCAGTCAGGCCTCGCCGTCACGATCGGAACACTGGCAGGCTTGTTTGTCCCAGCGGTCGCGGGTTCACTCGTTGACCGAGTTGGAGCACGGCCGGTCGTCATCGCCGCACAGCTCCTGCAGGCCGTGGGCGTCGGAACATACCTGCTAGCGCACGGCATGCTGCTCGTCGTTGCGGCCGCGCTCCTGCTCGGCGCAGGGCAACAACTCTTCTACAGCGCATTGTTCGGCCTCATCGCCGACACCGCCGGCGACGGCCCAACAGACCGCGCATTCACGGTCGTAGCGATGGTGCGCGGAGCAACATTCGCGTTGGGTGCGCTGGTGGTGGGCGCGTTGCTGAGCACGGCCGGGCCGGCGGGATATAGGTGGGGCATCGCGGCGGATGCACTCAGCTTCGTGGTTGCGGCCGCCGCGCTGGCGCTCGGACTTCGCGCCCCGGGACGATCATCCAAAGCGCTGGCCAAACCGACCATGCCACCGTCGGAGATCGCAGCCTCGCGAGTGTGGCGAGATTGCCCGTACCTGGCGCTGATCGCGGTGACGATGCTCTTCGCGCTGTCACTGGACTTCTTCCTGGTCGGGGTGCCGGTCTACACGCTAGAGGTCCTGGGTAGCCCACCCTGGCTGCCCGGTGCGCTCCTGGCGCTGATCACGGTCATCGGAAGCACCATGGGCACTCTCGTCTTGCGCTGGACCACACACTGGTCGCGGATCAAGGCAGTGCAGATCGCCGCGATAGCGACCGCACTGTGGTGCGCGACCAGCGCCGCCGCTGTGCTCTTACCCGCGGCGTGGAGAACTGGATACCTCCTCGGCTGCGCAGTCCTGCTTGCTGGGGCCCAGCTAGTCTCGACCGGGCGGATAAACGCCCTGGCCGAAGCCGCCGCGCCACCAGACGCCCGAGCTCGATACCTCGCCGCGTTCCAATACGCGTTCACCATCGCCGGCGTACTCGCACCCGCAGTCGTCGCCCTCTTCTCAGTCACGACCTGGCTGCCCTGGCTCGTCGTAGCTGCTGGCACCGCCGCCTCCGCCGCCGGGCTGCGCTACGTCCGCGCGCACCTTCCCGCCCACGCACTCGGCATCGCCCACCGGGGCTGAGCACCGTCCAGCAGCTCGCTGACGACCAGTGGCCCCGGCTGTCGGGCTTGCCTGAATAATCGGGCGCGGCCAGCCGGTCCGACGACTAGCGTGCACCGCGTGATCCAGAAGCAGCTCTACGGCTGAGCAATCCCGACCCGCCGCCGTCAACCGACGTCGGGTCCGTGCTGCCCTTACCCTGCTGCTACCCGGGAGTCACCCGTGCACATCGTCATGGTCGCCGCCGGCGCCCACGGCCACGTCAATCCCAACCTGCCGGTCATCACTGAGCTCGTCGCCCGCGGCCACCGCGTCCAGTACGCCGTTCCCGAGCCTTTCGTCGAGGCCGCTGCCTCGACCGGCGCTACCCCGCTGGTCACCACCTCCGTGCTGCCCGGCACGCGCGGAGGGCCCGAGCGCTGGCCCGTGGACCCGATCGAGGGGATGGCCTTCTTCCTCGACGAGGCGATGCATGTCACCCCACAGCTCGTCGCGGCCCTGGACGACGACCGCCCGGACCTCTTCCTCGCCGACATCGGTGGCTACCCGGCGCGCGTGCTCGCGTTGCGGTGGAGCGTGCCGCTGGTGCAGCTCTCGCCCGCGATGGTGGCGTGGGAGGGATACGAGGCCGACAACCCCGAGGTCGTCGCGATGCTGCACGACGATCCACGTGGTGTGGCCTACCTGCGGCGGTTCGCGGACTGGCTTGCCGCGCAGGGGGTGGACCTCGACCCGGAGACGTTCACCGGTCGGCCGCCACGCTCGGTCGTGCTGATCCCGAGGGCGCTCCAGCCGCACGCCGCCCGGGTCGACCCCGACGTCTACACGTTCGTCGGCCCCTGCCTGGACGCACGGCCGCACCAAGCGGGATGGCCGGAGCCGGACCGGCCGCTCGTGCTGGTTTCAATGGGCTCGGCCTACACCGCGGACCCGGGGTTCTACCGGGCGTGCGCGGAAGCGTTCGGCGATGGGACCCGCCGCGTCGTGATCGCGCTCGGCGGCCACTTCGATCCCGCTGATCTCGGGGAGCTTCCCGACGGCGTCGAGGCCCATCCCTGGGTGCCGCAACTCGCCGTCTTGCGGCGGGCGTCGCTGTTCGTGACCCACGCCGGCATGGGCAGCTGCTCGGAGGGGCTGGCCAACGGGGTGCCGATGATCGCGATCCCGCGAGCGGTAGACCAGTTCTCCAACGCCGCGCTGCTCGCCGCGGCCGGGCTCGGCGTCGTCGTGGACTCCGACGACGTCACCATCGACGCGCTCCGCCGGGCCGCCGCGGCCCTGGACGACGACGAGGTCCGTCGACGCTGCGCCGTGGCGGCCGAAGAGCTCCGGGCCGCCGGGGGAGCAGCACATGCGGCAGACGTCATCGAAGAGGTGGCTTCGCCTGGTCAGCAGCGTTCCGCTGAACGCTCCGCGCGGCGCAACGGCCATCGCGGCCCACTCTGACCACGACGGCCGGTGATCTGGCGTTGCGGATTCGAAAGCTACGCACCGGGTCGTTCTCCCCGTCGTTGCTCGAGCGCCGCCGGCGGGTGGATCAGGCGTTGTTCGAGGACCAGCGCTCACGCGTCAGCGCTCGGCCGCTGGTCCTCGCGATGTGGCACGATCTCGCAGGTGACCAGCAGGCCCTCGGCGGCGCAGCACCTGCGCGACCTCGCACGGCTGCGCCGCGTCCGCGACCGGATCGACCGGGAGTACGCGCAGCCGCTGGACGTCGAAGCGCTCGCCCGCGGCGCGCACATGTCGGCCGGGCACCTCAGCCGCGAGTTTCGGCTGGCGTACGGCGAGTCGCCGTACAGCTACCTGATGACGCGGCGCATCGAGCGCGCGATGGCGCTGCTGCGTCGTGGCGACCTCAGCGTCACCGAAGTCTGCTTCGCGGTCGGCTGCTCGTCGCTGGGCACCTTCAGCACTCGCTTCACCGAACTGGTCGGTGTGCCGCCCAGCGTCTACCGGCGCCAGGCGGTGCGCACGACGGTGGGGATGCCGCCGTGCGTAGCGAAGCAGGTGACCAGACCGATCAGGAATCGAGAAGCACGGGCCCCCGAGCCGCATCTAGCGTGACCGCCATGAACCTGAGCATCTATCAGACCTTCCTCCCGCACGACGACCCCGCCGCCTCAGTGGCCTTCTACCGCGACACCCTCGGCTTCGAGGTCCGCAACGACGTCGAGTACCAGGGGATGCACTGGATCACGGTCGGCCCCGCCGACCAGCCCGGCACGTCCATCGTGCTGCATCCGCCGGCCGCCGACCCCGGGATCACCGACGACGAGCGCCGCACCATCGCCGAGATGATGGCCAAGGGCACCTTCGCCAGCATCAACCTGGCCACCAAGGATCTGGACGGTACCTTCGAGCGGCTGCAGCGGGCCGAGGACGCTGATGTCGTCCAGGAACCGACCGACCAGCCGTGGGGCGTCCGCGACTGTGCCCTCCGCGATCCCGCGGGCAACATGATCCGCATCTTCGAGGTGCGCTGAGCTTGCGGAGCGAACAGGACACGCAGTCGCCTGCGCTGCACGTTGCCGACAGCCACGATCTGATCCGCGTGCACGGCGCGCGCGTGAACAACCTCAAGGACGTCAGCGTCGAGCTCCCGAAGCGCCGGCTGACGGTGTTCACCGGCGTCTCCGGCTC
>DATHIT010000131.1:0-17898 GCA_035489915.1 Pseudonocardia sp. | reverse complement strand
CTGCGCAGGCTGCACACCATCTCGTCAGTGCCCGGGTCCCAGAAGTCCGGGACCAGCCAGTCCCGGTTCTTCTCGAAGAGGCCGATGTCCGGGAAGGCGAAGTCCCGGGGGATCAAGAGGATGCGCTGCTCGAAGACCGGGATGAGCTCCACGGCGCCCAGCGTGATCGTGTCGGTTCCCGTCATGCCCGGAGTCTGGCACGCCGGTGCGGGGCGGTCGGCGGCAATTTGCCCAGCTGGCCGGCAGGGCGCGGACAGAACGGCGAGCTCAGAACAGGGTGAAGTACTCGCGCTGCTCCCAGTCGGTGACCGAGGTGAGGAAGCGCTCCACCTCCGACTCCTTCAAGGTGATCAGGTACTCGACGAACTCGGCACCCAGCGCCCGGGCGAAGACCGGGTCGGCGCGCAGCGCGGCGAGCGCCTCCATCAGGCTTGCCGGGAGCCGCTCCGCGTCCTCGGTGTAGGGCCGCAGGGTCGGTGGGCCCGGGTCCAGCCCCTTGTCGATGCCGTCCAGCCCGGAGACGATCTGCGAGGCGATGTAGAGGTACGGGTTGGCGGCCGGTTCGCCGGAGCGGTTCTCCAACCGGGTGGCCGGATCACCGGGCAGCCCCACCGCCCGGATCATCGCGCCCTTGTTGTCCTGGCCCCACAGCAGCCGGTCCGGGGCCAGCGAGTACGGGCGGTAGCGCTTGTAGCCGTTCACCGTGGGGGTGGTGAACACCGACGCGGCCCTGGCGTGCGCGAGCAATCCACCCAGGTAAGCACGGGCCAGCGGGGACAGGCTGCCGTCGGTGCCCGGCTCGGCGACGAAGCGGTTGGCTCCGGTCCCCCGGTCCAGCAGGCATTGGTGCAGGTGCCAGCCGCTGGACACCACCTCGGGCAGGTGCGGGCGGGACATGAAGGTGGCCTGGTAGCCGTGCCGCGCGCACAGCTGCTTCACCGCGGCCCGGCACAGCACCAGGTCGTCGGCGGCCCGCAGCGCGTCACTCGGCTCGAAGGTGACCTCGAACTGGCTGGGCCCGAACTCCGCCTCCACCGAGCGCAGCGGCAGGTCCAGCGCGACCAGCCCGTCCCGCAGGAGCCGCACCAGGTCGTCCACCGAGTCGAGCACCGCCTCGGAGAGCAGCTGCGCCCCCGAGGTCAGCGCCTCGACCTCGGGCGCCTCGCCGGGCAGTCCAGGCTGCCCGGGGCTGGTCCGCCGGTCCACTGCGCGGAAGACATGGAATTCCAGCTCCAGCCCGACCCGCAAGGCCAGCCCCCGGTGCGCCAGCTCATCCAGCTGCCCGCACAGCGCGCCGCGGGTTGAGTACGGCACCCGGGTGCCGTCCGGCCGGCGGATGTCGCAGAGTACCCAGCCGGTGCGCGGCGACCAGGGCAGCACCCGGAACCGGCTGGGGATCGGGACCAACACCAGGTCAGACGCGCCAGCCATGGCCACCGGGGGCGCGCCGGCCGGGTCGAACACCGGGTAGATGGTGCGCCCGGAGGTGTCCTTGAAGACCAGGGTGCTCGGCGCGGTGACCCCGTCCCGCAGCGCGGCGCTGAACGCCTCCCTGGTCAGGGTTTTGCCGACGGTCACCCCGTGCTGGTTGGGGAAGACCACCCGGACCAGCTCGATGCGGCGTTCGTCGATCACCCGGACCAGCTGCGCCGCGGCGGCGTACTCCGCGTCGTCCCACAGCCTGTGGTGCTCGATGAACCCGCCGCGGCCCGCCCCGGTGCCGAGCAGGTCGACGGGCTTCATCGGGGTGCCGCCGCCCAGGGCGAGCGGGCCCGCCGGGCCGCCTCGTGCTCCCGCCAGCGCCGTGGCCACTCGTCCACACCCGCGATCATGTCGACCGCCTCCGGGCCGGTCAGCGCGCGGGCGGCGGCCTCGCCGGGCGCGGTGCCCACGGTGTCCTTGCCGGCGGCGTGGTCGGTGATCGCCCGCAGCAGCAGGCGCCGGTTCGCGGTGACCGCCCGGTCGGAGACGCCCAGATGCTCCACGGTCCGATCCTGCACCGGGCCCATGCTCTCCACCGCCCACTGGTCGTGCACGTTGATGTCCAGACCCATGCCGGTGTAGGTCAGCGAGGCCTGCTCGGCGGCGTCGAACCCCCAGTTGTTGTGCCGGTTACGCAGCGGGCGGTAGTCCGGCAGGGTGCACCCGTCCAGCCGCTGGGTGAGCAGCTGCTTCTTGTCGGTGTGCTCCTCGAAGTCGTAGAGGATCATGTACCAGTAATGGCTGAAGTCGTCGATCGGCACATGCCACTGGGTGAAGACCTTGTTGTTGCCGAACGGGACCACAAAGGCATTCGGGAACAACAGGTTGGTGACCCGGACGTGCCGCCGAACCTCGTCGAGTTCGCGGATGGCGAAGACCCGGAGTCCGTATTCGGTGGGCTCGACGTCGATATCCGGCCGGAAGTTCTCCGCGACCAGGCTGGACAGCGACTGGCCGGTGCCTTCGACCTCCTCCCGAAACTGCTGCCCGTAGGTGTCCCTGGGGTCGTCCCGCAGGAACCGGTGCAGGAAGGAGACGTGGCTGGGGTCGATTCCGCCTTCCACGCCCTGCAGCCAGTTGCACTCCCACAGACCTTTGAACGCGAACGTGTACTCGTCCGGCGCGGTGAAGCAGTCGTAGTGCGGGAAAGGCGGCGGATCACCACCGCCGAGATAAGCGAAGACAATTCCGTTCCGCACCGCGCACGGATAGCCGATGTGCTTGATCTTCGTGTGGAATCGGCTGTGCTCGGGCTCGGCTGGTTGCTCGAGGCACTGTCCGTCCCGGTCGTAGAGCCAGCCGTGATAGAGGCAGCGCAGGCCGCCCTGCTCGAGTCGGCCGAACGAGAGGTCGACGCCCCGGTGCGCGCAGAACCGGCCGATCAGCCCGTAGCCACCGTCGGGCGCGCGGAACAGCACGAGGTCCTCCCCGAGCAGCCGGACCGCCTTGACCGGCCGCTCCTCGGGCATCTCGGTGACCAGCGCGACCGGCTGCCAGTACGCCCGGAGCAGACCGCCGCAGGGCGTCCGGGGTCCGGTCCGGGTGATCAGTTCGTTGTCCTCGCGCGACAGCATCCGCGGCCGCCTCCCCTCGAACCACCGTCGACAACGTATCGGACAAACGCACTCGCCCAGCGCTCCTGGCACCCCCCTCAGCTAACGGCAGCATCGAGGTGTGAGGTTGCGGAGTATGGGTAGATCGCCCGAACAAGGGATGAGGAGAACGGGTATGGGTCTACAGCGGTGGCTGGGGTCGTGGCCGGTGTACCGGCAGCTGACCGGACCGGACCCGCTCGGGCGTGGCGTGGCTGCGGAATCCCCGCGCTCCGCCGCACTCCGGCCGAGGACCGCGGCGGCCGACCGGGTGGCCAAGTCGGTGTGCCCGTACTGCGCGGTCGGCTGCGGGCAGCGGGTGTACGTGCGGGACGAGCAGGTCATCCAGATCGAGGGCGACCCGGACTCGCCGATCTCCCGGGGCCGGCTGTGCCCGAAGGGGTCGGCCAGCCTGCAGCTGGTCACCGGGCCGCACCGGGAGGAGAAGGTCCGATACCGCGCGCCGTACGCCACCGAGTGGACCGAGCTGGACCTGGACACCGCGATGGACATGGTCGCCGACCGGGTGCTGGACGCCCGCCGACGCGGCTGGCAGGACACCGACCGCCACGGCGGTCCGCTGAACCGGACCATGGGCCTGGCCAGCCTGGGCGGCGCCACCCTGGACAACGAAGAGAACTACCTGATCAAGAAGTTGTTCACCGCGCTGGGCGCGATCCAGATCGAGAACCAGGCCCGTATTTGACACTCCGCCACCGTCCCCGGTCTGGGGGCCAGCTTCGGGCGCGGCGGCGCCACCGACTACCAGCAGGACCTGGCCAACTCCGACTGCATCATCATCATGGGCTCGAACATGGCCGAGGCCCATCCGGTCGGCTTCCAGTGGGTGATGGAGGCGAAGGCCAGGGGCGCCAAGGTGATCCACATCGACCCCCGGTTCACCCGCACCAGCGCGCTGGCGGACACCTATGTGCCGATCCGTGCCGGCACCGACATCGCCTTCCTCGGCGGCGTGATCAACTATGTGCTGAACAACGAGCTGGACTTCCGCGAGTACGTGCGCGCCTACACCAACGCCTCGTTCCTGGTCCGGGAGGACTTCGCGGACACCGAGGACCTGGATGGGCTGTTCAGCGGTTACGACGCGGAGACCGCCAGCTACGACCGGTCCAGTTGGCGCTACCAGAACACCGAGCCTCCTGAGTCGGACGCGGACCGCAGCTCGGCGCCGGACAAGGAGTCCTCGGCCCCGCTGCAGCACGGCTCCGGCGGCGCGGCGCTCGAAGGCGTATCCGACATCATCCGGGACCCGAGCCTGGAGCACCCCCGGTGTGTGTTCCAGATCCTCAAGCGGCACTTCGCCCGCTACACCCCGGAGCTGGTCGAGCGGGCGTGCGGGACGCCGCCGGAGCGCTTCCGCGAGGTCTGCGAGGCGTGGACGGCGAACTCCAACCGGGACCACACCACGGCACTTGTCTACAGCGTGGGGTGGACCCAGCACAGCGTCGGGACGCAGTACATCCGGGCCGGCGCGATCCTGCAGCTGCTGCTGGGCAACATCGGCCGCCCGGGCGGCGGGGTGTTCGCGTTGCGCGGGCACGCCAGCATCCAGGGCTCCACCGACATCCCCACGCTGTTCAACCTGCTGCCCGGCTACCTGCCGATGCCCGCGCCAACCCATGCGGACATGGCCGGCTACATGCACGAACTGCGCGCCGAGTGCCAGAAGGGCTACTGGTTCGGGGCCGACGCGTACCTGGTGTCGCTGCTCAAGGAGTACTTCGGCGAGGCCGCCACGGCGGAGAACGACTTCGGCTTCGAGTGGCTGCCCCGGGTCAACGGTGACCACGGCACCTATCGGACGGTCATGGACATGATCGACGGCTCGGTGTTCGGTTACTTCCTGCTCGGGCAGAACCCGGCGGTGGGCTCGGCGCACGGCAGGCTGCAGCGCCTCGGCATGGCCAACCTGGACTGGCTCGTGGTCCGCGACCTGGCCATGATCGAGAGCGCCACCTTCTGGAAGGACGCCCCGGAGATCGAGACCGGCGAGATCGCGCCGGAGCGCTGCCGGACCGAGGTGTTCTTCTTCCCGGCGGCTTCGCACGTGGAGAAGGAGGGCACCTTCACCCAGACCCAGCGCATGCTGCAGTGGCGGGAGAAGGCCGTCGAACCCAAGGGTGACCAGCGCTCCGAGCTGTGGTTCTTCTACCACCTGGGCCGGCTGGTCCGACAGAAGCTGGCCGACTCGACCGAACCCCGTGACGCGCCGGTGCACGCGCTGGCCTGGGACTACCGGATGCTCGGCGAGGACGAATGGGCCGAGCCCTCGGCCGAGGACGTGCTGCGCCGGATCAGTGGCGTGGAGCTGGGCCCGGATCGGGCGGTGACCGACTACACCGAGCTGAAGTCCGACGGCAGCACGGCGTCTGGGTGTTGGATCTACAGCGGGGTGTACGCCCACGAGGTCAACCAGGCCGCCCGGCGCAAGCCGCACGGCGACCAGGCGCAGTACGAGAAGGAGTGGGGCTGGACCTGGCCGATGAACCGCCGCGTGCTCTACAACCGGGCCTCGGCCGACCTCGAGGGCAAGCCGTGGAGCGAGCGTAAGAAGCTCATCTGGTGGGACGCCGAGCAGGGCGAGTGGACCGGCGACGACATCCCGGACTTCCCGAAGACCACGCCCCCGGGCCACGTGCCAGCGGAGGGTGCGTGCGGCGCGGACGGGCTGCGCGGCGACGACCCGTTCATCATGCAGGCGGACGGGAAGGGCTGGCTCTACGCGCCACACGGGCTGATCGACGGCCCGATGCCCACGCACTACGAGCCGCACGAGTCGCCGGCCCGCAACGCGCTCTACGGCCAGCAGGGCAACCCGACCCGGAAGGTGTACGGGCGGCCGGACAACCCGTCCAACCCGGCCCCGCCCGAGGCGCACGCCGAGGTGTTCCCGTTTGTGCTCACCTCGGCCCGGCTCACCGAGCACCACACCGCCGGTGGGATGAGCCGCCAGTTGCCCTACCTGTCCGAGCTGCAGCCCGAGCTGTTCGTGGAGGTCTCCCCCGAGCTGGCCCGCCAGCGGGGGCTGACCCACCTGGGCCAGGCACATGTGGTGACCAGCCGGGCGGCGGTGGACGCGCGGGTGATGGTCACCGACCGGTTGGCCCCGCTGCGGGTAGACGGGCGGGTGGTGCACCAAGTGTGGCTGCCCTACCACTGGGGGCACAGCGGCCTGGTCACCGGGGACGTGGTCAACGACCTGTTCGGCGTGGTCCTCGACCCCAACGTGTTCATCCAGGAGAGCAAGGTCACCACCTGCGACGTCCGGCCTGGGCCGCGGCCGCGCGGGCCGGCGCTGCTCGAGATGCTGGAGCGGCTGCGGGCCGACGCGGGCATCACCACGGAGACCGGCAAACGGATCGCCACCGCCGCCGGAGTACGCCACTCCGCGCGCGCCCACACCCCCGACGCACCGAAGGAGGCGACATGACCAGCCGCAACCGGCTGTCCGGGCCGCTCGACGACGTCGCCGCCGACGCCGGCCACCACGGGCACCCGGACCGGGTCGGCTTCTTCACCGACACCTCGGTCTGCATCGGTTGCAAGGCCTGCGAGGTGGCCTGCAAGGAGTGGAACGCGGTCCCAGAGGACGGCCTCGACCTGCTGGGCATGTCATTCGACAACACCGGCATGCTGGGTGCGGACTCCTGGCGGCACGTGGCGTTCGTGGAGCAGGCGCGCCCGCTCGGGCCCGGGGCCGGTCCGGAGGACCTGGGGATGCCCTCGTTCGCCCTGCCCGGCGACGGCACCGGTGCCGAGACGCGCACCGATTTCCGCTGGCTGATGGCCTCGGACGTGTGCAAGCACTGCACCCATGCCGGCTGCCTGGATGTGTGTCCGACCGGGGCGCTGTTCCGCACCGAGTTCGGCACCGTGGTGGTGCAGCAGGACATCTGCAACGGGTGCGGCTACTGCGTCTCCGGCTGCCCGTACGGGGTGATCGACCGGCGGCAGCACGACGGGCGCGCACAGAAGTGCACGCTCTGCTACGACCGACTCGGCGACGGCATGGAACCGGCCTGCGCGAAGGCCTGCCCGACCGAGTCCATCCAGTTCGGCGAGCTGGACGAGCTGCGCGAGCGGGCCGACGCGCGACTGGCCCAGTTGCACGGGCTCGGCGTGGCCGAGGCTCGGCTCTACGGCCGGGACCCGAACGACGGGGTGGGTGGGGACGGCGCGTTCTTCCTGCTGCTCGACGAGCCGGAGGTGTACGGGCTGCCGCCGGACCCGGTGGTGCCGACCAGGGACGCGCCGGCCATGTGGCGCCGGGCCGGCGCGGCGGCCGCCGCGTTCGCACTGGCCGGCGTGGGCGCGTTCGTCGCCTCTACGATCGGAGCGCGCCGGTGACCGGGCAGCACCGAGGGGAGCCAGCCGCCGTGTCGGCAAACGGTCACGGCGGCGGCCGGCGGGCCCAGATGTTCCAGGGCGGGCGGCGGCGGGAAGGCGGCGGTGAGCCGACCGTGGTGCCGGACCCGGAGTTCCGCTCCTACTACGGCCGCCCGGTGCTCAAGGCGCCGGTCTGGGAGTGGAAGATCGCCGCCTACCTGTTCTCCGGTGGACTGGCCGCCGGCACGGCCGTGGTCGCCGCCGGCGCCGACCTCACCGGCCGCCCCCGGCTGCGTCGGGCCAGCTGGCTGGGCTCCTTCGCCGCGCTGCTGGCCAGCATGTGGTTCCTGGTCTCCGACCTGGGCCGCCCGGAGCGCTTCCACCACATGCTGCGGGTGGCCAAGCCGACCTCGCCGATGAGCGTGGGCACCTGGATCCTGACCGCATTCGGACCCGGGGTCGGCGCCGCCGCGGCCACCGAGCTGATCCCGGCCCGGTGGCGGCGCAGCTGGCCGGCCCGGCTGCTGCGGACACTGTCCCGCCCCGCCGGGCTGTTCAGCGCGGCTACCGCGCCGGGCGTCGCCTCCTACACGGCGGTGCTGCTGTCACACACGGCGGTGCCGGGCTGGAACGAGGCCCGCGGCGAGCTGCCGTTCGTCTTCGTCGGGTCGGCGGCGGCCAGCGGCGGCGGCTTCGGCATGCTCTGCGCGCCGCTCAAGGAGGCGGGTCCGGCGCGAGCTTTCGCGCTCGCCGGGGCGGCCGGTGAGCTGGTGGCCTCGCGGGTGATGGAACACCGGATGGGCCTGGTCCGGGAGGTGTACCAGCAAGGCCACCCGGCTCGGCTGCGACGCGCGTCCGAGGTGCTGACCGCCGCCGGGCTGGCCGGGACGGCGCTGCTCGCGCACCGGAGCCGCGCCGGGGCGGCCGCCTCCGGGCTGGCCCTGCTGGCCGGCAGTGCACTGCAGCGGTTCGGGGTGTTCCACGCCGGCGTCGAGTCCACCAAGGACCCCCGCTACGTGGTGGTCCCGCAACGCCAACGCCTCAATCGCGGCTGACCGTCACCGCTTCGCCCAGCGCTCCGACCAGGAACCCAGTGGGGCGATCGCTTCACGCAGCTCGGCGCCCAGCTCGGTGAGCGTGTAGCTGCCCTCGGGTTCCCGGGTCACCAGGCCGGCCTCTTCGAGGTCCCGGAGCCTGCGGTAGAGCACCGAAGAGGACAGGCCGTCGCAGCGGGCCAGCACCGCGCGGGGCCCGTGTGGACCGTCCCGCAACTCCCACAGCAGGCGCAGCGTCCAGCGACGCCCGAGCAGGTCCAGGGCCGCCATGATCGGGCGGCCGGTGGCCGAGCCCCGGACCGGTTTCCCCGGGCGCGGAACGTCACCTCCGGCCACGTCCGTCCTCCCTGTGCCCGTTGCCAAATCCGAAACCTACCGGGCGCCGCAAGCGGGGGAACCGGAGGCTTGAACCGGTCAGAGCCGGGCACAGGGGCATGGGCCCTCAGGGAAGGATTGCGTCGATGTAGCCACCGTCGACGCGCACCGCTCCACCGGTGGTGGCCGAGGCCAGTGGCGAGGCGAGGTAGACCACCATGTTGGCGATCTCCTCCGGCTCGATCAGGCGCTGCAACAGCGACTGCGGCCGATACTCGCGCATGAAGGCGCGCTGAGCCTGCTCCCACGGCAGGTCCTTGTCCACCAGCTGGTAGACGAACTCCTCCACCCCGGCGGTGTGCGTGGGCCCGGCCAGGACCGAGTTCACCGTCACCCCGGAACCCGCGGCCTCCTTCGCGAAACCGCGGGATACCGCCAGCAACGCCGTCTTGGACATCCCGTAGTGGATCATCTCAGTTGGGGTCACCACCGCCGAATCGCTCGCGATGTACTGAATCCGCCCTCCGCCGCGGGCCATCATCCCGGGCAGATAGATACGGGTCAGCCGGATCCCGGCGAGCACGTTGACCTCGAAGTAGCGGCGCCACTGCTCGTCGTCGATCTCCAGCGCCGGGGTCGGCTCGAAGATACCGAGGTTGTTGACCAGGATGTCGACCTCCGGCAGCAGCCCGGCCACCCGCTCGGCGCCCTCCGGCGTGGCGACGTCGGCCGCTGCCGCCACTACCTCGGCGCCGTCAACCTGCCCGCGCAGCTCGTCAATCGCCGCGTCGACTGTCTTGTCGCTGCGCCCATTCACCGCCACCCGCGCCCCGGCCCGGGCCAGACCGGTGGCGATCGCCAGGCCGATTCCCTGTGTCGACCCGGTCACCAGGGCGGTCTTCCCGCTCAGGTCGAGATGCATCAGCGTCGATCCCTCCGTCGATCATGGCGCTGCCAGCATCTCACCGCCGTCTACACCGCACCGGCCGGCCACCCGCCCCACCTCGCATACCCAGCCTGCACGTCGCGTACCGCACACACTGTGCGAGGTGTAGGCGCGCTATGCGAAGTGGGACTGGGGCGGTCAGGCGGGGGCGGTCAGGCGGCCACGTCGGGCATGCGCAGGGGACGGCGTTTGGGCCGCTTGCTGGTACGGAGCGTCGTGGGGCGGACTGTGTGGCAGGTGGCTCGGTAGGTTCCGCAATGCACGCGGTGCGGTCCGGTGGCGAACTCGGCGATTACGGTGGGGTGGCCGCAGGTTCGGCACGGCGACGTCGTTGGGTCCGGGATGCGAATCATGGATCCTCCTTGCCACTTTGCATCGCTAAGTACCCAGTTCGGCCAGATTTGATGCGCCTCTATTTGGGTTACCGCGGAGCCGTGGGGTAGTCGCTCAGCGTGATCAGCGAGGGGCGCCCCATGAGCGAGTCAAACCAGTCGGGCGAGCTTCGACTTCGCGAGCGTGATCCCGAAGGGCGAGTACGGCGGCGGCGATGTGACCGTCTGGGGCTGGGGCACCTGGGAGCCGCCGGCATCTGGCACAAGGAGATCCCGGACTACGCACCGGAGTGGATCACCCGGTGGCACAACGTCGAGGCCGACCCCGGGGAAACCGAGTGCTACGCGGTGCTGGACAGCGCTCTGACCTCGTGAGTGGCGATGGTCGCTATAGCGACCATCGCCACTCACGACCCCTGGCACAAGGACCGCGGGCGCTGATCGGCTGGGCTCAGGAGCTGCCCAAGCTGTAGGGGCCCGCGTCGGCCTATCCGAGTTGGTCGGCCATCCAGTCCGCGATCAGTGGCCGGAACTGGTAGGTCAAATTCGAGACGCCGTGGTTCCCCTCCGGATGGTTGAGGAAGGTGCCATTCGGGGTTTCCGCCGCCTGACGCGCCGTCTGCTGCCACGGGATCAGGCGGTCCCGCTGCCCGGTGACATAGAGGGCGGGAATCGCGATCTTCCCGCACACTCCGGCCAGATCCAGCTGGCTGGCCAGTTTCTTGCCCTCCGCGTCGTCCCTGGCCCCGGACTTCACCACGAAGGTCTGCCGGGTCATCGGCGGCAGGCTGTCCCACATGTCGCCGAAGCAGAAGGGCCCGCTGATGCCGGCAACCGCGCGGGCCCGAGGTTCGAACGCGGCCACCCGAGGCGCGTAGTAGCCGCCCAGGCTGACCCCGAAGATGCCGATCCGGTCGTGGTCCAGGTAGGGCCGCCCGGCCAGCAGATCCAGCAGCGGGGCCACCGCCACCTCGTAGTCCGGCCGGATCGGGATGCTCAACCCGGTCTCGCCCTGACCCGGACCGTCCAGCGCGACCGTGGCCATCCCCCGGTCCAGGAAGGCCTGCTCCAGGTTGAAGAACTCCTCCTTGGTGGAGTCGAGTCCGGGGATCAGCACGACATAGGGCCTCGGCTGGTCAGCCCCGACCGGCCGACGCAGGTTGGCGTACTCGGTCCCTCCCTCGATGGACACCTCCAGCCGCTCGGCGGTCGGGTCCAGCCGGCTGTGGGCCAGGCGCATCTCCCGCACCGCGCGGTGCGTGGCCTCCTCGGCCAGGGCGAGGTCGAGCATCCAGACGAACTTGCCGAAGTGCCGGTCGACCGCCGCCCGGCGCCAGGCGTGCCCGGCGGTGTGCCGGTGCCCGGCCTCGTCCGCCTCCCTGGCGAGCTCGGCCTGGGCATCCGCGGCGCGGTTCCACTCCGGCAGCCACTGGGGCCACGCCTCGATCCGGCCGGTGGTGCGGGCGAAGTCGTTGTAGTCCACCCCGTTCTGGATGAAACGCGGCGCCCAGTGGCCAAGGGCGGCTTGCACTTCGGCGTCGGGCATGGCGGCTCCTCCGGCGATCGGTGTGCGAGGGACGCGGGCTACATCAGCGCGGCGAGCTCACCCTCGGCTTCCAGCACGAACAGGCCACCGCGCAGCCGATCGGTCACCCAGATCAGCCCGTCACGGTCCACGAACAGGTCGTTGGCCTGGGGTGCGGCCTGGCCGGCTGGCGTCTCGGAGATCCAGTGCGCGACCTCCCTCGGCTGACTGGGGTCCCACAGGTCGTAGACCCGCACCCCGGCGCTGAAGTAGGTCGCGAAGATCAGCCGGTCACTCTGGAAGGAGCCCGCCCGGTTCTCGTGCAGGCAGTGCGGCCCGTACCGCAGTGGTAATCGGTTGAAATCGCCTTCCGGCTCGGGCAGCGCCAACAGGTAGCGGGGGTTGGCCGGGTCGACGATGTCGATCAGGTGGATGCGCCGGGACGGCGCGTCCGGCCCGTCGTGCTGCTGCTCATCGGTGACCACGAGCAGGTCCCGGCCGGGCAGCGGGAGGCAGGTGTGCGTGGCGCCGCCCGGCCACCGGCAGAACCCGATCGGCCGGGGTGCGGAGGGCTCGGCGATATCCAGCACCACCAGGTTCACGTCGTCGTAGCCGAGATAGGCGAGCTCACCGTCGAGCAGCGCGTGGTGTGCCGCGTGCCGCTCGCCTGCCGGCCAATCCGGCTGTTCGCCCCCGGCCGCCCACTGACCGGGCCACCACCAGCGGCCCGCCTCGACCGGGTGGCGTGGGTCGGACAGGTCGAGGATCACCCAGATCCGGTCGGTGAACCCGTCCGGGGTGACCGAGAGGTGGGCAAACCGCCCGCCTTCCCACACGACCCGGTGGACGCCCTTTCCGGTGGACTCCCAGAACCCGATCAGCTCGGGCGCCCCCGGATCAGCGAGGCCGTACACCGCCAGTCCAGCCGAGTGCGGTCCCAGTGGCGTACTGGGCCGGTAGGGGTAGCGCTCGTGGTTGACCAGCAGCAGGCCGTCCGCGACCTGCACCTTGTGGGTGTGCGTGTGCTCCGGTGCCGGCCACTGGTCGATCAGCTTCGGGCGCCGGGGATCCGTCACGTCCAGGATCGAGGTGCCCGCCCTGGACGTCCCGGTGTGCCCGACGTACACGACGTCCTCGTGCCGCATCACCTGCATCCCGTCGCCCTTGCCGTCCAGATCGTGCTGGGCGACCAGTCGCAGGTTGCGCGACTGCGCGGTGTTCGTCGCCATCCCTCACAGCCCCTGGAGTGCGGGATTGAGTGGCAGCCCTAAAGCCTTTTGCGCACGCCATAGCGGAACCAGGTAGGTGTACTGATGCCAGTCCGTTCCCGGTGGAACGTTCTTGAAGCCGATCTGGTCGGCGATGAATTTGTCCATGTCCGCCGGTTTGAATCCGCCGTCGGCTACGTGGTACGTCGTGGAATTCTCCTGGGTGTACACGTCCTCGTAGGCGGGCGGGATGTTGTATTTCTTTCCTCGCATGAGGGCAAGGACCGTTGCTTTGTTGGCTTGGTTGGTGATGAACTGGCGCGCCTTCAGGGTGGCGGCCAGGAACGCGGGCGCGGTCTCCGGGCTGTCCCGCAGCAGCCGGTCCGCCGACCAGCCGACCTGCGGCACGTCGCGGGTCTGCTTGAACAGCACCTTGCCGCCCGCCTGCTGCAGCAACAGCTCATGACGCAGCTGGATGCTGGCGCCCTGTACGGTGCCGGCCAACAACGCCTGGAAGCGAGTTTCGGACTGCCCACCGGTGCTGACGATCTTGACGTCCTTGGCTGGATCGATGCCGTTGGCCTGCAGCAGTTCGCGCAGAATTGCATCGTTACGACTGCCGAACTGACCGCCGGTAATCGTCTTGCCCTTGAGATCCTCCGCCGTGTTGATTCCCGGAGCGACCCCCAGGATGTTCGCCTCACCGCCGAGGTACACGGAAAGGAACCGCAGGTCGCCATTGCTCTTCTTGGCCGCCGCGATCGCGGTGTCCGTGTCGTAGAGCATCAGGTCCAGCGAGCCGCCGATGAGTGGGGGCAAAGGATCGTCGACAGTCTTTATATCGACGCTGTTTATGCCGAACTCCTTGAAGTAGCCGTTGGCCGCGGCAACTTCGATATCCTCGTGGAAGAGGTAGTACGGGTTGTCCACGCCGACCACGAGGTCCTTCTTCACCTTGCTCGTGTCGATGGTCCCGTTGATGTCGTCAGCGCTCTTCGGCAGGTTGGCCTTGCTGGCGTCCAGGGGCGCGGCCGTGGTCGCGCTCCCGCTCGAGCCCCCGCACCCGGCCAGCGAACCCACCACCACCAGGCACGCGCTCACCGTCGCGAGGAGTTTGGGAAACCTGTTCATTGGTTCGACTCCCATCAGGTACGGGTGATGTCGCGCCACGGTGCCGCGCGTTCCTCGAGCCACCGCATCGCCTGGATCAGGCTCACCGACATGACCGCGAGCAGCAGCAGAACGCCATACAACATCGGTGCGTCGAACTGCTCGCCGGCGCGGTCGAGCAGATAGCCGAGGCCATTGCCGCCGCCACCCAGCAATTCACCAATCAACATCCCGACCAGACCTCGAGCAATTCCCTGGTTAACGCCCGAGATCACAAATGGCAGGGTGAACGGCAGGATGATTTTGACGTACGTCTCCCACTGGCTGGTCCCGAAAACCCGTCCGGCGCGCAGCAACGACGGGTCCACCGTTTTCACCCCGGCCATACAGTTGACCATGATCGGGAACACCGCCGAGAGCACGATGATGGTCAGCTGCATCGCGTCACCGAATCCCAGAATGAGGATCAGCAACGGGATGAGAGCGACGCGAGGCAAGGACGTCATCGCCCACACGTAGGGGCTCAGCACGAGGTCCGCGATTCTGCTCGCGCCCATCAGCAGCCCGACCGGAATGCCGATTACCGCGGATATCGCCAAACCGATCAGGAAGTTGGTGAGGCTGTGCGCGAGCTCGGGCAGGATGGTGCCGTCGGCGAAGCCTCGGTACAGCGCGGAGAACACTTCCGAAGACCTGGGGAAGAACAGCGGGTTGATTACTCCGGCGCGCGCGATGAGCTCCCAGAGGATGAAGAACGACGTGAGGTTCACGGCGGTGAACACGACGCCCCGGAACGGCGCGAACTTGCTGACGGTGATCGTCTCGACCTGCGGGGTTGGCCGGGTTGCTTTCGATCCATTCGGCACGACCTGCGTCATCAGGCTGGCCCCCCCGATATCGACTTCGCGCCCAGCGCCTCGCCGCTGAGCAGGCCCCAGAGGTGAGCGCGGATCTCGCCGAACCTGGCCGACCGCCTCACGTCATTGCGCTCGTCGAACCGGGGGCGAGGCAGGTTGACCTCGATAATTTCCTGAATCGTTCCGGGCCGGTTGGAGATCACCACAATACGATCGCCGAGGGTGATCGCCTCGTCGATCGAGTGGGTGATGAACAGCACCGTCTGCCCGGTCTTGGCAATGATCTTTTCCAGCTCAGCCTGCATGGCCTCTCGGGTCATTGCATCGACCGCGCCGAACGGTTCATCCATCAGCAGGATTTCCGGCTCACCGACCAGGGCCCTGGCTATTCCGACCCGCTGGCGCATGCCGCCGGAGAGCTCGTGCGGAAAAGACCTCTCAAAACCCGCCAACCCCACCAACGCCAATGCCTCGGCGATTCGGCGCTCACGGTCCTGTTTGGGCACCCGCCCGCGCCGGTTCTCCACCGCGAATTCCACGTTCCGTTCGACGGTCCGCCACGGCAGTAGGGCGTAGTCCTGGAATACCATCGCGCGGTCCGAGCCCGGTCCGTCGACCCCCATGCCCCGCACCTTGATGGTGCCGGAGAGCGGTTGGACGAATCCGGCGATCATGTTGATCAAGGTGGTCTTGCCACATCCGGACGGCCCGACGATCGCCAGGAACTCACCTCGTCGCACGGTGAGGGAAATATCCCGCAGCGCGATCAGCCGCGTTCGCTCGCGGCGGTTGTCGTATCCCGCACTCACCTCGACTGCCTCGATCAGCGCGGATTCGGCGGCTTCCACGGGTTTTGAGGGTTCCGCCGGTTGCGAGGGTTCCGGGGGTTCCGCGGCCGGACGATCGGTGTACTGAGCCCCGAGGCGCACCATTCCGCTCCCTTGCCGATCGGTGCCTCGCACTCGCTTCCTGAATTGAAGAGGGCTGCGAGTCCGATACTGCAATCGATTGCGGTAGGTTACCGAACGGGTGAAGGAGCGTCAACAGTTCACCGGAGCAGCGCGCCCGGCGGCGGGGTCGCAAGAGATCCGGGCCACGCCGGCACAGATCTGGTGCAGCCCGCACAGACTGTGCAGGGCCTGTGCGGCTTAGACGCGGTCTGCGCGGCCTAGGGGTGGCAATGGCACGGTTGCTTACAAACGATTGCAGCCCGTGCGGAGCCGCTCTCGTCGGCCGGTCTGGGCGGGGCGAAGAAGGCACCAGCGGCGACCGCCGCCGCGGCGCCGAGGAACGCCGCCGGGTAGCCGTAGCTGTGGATCACCAGGCCGGCGACGCTGGGGCCGCCGATCATGCCGAGGGTCAGCGCGGTGTTCACCGCCGCGAGCCCGGCCGATGGCCGCTCGCCGAACACGGTCGCGTTCCACAGGCCCTGACCCGCGACGACACCGTTGTAGGCCACTCCGAACAGGGCCATCCCAACAAGCGCGGCGGCGAGCTGCGAAGCGGCCACCCCCGGCAGCATGATCGCCACCACCAGCGCAACGCAGCCGACGAGGTAACCGCGGCGCAGGCCGATCCGGTTCGTGAGCACCCCCGTTGCGGACGCGGCGATCCCAGCCACGCCACACACCGCGTAGGCGATCCGGGCCTCGGTCTCCCCCAGACCGGCCGCGCGCAGTGCGTCGACGCTGAACGCCCACCACACCGAGCTCCCCGCCCCCACCAGCACCGCCGAGAGCAGCAACGGCCTCGAGCGTGGACACACCAGCCAGGACCAGCTCAGCCGAGGTGGCTGGAGGCCGCCGCCACCGGCCCGGCGAGCCGGAGCGGCGCGCGTGGCGATGATCCCGATGACCACGGCAAGCCCGGCGAACACGAGCCAGGCCACCCGCCAGCTCGAGCCGAAGGCGATGGCCACCGGCCCGGCCATCGCGACACCCCACCCGGTCCCCGAACTGATCGCCGACCAGGAGACCGCCCGGTGCGCCGCCGGGACCTCCCGCGCCACCACGTCGGCGTAGGGCGGAAACGCCAGGCCACCCGCTGCGCCGGCGACGACTACCCCCAGAGCCAGCGTGCCAGGGCCGTCGGCCGAGGCGATGGCCACCATGCCCACCGCGGCGCTGATCGCGGCCAGCGCGATCGGCGGCCTCGGCCCGAAGCGTCCGATCAGCCAGACCACCGCGGTATTGCCAACCAGATAGGACACGTAGGCACCGGAGGCGATCAGGCCGACGGCGCGCGGGTCGATCCCGAGATCGGCCTGCATCTCCGGCAGCAGCAGGCCATATCCGTACCGAGCCAGCCCGAAGGTCACCGCGATCATGGCCGCGCCGGGCACCACGGAGCGCAGGGCCACCCGGACCGACGTGCGCGCCTCAGTCATGGCCGACCGTGTGTTGCAGCGGGCAGCCGCCGCCGCTGCCACGGCACGCCGACCGGTCACACAGCCGGCACACCTGGAACGCCACGGTCAGCTCGTCGGTAAGGCTGGCCACCATCTTGCCCAGCAGGTCTTCGAGGGTGGCCTGCTCGGACGGCGAGAGCGCGGCGAGCGCGCGGGACAACACGGCGTGCCGGCCGGCCAGCACCCGCTCGGCCAGGCGCGTCCCGGCCTCGGTGAGCTCCAACCGACGGCTGCGTGCGTCCTGGCCCGCGGTGCGCCGCACCCAACCGGCTTTGACCAGCCGTTCCACCAGCCTGGTCACTCCCGAGCTGGTGAGGCCGAGCACCTCGCCCAGCCAACCCACGCTGGGGCCGGGATGGGCCAGCAAGGTCACCAGCGCCGCGCAGTCCGAACTGGCTGCGGCCGCGCCCACCGATCCCGTCGCATCCGCCAGCAGCCGGTCCGCCAGCGCCAGCGACTGCGCACCCACTCAATTATTTGACTGACTCAGGCAACTGGTTTGCGCATGCGCGCTCGCAAGAAGGGCTCGAGGGGTGCCGGGCTCGCCGCTCAGCGGCGGCTGGCGCAGACGGCGGCGGGGTTTAGACGGCGGCGGAGCGGGAGTCGAAGGGGCCGGCCGACGGACCTGTGCCCAGGGTGCTCGCCGCCACCCGGAAGGCGCGGCGCTGCCTGGCCGGCAGGGTGGCCAGGAACCGCTCCTCGACTGCGGCCACCGCGTCGGT
>DATHIT010000130.1:0-7586 GCA_035489915.1 Pseudonocardia sp. | reverse complement strand
GACGTCGGCCTGCTCGCGGTGACCGCCGCCGTGCTGCTCTCCCTGCTCGCGCCGCACACCTACAAGGGCGCGGTCGCCCAGGTCGCCTGGCCCACCGTGCTGCTGATCTGCGGCATCGTCACCTACGTCAACCTGCTGCAGGAGATCGGCACCATCACCTTCCTCGGCGACCAGGTGGCCAAGATCGGTGTCCCACTGCTCGCCGCGCTGGTGATCTGCTACATCGGCGCCTCGGTGTCCGCGTTCGCCTCCACCACCGGGATTCTGGGCGCGCTCATTCCGCTCGCGGTGCCGTTCCTGCTGGCCGGCTACGTCGGCCCGGTCGGCCTGATCACCGCGCTGGCCATCTCCTCCTCGGTGGTCGACTCCAGCCCGTTCTCCACCTCGGGCGCGCTGGTCACGGCGAGCGCTCCGGAGGACCGCCGCGACTACGTCTACAAGCGGCTGATGGCCTGGGGCTTCTCCATGGTCGTGATTGCGCCACCGGTCACCTGGCTGCTGTTGGTGGTTCCGGGTTGGCTGTAGGCATGACTGATCAGTTGGACGTGGAACGGGACGGCCCGGTACTGCGGGTGACGTTCAACCGGCCGAAGGCGCACAACGCCCTGACCTTCGCCATGTACCAGGGCCTCTACGACGCGTGCGAGACCGCGGACGCCGACGACGACATCCGGGTGCTGGTGCTGCGCGGCGCCGGCGGGAAGGCGTTCGTCTCCGGCACCGACATCGCCCAGTTCGCCGGGTTCGACGGCGCGGCGGGGTTGGCGTACGAGGAGCGGATCACCCGGGTGGTGCGCCGGCTGGAGGACACCGAGATCCCCACCGTGGCGGCGATCGAGGGCTACTGCATGGGCGGCGGCTTGGCCCTGGCGGCCGCCTGCGACCTGCGGGTGGCCACCGAGTCGGCCCGGTTCGGCGTGCCGATCGCCCGGACGCTCGGCAACTGCCTGTCCATGGACACCTACGCGCTGCTGGTCGGGCACCTCGGGCCGGCGCGCACCCTGGACCTGCTGCTGCGCGCTCGCCAGCTGACCGGGGCGCAGGCGCACGCGGCGGGGTTCGTGGCCGAGCTGGTCGGCGCCGAGCAGAGCGTGGACGTCGTGCTCGGCGAGGTGGTGGAGACGCTGCTCGGGCACGCGCCGCTCACCATGTGGGCGACCAAGCGGGCGGTCGCCCGGTTGCGGCGGGCCAACCTGCCGACCGGGGAGGATCTGGTGCGGCGGATCTACGACAGCGCCGACTTCGCCACCGGCGTCCGCCTGTTCGGCACCGGCGAGCGCCCCACCTGGACCGGCACCTGAGCGCTTAATCGTTACGGAACATCCCGTGGCCCCGGCGATGTCGTTTTCCGCTCCGCTCCTTCGACGACCGGTTGAAGACACCGATCCGGACCGGAGGGAGCGCCATCATGGCCACGATCATTTCTGACGCGTTCAGCTCACGGGACCGAGCGGTGTTGCGGGCCGTCGCGGCCGGGCGCTGCGAGCTGTCCGCGGAGCTCGGCGGGCTGCTCGTCGACGGCATGAGCTGTTGCGACCAGTTCGTCGGAGTCCGGTTGACCACTGCCGGGCTCATCGCGGCCGCCGGGTCCGGGCCGGGCCCAGCGCGGCTCACCGCGTCCGGCCAGGCCCTGCTCGACGCCGCGTGACGTCTGTGCGCGCTCCTCTTCAGGCCACGCCGCGGGGGTGGAGCACGTCGGGGTCGACGTCCAGGTGCAGGACGGCGGCGCGGCCGGCGTTGAGCGCGCGGTCCAGTGCCGCTGGCAGGTCGGCGGTGTGTGAGACGCGCTCGCCGTATGCGCCGAACGACTGGGCGAAGGCCGCGAAGTCGGGGTTGACCAGGGCGGTGCCGCTGACCCGGCCGGGATGCGCGCGCTCCTGGTGGTCCCGGATCGTGCCGTACTGGCCGTTGTCCACCACCAGGATCACCGGGGCGGCGCCGTACGCGACGGCGGTGGCCAGCTCCTGGCCGTTCATCAGGAAGCAGCCGTCGCCGGCGATCGAGACGACCCGCCGCTCTGGGTGGACCAGCGACGCGGCCACCGCCGCCGGCACCCCGACACCCATTGCGCCGTTGCGCGGGGCGAGCAGCGTCCCGGGGCCGTGGTGCGGCAGGAACCGTTGCGCCCACAGCGCGTGGTTGCCGGCGCCGTAGGTGACGATCGCGTCCCGGGTCAGCCGCTCGGCGAGCAGCGCCATCGCGGTGTCCAGGTCGACCGCGTCCCCGCCCGGATCGGCGCCAGGCGTGCTGAACCGCCGTTGCGCCGCGCGCAGCCGCTTCGTCCAGTCCGGGTCCGGCTCGCCGCCCGGCACGGCGTGGCAGACCGCCTCGACGAACGCGCCGGGAGAGGCGAGCAGGTGCAGGTCCACCCGGCGCTGGTGGCCACGCAGCTCGGGGTCCGGGTCGACCACCGCGGTGACCGCGTCCGGGGAGCCCAGGCGGTAGCCGTCGGAGAGCACGTCGCCGTAGCCGGTGCCGACGAACAGCAGCAGGTCCGCGGTGTCCAGCGCGTCGGCCAGCACCGGGTCCTGCCCGTAGCCCAGCCAGCCCACGTAGGCCGGGCTGTCGTGGGCCACGATGTCCTGGGCGCGCCACTCGGTGGCCACCGGGAGCCCGTGCCGCTCGGCCCAGCCGGTCAGCTCGGCGGCCGCCCCGGTGCTCCACCGAGACCCGCCGACGATCACCAAGGGCCGCCGGGCCGCGTCCAGCAGCGCGTACAGCGCGTCGGACTGCGCCGCCGAGACCGCGCCCGCGCCGGGGGAGCGGACCGGCTCCAGCGGGACCGACGTGGTGTGCACCAGTACGTCCTCCGGCAGCCCGACGACCACCGGCCCCGGCCGGCCGGCGGCCGCGACGGCGAACGCCTCGGCCAGCTGGGCCGCCGCCCGATCCGGATGTTCGATGGTGAGCACCCGCTTGGCGGTGGAGCCGAACCACCCGGTCAGGGAGAACTCCTGGAACGCCTCGCGGTCCCGGTCGGCCACCGGAATCAGCCCGACCAGCAGTACCAGCGGGATGGCGTCCTGCCATGCGGTGTGCACGGCAATCGCCGCGTTGGCCGCGCCGGGGCCTCGGGTCACCATCACCACCCCGGGCGTCCGGGTCAGCCGGGCCTCGGCCAGCGCCATGAACCCGGCGCCGCCCTCCTGCCGGCACACCACGGTGTGGATCGGGCTGTCGTGCAGTGCGTCGAGTACCTCCAGGTAACTCTCCCCGGGCACCAGGTACGCCCGCTGCACGCCGAGGGTCTCCAGCTGCGCCACGATCGCCGCGCCGGCTGTCTTGGCGGTCCGCTCAGCCATGGGCCTGCTCGTTCGCTGGGTCATCGGTGCGGACCTCGTCGTGGCCAAGCGACAGTCGGGGCGCGAGCAACCCTCCCAGGGTGGTGATCAGCGCGATCACGATCAGCATCAGCGCGGCCGACCAGGAACCGCCGCCGGTCCCGGCCAGCACCGCGGTGGCCAGCAGCGGCACGAAACCGCTGACGAAGCCGGCGGTGTTGGAGGAAAGGGCGATCCCGCTGTAGCGCAGCTGGGCCGGGAACAGGTCGGCCAGCAGCGGCCCGGACACCGCGTACGGGATGGACAGGCAGGCCACTCCGAGCGTCACGCCGACCACAACCAGCGCCGAAGCCCGGGTGTCGATCAGCCAGAACATCGGGAACGCGACCAACGCGGAGATCAACCCGCCGGCCACGGTGATCCGAGCCGCGCCGAACCGATCGGCTAGCCGGCCGCCCACCACCAGCACGGCGATCTCCACCACCGCCGCGACCAGCGTGGCGGTCAGCATCAACGACCGGGGCAGGTGCAGCGTGCCGACGCCGTAGCTGATCACGAACGTGGTGGCCAGGTAGAAGCCGCCCACCCCGAGGAAGCAGGCGCAGGCGCCGACCAGCAGCTGCGGGAACGTCCGCCGCACCACGTCGCGCACCGGCGAGCTGGCCAGCTCGTCCTCCTCCAGCAACTGCTCGAACAGCGGTGACTCGCCGACCCGCCGGCGCAGCCACAGCGCGATGTAGAGCAGCGGGAAGGCGGCCAGGAAGGGCAGCCGCCAACCCCAGGAGTCGAAGCTGGCCTGCGGCAGGGTGGACACGGCGAGGAACGCGCCGGAGGACAGCAGGGTGCCGATCGGCGAGCCGATCTGTGGCATCGCCGCGTACCGCCCGCGCCGTTCGATGGGGGCGTGCTCGACCGCGAGGGTCACCGCGCCGCCCCACTCACCGCCCACCGCGACGCCCTGCAGCAGCCGCAGCAGGGTGAGCAGCACCGGCGCGGCGACCCCGATGGAGAAGTAGCTGGGCAGCAGCCCGATCACGCCGGTGACCACGCCGATCATGGTGACCGTCATGATCAGGCAGCGGCGTCGGCCGATCCGGTCGCCGAGGTGGCCGAAGATGACCGCCCCGATCGGCCTGGCCGCGAAGCCGACCGCGAACGAGGCGAACGCGCCCAGGGTGGCCACCACCGGGTCCCCGCTGGTGAAGAACAGCCGGTTGAACACCAGCGAGGCGGCGGTTCCGTAGAGGAAGAAGTCGTACCACTCCAGGGCGGTGCCGACGAACGCGCCGAACGCCACCTTCCGGGCCTCGGCGTCGGTCACCCGGACCGGTGCGGCCGGTGTTGTCATGTGTTCTCCCAGCTCAGAGGCCGTGAGTGGCAAGTGGTCCTAGAGGACCACTTGCCACTCACGGGGTCCGTGTACGCAGGTGCCGCCGAGGAAGGTGGCGACTACTTCGGTGGTGCCGATCCGGTCGGCGGGGATGGTGGTGATGTCGTCGCCGAGCAGCACGAAGTCGGCCAGCTTGCCCGGGGTGAGGGTGCCCCGGGTGTGCTCCTCGCCGGCGATCCAGGCGGCGTCGGTGGTGTAGGCGCGCAGCGCGGTGAGCGCGTCCACCCGCTCGTCCGGTCCGAGCACCGCGCCGCCGCTGGTCAACCGCTGCACCATGGACTGCATGCCGAGCAGCGGCGCGCCGGTGGCCACCGGGCGGTCCGAGCTGCCCGGCACCCGCAGCCCGGCGCGCAGGAAGGCGCCGTGCCGGTACAGCCCGTCGGCGCGGTCCGGGCCGATGGCGGCCGCCATGGTGTCGCCGAGTTCGTAGAGGAACCGGGCCTGCGGCACCGGGGTCACCCCAAGCTCGGCCATCCGGGCGATCTGCGCGGGATTGGTCACCGCGGCGTGCTCGATGCGGGGCCGGGCGTCCGGTCGGGGGTGCCGGCGCTGGGCCTCGGCGAAGATGTCCAGGGCCAGATCGATCGCCGCGTCCCCGATGGCGTGCGCGGCCACCCGCCACCCGGAGGCGTGCGCGTCCACGATCTGGGTGCGTAGCAGCTCGGGGTCGTCCTGCAGGTAGCCGTGGCTGTGCCGGTCGCAGAACGGCGCCAGCATGGCCGCCGTGCGGGCCACCAGCGAGCCGTCCATGAAGATCTTCATCGGGCCGATGCGCAGCCGGTCGTCGCCGAAGCCGGTGCACAGGCCCAGGTCCAGGCCTCGGTTGAGGTCGTCCTCGGGGTGCGCGGCGAGCGGGTGCAGCGCGTCGGCCACCGGCATCAACTGCACCCGGACGGTGAGCGTGCCGGCGTCCCGGGCGCGCTGGTAGGCGGCCAGCTCCACCGGGGTGCGGCCCACCCAGCCGCCGCCGATGCCGCACTCGGTGACGTGGGTCAGCCCCTCGGCGGCGTAGATCGCGGACGCCCGCCCGATCGCCTCGACCAGCTCGCCGGTCGGGTAGGGCACCAGCAGCGGGTTGACCAGGTTCTGCGCCTGCTCCTCCAGCGTGCCGGTGGGGTCGCCGTGCTCGTCGCGGACCACCACGCCGCCGGTGGGCACCTCGGCCGAGCCGTCCAGCACCCCGAGCCGCTCCAGCACCGGGCTGTTCACCGTGGTGACGTGCCCGGAGCGGTGCCGCAGCACCACCGGCCGGCCACCGGAGGCCTTGTCCAGGGCGCGCCGGTGCGGGTGGCCGCCGATCGCGGTGTCGTCGTAGCCCGCGCCCATCACGAACGCATCGGGCGGCAGCGTCTGCGCCCGTTCCGCGATCCGGTCGTAGAGCTCGCTCAGCGCGTCGAGTCCGCGCAGGTCGACCGAGGACAGGCTCTGCCCGAACCAGGCCATGTGGTTGTGCGCGTCGCCGAAGCCGGGCACCACCGTGGCGCCCTGCGCGTCGATCTCGAGCCGGCCGCGCAGGCCCGCCTCGTCGAGTGCGAAGACCCGGCCGTGGTGCACGGCCAGCGTGTGCGCGCTCGGCCGCTGGTCGTCCATGGTCAGGATCGATGCGTTGCGCAGCAACAGGTCCACTTCGAAGCTCACGTGCTCATCCCAGGTGGTGTAGGCGGGTCAGCGGCAGGGCGGTCGAGTGGTGCAGCGCGATCTCCCGGCCGTCCACCCGCACCGGTACCGGCTCGGGCGCGACCTCCACCCGGGGGGTGGCCGTGTTGTACAGCATGTCCGCGCAGGTCAGGCCCCTGCTGTCGGAGATCGGCGAGTAGCGGCGGCCGGTCGGCAGCTCGGCGGTGCGGGCGTGCTCGGAGACGAACACGTGGGCCAGCCGGGCCGGCGCGGTGCCCATCCCGCCGTAGAACGGCAGCATCCGGCGCGGCTGGGTGAGCCGGGTGGAGCCGGAGCCGGAGCCCACGTTGCCCCAGGCCACGAACCCGGACTTGATCACCATCTCCGGCTGGGCGCCGAACCAGGCGGGCTGCCAGAGCACCAGGTCGGCCAGCTTGCCGGTCTGGATGCTGCCCACATGTGCGGCCAGGCCGTGCGCCACCGCCGGGTTGTGTGTCAGCTTGGCCAGGTAGCGCAGCACGCGTGCGTTGTTGTTGACCTCCGGCCCGGTTTCGCCGGCCAGGGTGGCCTGCACGTGGGCCAGCTGCCAGGTGCGTCGGGCGGTCTCGCCGATCCGGCCCATGCCCAGCGAGTCGGAGTTGACGATGCTGATCGCGCCCTGGTCGTGCAGCCAGTTCTCCGCCGAGATGGCGTGCTCGCGGATCCGGCTGGCCGCGATGCCGGCGTCGCTGGGCAGGTGCGCGTGGCCGCGGTGCACGGTCAGCGTCATCGGGCCCAGCTCGGCGACCGTGGCCGGGGTGAGCGGCAGGGTCGGCGTGGTCGAGCTGGTCAGCACGTTCGGCCGGGACACGATGGACAGCAGGTCGGGGTGCCCGCCGCCACCCTCC
Source organism: Pseudonocardia sp. (assembly GCA_035489915.1). Lineage (GTDB taxonomy): Bacteria > Actinomycetota > Actinomycetes > Mycobacteriales > Pseudonocardiaceae > Pseudonocardia. Next base: position 411 of record DATHIT010000130.1, on the reverse strand, counting down.
ACGTGGTAGGCGTGCACGGTCCGGCCGTCGACGGCGGAGAGGGTGTCGGCGAGGAAACCCGACTCGTTGAGCGTGTCGGTGTGCAGCGCCACCGGCAGGTCGGTCTGCTCCGCGACGGCGAGACACGTGTCGATCACCGGCGGCGTGGCGCCCCAGTCCTCGTGGATCTTGTAGCCGCCGCAGCCGGCGAGTACGGACTGCTCCAGCAGGTCCGTCGACGTGGACGAGCCCCTGGCCAGGAAGGCGGCGTTCACCGGCGTGTGCGCCCACGACTCGATCAGCGTGTGCAGGTTGTACCGGGGGTTGGCGCCGACGTCCCACACGCCGCCGATGCCCATCCCGACGACGGTGGTCACGCCGGCGGACAGCGCGGCCGGCACCAGCTCGGCGTTGGACAGGTGCACGTGCGAG
>DATHIT010000129.1:0-3436 GCA_035489915.1 Pseudonocardia sp. | reverse complement strand
GCGATGCGGGTGCACTGGGACGACGAGTACGCCCGCTCGGTGGGCGCCCGCCGCGCCTACGACTACGGCATGCTGCGCAACGCGTGGATGATGCAGGTGGTCACCGACTGGATGGGCGACGACGCCATCCTGGTCGCGGTGGACGACCGGATCACCGGGTTCAACGTGCTGGGCGACCTGACCAGGATCACCGGCTCGGTCACCGGGATCGACACCTCCGGTGAGTGGCCCGAGGTGGTGTGCACCGTGCAGTGCACCAACCAGCTCGACGAGAAGACCGCGCGCGGCGACATCCGGGTGCGGCTGCCCTCCCGCGAGCGCGGGCTGCCGGAGTTCCCCGCGCCACCCGCCGACCACGGCCTGCTGCCCGGCATGCCGGAACCGGAGAACGGTCCGTGGGCCCGAGAATCGACCTCGTGACCGATACGCTGCCCGACCTCGCCCGGGGGGTGCTGCCGCGCGCGGCCCTGTACATCGGCGGTCGCTGGCGGGAGGCGTCCGGGGCGGGTTCGGAGACCGTGCTGGACCCGTCCACCGGGCGGCCGCTGGGCACCGTGCCGGACGCCGGCCCGGCCGACGTGGCCGCCGCGCTGGCCGCCGCCCGTGCCGCCGCAGACGCCGGGACCTGGGCGGACGCCACCCCACGGGCTCGCAGTGAGGCGCTGTACCGGCTGCACGAGGTGCTCACCGGGATGGCCGACCGGCTGCTCGACGTGGTGGTCGCCGAGACCGGCTGCCCGCTGCGGCTGGCCCAGGGGCAGCAGGTCGGGCTGCCGCTGCGGCACCTGGAGTACTGGGCGGAGGCGGCCCGGCGCCCCGAGTTGACGGCCAGGGCGCCCGTGGTCACCGCCCGCCTCGGCGGCCCGGCGACGCTGGGTGGCTGGGCGGTCCGCCGGGAGCCGTACGGGGTGGTCGCGGCGATCACGCCGTACAACTTCCCGCTGCTGGAGAACGTGATGAAGCTCGGCCCGGCGCTGGCCGCCGGCAACGCGGTGGTGCTCAAGCCGTCCCCGTTCACCCCGTACTCCGCGCTGCTGCTGGCCGAGGCCGCCGAGCGCGCCGAGCTGCCCGCCGGGGTGTTCAACGTGCTCACCGGCGGGGCGGACACAGGGGCGGCGCTGACCGGGGACCGCCGGGTCGACCTGATCAGCTTCACCGGCTCGGACACCGTCGGCGCCCAGATCCTGGCCGCCGCCGCGCCCCGGGTCACCAAGGTGCTGCTCGAGCTGGGCGGCAAGTCGGCGCTGGTGGTGTGCGCGGACGCCGACCTGGAGCTGGCCGCCCGGATCGGCGCGGCGAACGTCACCACGCACGCCGGCCAGGGTTGTGTGCTCGCCACCCGGCACCTGGTGCACAGCTCGGTGCTGCCCGGGTACCTGGCCCAGCTGCGCGGCATGCTGGACGGCGTGCTGGTCGGTGCCCCGCGCGACCCGGCCACCGGGATGGGCCCGCTCATCCGGGCGGCCGCCGTGGACCGGGTGGCCGGGCATGTCGAGCGCGCGGTGCGCGACGGCGCCGATGTGCTCACCGGCGGCGCGCGCCCCGCCGAGGGCAGCGTCCCGGCCGGCGGGTTCTACTACCGGCCCACCGTGCTCACCGGGGTGCGGAACACCTGGCCGGTGGCCCAGCAGGAGATCTTCGGCCCGGTCGCGGTGGTGATCGGGTTCGACACCGAAGCCGAGGCGGTCGAGCTCGCCAACGACAGCGCCTACGGGCTGGCCGGCCACCTGGTGTCCCGGGACGCCGGACGCGCGTTCGAGCTGGCCTGCCGACTGCGCACCGGCACCGTCGACATCAACGGCGGACCCGGCTACACCAACCCGGACGTCCCGTTCGGCGGCCGAGCCCGGTCCGGGCTGGGCCGGGAGAACGGCGCCGAAGGGCTCGACGAATACACCCAGCTCAAGACCATCAAGTACCACGCCGGCTGAACCCGTGAGTGGTATTGGTCGCTATAGCGACCAATACCACTCACAGGGTCCGAGGAAGGAGGGGTTCGGGTGGTGGAGAGGGCGCCGACGGGGTCGCTGGCCCAACTGCTGGCCTGGCGGTTGGCCGAGCAGCCGGACCGGGGATTCCTGCACGTGGAGGACGACGGGCCGTGGAGCTACGCCCGGCTGGCCGGGGCCGCCGCCGAGCTCACCGGCCGTCTGGCGGGGGTGGCGCCGGGTGAGCGGGTAGTCGTGCGGGTGGGCAACGACGAGCGGTTCCTGCCGGCCATGTGCGCGGTGTGGTGCCGGCGGGCGGCGGCCGTCGTGATGCACCCGGCCGCCCCGGCCGAGGAGGTGGCCCGGGTGGTCGCGGCGATGGGGGCCACCGCGGTGGTGTGCGGCCCGGAGGACCCGGCGGCGCTGCCGGGCGTGGTCCCTGTGCCGGTGGTGGCGTTCGACCGGTTCACCCCGTCTGATGACCCGGACGGGTCGGACGGCGGTGCGGCAGGTGAGGGCCCGCTGTCGGCCGGTTCGGGTGGCTACCGGCCGCCGGCCGAGGATGTCGGTGGTCAGCCGGCGCTGGTGCTGCTCACCTCCGGGTCCACCGGCGAGCCCAAGGGCGTCGTGCTCACCCACGACAATGCCTGGTCGAACCTGCGGGCCACCGTGTCGGCGTTCCGCCGGGACACCAACCCGACCCCGTTGGCCGACCCGGGTAAGCCGCCGAACCTGATCGCCAACCCGCTGTCGCACACCGCCGGTGTGGTCCGGCTGCTGTTCGCGCTCTACGTCGGCCGGTCGGTGGCGCTGCTGCGCAAGTTCGACGGCCGCGCCGCCAAGCGGTTGCTGGACCGGCACCGCATCGACAACCTGACCATCAACCCGGCCATGCTGCGCATCCTGCTGGACGTGCTCGAGCCGGGGGAGGACCTCGGTGCGGTGCGCTACGTCTCCTCGGGCACCGCGCCGCTCACCTCGGCACTGCGGGCGGAGTTCGAGGCCCGGTTCGGGGTGCCGGTACTGCAGGCGTACGGGCAGACCGAGGCGTTCGGTGGCATCTCCATCGAGAGCGCCCGGGACGTGCTGGCCGGCCGCCGGCGCCCGGGTTCGGTGGGCCGCCCGTTGCCTGGCGTGGAGCTGCGGCTGGTGACCCCCGCCGGGACCGAGGCGGTGCCCGGCGAGGAGGGCGAGATCCGGGTGCGCAGCCGCTCGGCCACCGCCGGCTACCTGGGCGCGGCGGCGGACAGCCCGCTGGACGAGCAGGGCTGGCTGCGCACCGGTGACGTCGGTCGGCTGGACGAGGACGGCTACCTCTACCTGACCGGCCGGCTGAAGAACATCATCATCCGCGGCGGGTTCAACGTGGTCCCCGAGGAGGTCGAGGCCGCGCTGGCCGCCGACCCGTCGGTCCGCGAGGTCGCGGTGCTCGGTGTGCCCGACGAGCGACTGGGTGAGCTCCCGGTCGCCCTGGTGGTCGGCGACCCGAGAGCCCCGCCCACCGCGGC
>DATHIT010000128.1:0-3827 GCA_035489915.1 Pseudonocardia sp. | reverse complement strand
TGGCCGGGTACCGGCTGCTCGACGTGGTGGCCGGAGGGCTGATCGGAACCGCGATCGGCGCGGCGGTGTGGCCGCGCGGCGGCACCGGAGAGATCAGGCGGATTGCCGAGGCCGCCCTGCGCGCCGGCGCGGACGACGTGGTCGGAACTGTGGACATGCTGAGCGGGGTGGCAAGGCAGCCCACCGGCAAGCCGCGCACCGACCATCTGGCCGCGCTTTTCGAAAACACCTACAGCCAGTACCGGTCCGAGCCGGGCGGGCCGAGGGGCGGGGACGTGGACTGGCTCGCCGTGCTGAGCGTGGTGCACCGCATCGCCGGCGACGCCAAGGTGTTGACCAGCCGGCATCCGGAGACCGATCCGCTGCCGTGGCCGGAAGTCACGGACCGGATCGACGACGCGGCACGGGATGTGGCGACCGGCTACCTCGAGGTGGCGGAAGCGATCGCCGCGCGGCGTGCGTCGAATTGTGGGTCAGCTGTGCTGGTGGGGCGGCTGCGGACACATCCGTTGAACGCCCGCTTCGCCGCCGAGCCATACGCGGCGTTGCGCGCCCTGGACGCGTGGGGCTGGCTGCTGGCGCTGGCTTCCGACCTGGACCGGGTGGAGCGGGCGCTCACCGTTCCGGCTGATCGGCTGCCCAGCTGACCGGGTCGCTCAGACCTCGACGTGCACCGGCTCGCTCGGCCCCTTCGCCTTGCCGGAGCGCAGCAGCAGGGCCAGCACCGCGCCACCAGCGCTCATCAGCGCGACGATGTAGAACCCGTTGTCGTAGGTCTGGGTGGTAACGCTCATGGAGAGCTGCTGATAGATGCCCAACAGGCCGGGTGCACCCTGCGCGGAGGCCGCGCTGACCTCGGGCAGTGCGGCGGCGCCGCTGTCCAGCAGCGAGCCTCGATCGACCATCAGCTGGGCGGCCGCGGTCGCGTTCAGGCTGCCGAACACGGCGATCGCGACGCTGGAGGCCACCCGCTGCATCACGTTGTTCATCCCACTGCCGGACGAGGTCAATATCCTGGGCAGCGACGAGACGCCGGCGGTGATGATCGGCATCATGGCCAGCCCGGTGCCGACGTTGCGGATCGCGGTCCACAGCTCGATGTCGGCCCTCGGGGTATTCGGGGTGAGCCCGGCCAGCAGGTACGAACCGTAGGCCATCACCGCCAGCCCGACCGCCACCGGAATCCGAGGGCCCAGCACGTCGTAGAGGCGCCCGGCGATCGGCATCAGCACGACAAGCACGACCGCCGAGGGAACCAGCACCAGACCCGCGTCCAGTGCCTGCAAGCCCTGCACGTTCTGCAGGAACTGCGGGATGAAGTACAGGGTGGTGAACAGGCCGGTCATCGCCACGCCGAGCAGGATCAGCGAGAGGGTGTAGGCGAAGCTCTTGAAGATGCGAAGGTCGATCAGCGGGTTCGCCACTTCCAGCTCGATGACCACGAACAGCGCCAGGCTCAGCGCGCTGGAGACGAACAGGCCCATGATCCGGTAGCCGGTCCAGCCCCAGTCCTGGCCCTCGGAGAAGGCCAGCAGCATGGCGAACAGGCCGTAGGCGATGGTGACGAAACCCCAGAGGTCGAACTTGGGCCAGCTGGTCGGGTTGATCCGGGGGAACACGACGAGCGCGGCAATGGTGCCCAGGATGCCGATCGGCACGTTGATGTAGAAGATCAGCCGCCAGTCGATGTACTCGACCAGGTAGCCGCCCAGGGTCGGGCCGACGGCCGGGGCGACGACCACGCCAAGCCCGTAGATGCCCATCGCGGCGCCGATCTTCTCCGGCGGCACGATCTGGTAGAGCATGGTCATCGTGACCACCGGCAGGATGCCGCCCGGGATGGCCTGGATGATCCGGAAGACGATCATGCTGTCCAGGTTCCACGCCATGCCGCACAGCGCTGACGCGGCGGCGAAGCCGACCATGGACAGGATGTAGAGCCTGGTCTGGCCGATGCGCATGCCGAGCCAGCCGGTCAGCGGCACCACGATGCCCAGGGCCAGGGTGTAGCCGGTGACGATCCATTCCACGTCGTCGGCCGACGCGTTCAGCTCAATCTGGATCTTCGGCACCGCGACGTTGACGATGCTGGTGTCCAGCACCGACATGAAGCTGCCCACGATCAGGACCGACAGGGGCAGCACCCAACCCTGACTGCGGCGGGTGTCCGGTGCGGCCGCGATGCTCACACACTCCAGAGTAGTCTTAGAAAACTCCTCGTATCTATATACAAGACCAAAAGGACTCTAGAGTCACAATTTGCCCACCGCCAGACCCACTGCGGCGGCCGCGCGAAGGGGGCGCGGCCGCCGGAGGGGCCGGGGAGGTTTCGTCCAGCGCCAATCCGAGTGCTGGTCCCAGGTGCGCTAGCTCGCGCTGACCAGGGCCTCCTGATGCGTCTTGGCGTCCTCCTCGCCGAAGCGGTCTTCCAGCTCCATCGGCGAGTAGTCCTCATCGATCTCCTGGGGCGGCCGGCCCCGGGCGCCCTGGATGGACTCCAGCCGCCGGGTGAGCTTGTCGGTGGCGTACTGCTGCATCTCCTCGGGATCGACGCCGAACGGTGCCGGCCGGCCCTCGAACCGCGCGTAGATCTCGTTGGTGAGCGCGAGCGCCGGTTCCATCAGCGCGCCCATCTGCTGCTCGACCGCTGTCCAGTTGGCGTCGCTGGCGGCCACGTGCCGGCGGCAGGTGAAGGTGCCCCAGGCCATGTGGCGGCGCTCGTCATCACCGATGTGCTTGATCAGCTTCTGCATGCCGGGCAGCAGATTGCGGCTGTTGCACACCTTGGCCCAGGCGAAGTAGCCGGTCAGCGCCAGGCAGCCTTCGACGATGTGGTTGTAGGTGACCGAGGCGCGCACCTGGGCCGCCGGCGACGGGTCGTCCATCAGCGCGTACATCGCCTTCGGCTGCTCCACCTTGAAGATGGTGTCGTAGGCCGGGCCGTACTCGGCGTACTCGTGCAGGTCGCCGGTCAGCCCGATCGCGTCGAACCAGAGCCGGAAGCCCTGCATGTGCTTGGCCTCCTCGAACGCGAACTGGGCCAGATAGGCCTCGTCGGCCAGCCGGCCCTCGGCCGCCATCGCGTGCATGAACGGCTGAATGTCCTGGGTCACCGACTCCTCGCCGGCCATGAAGCGGGCCGCCAGCGAGCCGGTCATCAGCTTCTCGTCGTCGTTCATCGCCGCGAAGTCCTCGGCGTCCCGGGAGAAGTCGATGTCCTCGGGGTTCCAGAACTTTTTGTTGCCCTTGCGGAACAGGCGCATCGGGAATGAGTCCATCCGCAGCCCGCCGGCACACAGGCTGCCGAACCCGTTGCGTTTGTTGTGCTCGATGATGCGGTCGATCGCCATGGGTACTCCTCGGTGAATACGGTGGTTGGCGCGTCGGAGATTGTGCTGATCATCACACATTTGGCGGCTGGTTCCGAGGTCCTCGCGCGCCACGGTTGGCCCGAACGGGCCATCGAGACCGGCCGCCTGTCCGGCCGCCGGAGCAACGGTGACCGAGAGCCACTTCTAGTCAAGATGTACAGCTCCGAGGTGCGCCTGCTCGGCAAGATGAGCAGGTGAGATAGCTCCTGAGGTCGTTGTTGCGCATGACCAGCCCGTCCGGTGTGCTGGTCCGGACAGCCCTACCGAGCTGATCAAGGTGACCCGAGGAGGCCGTTCGTGAGTATTGATCAAACACTCACCAGCCAGGAGCGGCTGGCGGAGCTCGACCTGACCCAGCTGCGCCAGTTGGTCGGCCTGGTGGAGTACGACGCGGCGGCCGATCCGTTCCCGGTGACCGGGTGGGACGCCGTGGTCTGGTCGGTCGGCAATGCCACC
>DATHIT010000127.1:0-2985 GCA_035489915.1 Pseudonocardia sp. | reverse complement strand
CTGCACCAGGCCGCCCACCGCCTGCGGCGTGGTGAGCAGCAGGCGGGCCACATCGGCCCTACTCATCCCCGGCGCCCGGGCGACATGGGCGAGCACGGTGAACTGCCGCAAGGTCAGCCCCACCTCACCGAGCGCATGATCCAGCCGCTGCTCGAGCAGATGCTCGGCCTTGGCGAGCTGATAGGTCAGATGATTGACGCCGAGTGCCTCCTGCTCACCGACCTTCCCATCGAGCGGTAGAACCTCATCGAGCGCTGTGACCGAATGAACAGACTCCACCTGCCGGACCCCCCTGGCTGTGCCCCTGGCCAATACTGGCCGGTAATGAACCGGCCCAACAAGCCCTTACCGCCGGCCGGCAGCGTGCTGGCGCCATCAGTTCTCAACTTCACACCTGGCCAAAGATCACACTAGCGCCGGTCCGTCACACCGCCAGCGAAAATCGGACCCCGGTTACGTTGATCTCCGGCGTGCCGCTCCTGCCCCGCACAGACCGCGAGCAGCCCATGCAGCCCGCCCGTGCACGCTCTGTGCGACCCGCGGTGGGTCTGCGCCAGCCGCGAACGGATGTGCGCCGGCGTCGAGATCGACGTGAGGGTCGTTTCAGCGCCTGCCGGCAGCCGTGACGTCGATGTCGATGAACGCCGACCACGCCAGGCACGCGCTAACCGTGTAGGGCGCGGTAGGCGGTGATGGCCGCGGGGTGCAGGGGGATGCCGGCGGTGACGATGAGGCTGCGCGGGTCGAGGAACTGGGTGCCCAACGCCTGCTGGGGTACCAGGCGGGCGGCGTGGGTGACCAGGACCCGGGCGACCGTGGCGGTCAGCGCGGGGTCGGCGTTCGGGTGGCAGACCAGCAGGTTGGCCACGCCGAGGGTGGCCACCGGGGCCGCCGGGCCGTACGCGTCGGCGGGCACCGTGGTGGCTTCGTAGACCGGCCCGAACCTGGCGCGCAGCGCGGGGATGGCGCTGTCCAGTGGGAGCAGCCGGATCGGGCGGCGGGCGGCGAGCGCGGCCAGCGCCGGGGTGGGCACCCCACCGGACCAGAGCAGCGTGTCGATATCGCCGGCCTCCAACGCGGCCACGGCGTCGGCGAGCTGCCGGTGCTGCACCCGCACCGGCGGCCGTCCGCTCCCTTCGCCGAGTCCGGCGGCGGCCAGCAGGCGCTCGCCGGTCAACTCCGCCCCGGAACCGCTCGCGCCGAGGGAGGCGGTGCGACCGGCGAGATCGGCCAGCCCGGCGATGGCGCTGTCCGCCCGGACGACGAGCTGCAGGTAGTTCTCGTACACCCGGCCGATGGCCAGCATCGGCACCGGAGCAGGCGCCGGTTCCCCTGGTAGGCCGCCCGTGCCGGCGCGCGCCTGGGCGGCGTCGCCGAGGGCCAGCGCCAGGTCGGCCTTGCCCTCGGCCAGCAGCCGCAGGTTGTCCAGGCTTCCCTCGGTGCGGACCGCGGTGGCGTGCAGCCTCGGCTGTTCGGCCCGGATCTCGGCGGCCAGCAGCTCGGCGAACTCGATGTAGAACCCGCCGAGCTCTCCGGCGGCGATGGTCAGCCCTCGGGCCGGGCCGGTGTAGCCCTGGTTGCCGCAGGCGGTGGCGGTCAACCCGAGGGCCAGCGCGCCGAGCAGACCGCGCCGGGTGAGGGTGGTCATTCGAGGTCCGTGCCGGGCTCGGGGCGGGGCAGCACGACGTGCACGGCCAGCCCGGTCGGTTCGCCGGGCAGGATCCGCAGGGTGCCCGCCCTGGCGGTGACCAGGCGCTCCGCGATCGCCAGGCCGAGGCCGGTCCCGCCGCTCCCGCCGTCTTTGCCGGACCGCCAGAACCGCAGGGTGGCCTTCGCCCGGTCCTGCTCGGACAGCCCGGGACCGGTGTCCTCGACGATCAGTCGCACCGAGTCCTGCCCCGGCTCGGCGCGTACCCGCACGGTCGCCTCCGGCCCGGCGTAGCGGATCGCGTTGTCCAGCAGCACGTCCAGGATCTGCGCAAGCTCGGACTCCGCGCAGCCGGCCGGGCCGATCGTGTCGTGTTCCGGGGGCGGCTGCGCCATCAGCCGCACGTTCGCCTTGCCCGCGGCGGGGCGCCAGGCGTCCAACCGAGCGGACACCACCTCGGCCGGCCAGCACGCGACCGGCTCGCGCGGCTCGGGGTGGGCGGCCGCCTCGTCCGCCGCGGCCAGCGCGAGCAGCCCGTCGAGCAGTGCTTCCAGCCGTTCCACCTCGGTGGCCAGCGACTGGTACCCGGGCTGGGCGTGCTCCGCCACCGAGGGGGCCAGCGAGTCCACCCGCAGCCGCAGCGCGGCCATCGGGTTGCGCAGCTGGTGGGAGGCGTCCGCGACGAGCTGGCGTTCCTTGTCCGCCGCCGCCACCACCGCGTCGGACATCCGGTTGAACGACGCGGCGAGGGTGCGCAGCTCGGGCGGCCCGCCACGGCCCGGAACGTGGGTGCCCTGCCGGCCGGCGGCCACCGCGAGCAGGCCCCGTTCCAACTGGGCGAGCGGGCGCAGCACCCACCGGGCCAACACCAGAGCCAGCAGCAGGAAACCCACGGCGGCGGTCACCGCGCCGAGCAGGACCAGCAGCCAGAGCCGGGCGACGTCGGCGGCCGCGGCGGCGACCGAGACGCGCAGCGCGACCACCCCGCTGATGTGGGTATCGGTGCCGATCGGGCGGGTGAGCACCACCTGGCCCCGCGACCACGGGCGCAGCTGGGGCAGCGGCTGGCCGGGCTCGTTGCGCAGCGCTCCGTCGATCAGCGGTTTGATCGCCGGGTCGTCCGGGGCGATTTCCCCGGCGACCACGGTGGGCCGCCGGTGCTGGTCCAGCACCAGCACGCCTTCCCGGTAGAGCTGGGCGTAGGCCTCGGCTTCACCGGCCACGGCGGTGAGGTCGCCGGTCAGCGCACCCCGCTGGGCGAGCACCGCGAACCGGTCCAGCGCGGCGGTGCGATCGAGCAGCAGCCGCTGGGTGCGCTCGGCCGCCGTGCTGGTCAG
>DATHIT010000126.1:0-60592 GCA_035489915.1 Pseudonocardia sp. | reverse complement strand
TGCTGGGCGCCTCCACCGCGCTGGGCGATCATCTGGTGACCCGGCCGAAGCAGTGGCGGACGCTGACCTCGGACCGGGCACTCACCCCGGACCGGTTGCCGGACCTGGCGGCCCGGTCCGCGACGCTGCTGCGCGCGGTGGCCTGCGTGATGGAGCCGGGAACTCCGCCGCCAGGAGCCCCGGGCGGGGCGCGCGCCTCGGTCACCGGCGCCGAGGCGATCACCGCGCTGCGGGATGCGTACCGGGACGAGTTGCTGGAGATCGCGGCCGCGGACCTGGGGGCGGTGGCCGAGCCGGCGCTGCCGGTGCTGTCCATCGAGCTGGTCACCGCGCAGCTCGCCGACCTCGCCTGCGCCGCCCTGGGCGCGGCACTGGCGGTCGCGGTGGCCGAGGTCCTCCCGGAGGCCCCGCCCAGCGCCCCCGGGAACGGGTCCGAGACGGCGAATGGCAACGGGAACGGCGCCCGTGCCGCGAAAGATCCGGACGCCGCGAATGGTCACCGCAACGGCAACGGCAACGGCAACGGTGCCTCGAGCGTGGGTGCTTCGGGCGAGGGTGCTTCGAGCGGCGAGCAGCAAACGCCGAGGCTGGCCGTGATCGGCATGGGCAAGTGCGGCGGGCACGAGCTGAACTACGTCAGCGACGTGGACGTGATCTTCGTTGCCGAGCCGGCGGACAGCACCACCACCCGGCTCGCCTCGACGATGATGCGGGTGGCCGGGGAGGCCTGTTTCCCGGTGGACGCCAACCTGCGCCCGGAGGGACGGCAGGGCGCACTGGTGCGGACCCTGGAGGGGCACCTGAACTACTACCGGCGGTGGGCCAAGACCTGGGAGTTCCAGGCGCTGCTCAAGGCCAGGCCGGTGGCCGGAGACCCGGAGCTGGGCGCGGCGTACGCCGAGGCGGTCACGCCGATGGTGTGGAACGCCGCCGACCGGGACGACTTCGTCACCGAGGTCCAGGCCATGCGCCGCCGGGTCGAGCGGCACATCCGCCCGGAGCACGCAGACCGGGAGCTGAAGCTGGGCCGGGGCGGGCTGCGGGACGTGGAGTTCGCGGTCCAGTTGCTGCAGCTGGTGCACGGCAGGGCCGACCCGGAGATCCGGTACTTCTCCACCCTCGGCGCGCTGGCCGCCCTGGGTGCCGGAGGTTACGTGGGCAGGGACGACGCCGCCAACCTGGCCGCGTCCTACCGGTTCCTGCGGCTGCTGGAACACCGGCTGCAGCTGGCCCGGCTGCGCCGCACCCACCTGCTGCCGCCGGAGTCGGACACTGCGGACCTGCGCCGGCTGGCCAGGGCCGCCAAGCTGCGCCCGGACGGCAAGCGGGACGCGGTCGGGGTGCTGCTGGCCGAATGGCGGAACCACACCCGCCGGGTCCGCCGGCTGCACGAGAAGCTGTTCTACCGCCCGCTGCTGCTGGCCGTGTCCCACATCCCCGGCGAGGACCTGCGGTTGACGGAGAAGTCGGCGGCCCGCCGGCTGGCCGCGTTGGGCTGGGCGTCGCCGGAGGGAGCCCTGACCCACATTCGGGCGCTGACCGGCGGGGTGTCCCGGGCGGCGGCCATCCAGCGCACCCTGCTGCCGGTGCTGCTGGAGCAGCTCGCCGACACCGCCGACCCGGATCGCGGGCTGCTGGCCTACCGGAGGGTGTCCGAGGCACTGGCCGGCACCTGGTACCTGGGGCTGTTGCGGGACGAGGGGGCGGTTGCCCAGCGGCTGATGCAGGTGCTGGGCACCTCCGCGCTGGTGCCCGACCTGCTGGTGCGGGCCCCGGAGGTGATGCGGCTGTTGGCCGATACCTCGGACCGGGCCGAGCTGGTCACCCGTGATCCGGCGGAGGTGTCCGCGTCGCTGCGTGCCGCCGTCGGCCGGTACTCCGACCCGGTGGCCGCCACCCAGGCGGCCCGCTCCCTGCGCCGGCACGAAATGCTCCGGGTGGCCTTCGCCGACCTGCTCGGGCTGATGCCCGTCGGCCAGGTGTGCGCCGCGCTGAGCGAGGTCTGGGCCGCCGTGCTGCGCTCCTCGCTGGACGCGGTGATCAGGGCGCAGCCCGGCGAGCCGCGCGCCCGGCTTGCGGTGATCGGCATGGGTCGGCTGGGGGGTGCCGAGCTGGGCTACGGCTCGGACGCCGACGTGCTGTTCGTCTGTGAGCGGATCGACGGGGCGACCGAGCACGAGGCGGTGCGTTGGTCCACCGCGGTGGCCGAGCAGGTGCGCAGGCTGCTCGGCGCGCCGAGCCCGGACCCGGCGCTGGTGGTGGACGCCGACCTGCGGCCGGAGGGGCGCAACGGCCCGCTGGTGCGCACCTGCGAGTCCTACCGCGCCTACTACGCCAAGTGGGCCGAGCCGTGGGAGGCGCAGGCATTGCTGCGCGCTCGACCGCTGGGCGGGGACGCCGACCTGGGGGAGCGGTTCCTCGAGATGATCGAGCCGATCCGCTACCCGCCCGGCGGGTTGGAGCCGGCCAAGGTGACCGAGATCCGTCGGATCAAGGCGCGGGTGGATGCCGAGCGGCTACCCCGGGGAGCGGATCGCGCCACCCACACCAAGCTGGGCCACGGGGGGCTGGCCGACGTGGAGTGGACCGTCCAGCTGCTGCAGCTGCGGCACGCGGCCGATGTGCCCGAGCTGCGCACCACCTCCACCCTGGACGGGCTGCGGGAATGCGTCGAGGCCGGCTTGCTGACCAGGGCGGACGCGGACGCGCTGGCCGCCGGTTGGACGATGGCCACCAGGGCGCGCAACGCGGTCACCGTGGTGCGCGGCAAGCCGGCCGACCAGCTGCCCGGGTCGGGCCGGGAGCTGGCCGCGGTGGCCAGGGCGATGGGCTACCCCGCCGGTGGCGATCCAGGGGAGTTCATCGACGAGTACCGCCGGGTCACCCGGCGGGCCAGGGCCGTGGTGGAGCGGGTGTTCTACGGCGGCGGATGACCGGGGCCGGCGGCGGAAACACACGTGCGGCGGGGCCCCACGCCTGGTTAGCGTGACCGCATGCTGCCCACGGACCACCTCGTCGCGTTCGTCCTGGCCTGTGTCGTACTGGTGCTCATCCCCGGGCCAACGGTGGTGTTCGTGGTGAGCCGGGCGCTGGCGCACGGGCGGCGGTCCGCGCTGGGCACCGTCACGGGCAACTCCACCGGCTCGGCGATCCTGGTGCTGTTGGTCGCGTTCGGCCTGGGCAGCGTGGTGGAGCGCTCGTTGCTGGTCTTCACGGTGATCAAGCTCGCCGGCGCCGCATACCTGATCTACCTCGGCGTGCGTACCTTCCGCGAGCGCGGCCAGCTGGCGGACCTGATGCACACCTCGACGCCGACCGGCGGCGGACGGCATGTGTTCCTGCAGGGCATCGTGGTCGGCGTGACCAACCCGAAGGCGCTGGTGTTCTACGTCGCCGTGCTGCCCCAGTTCATCGACCCGCACCGGGGCAACGTGCCGGTGCAACTGGCCGTCCTCGGGTTGGCCTTCGTGCTGATCGCCGGGCTGCTGGATGGGCTGTGGGGGCTGGCCGCCGGCACCGCCCGGGACTGGTTCGCCCGCTCACCGGGGCGGCTGCGTGTGCTCGGCGGCACCGGGGGGCTGACCATGGTGGGGCTCGGCGTCGGGCTGGCGGTCACCGGCCGGGCGGACTAGCTACCTCGACCGAACCCCCGTCGAGTGGCAACCCAGTCCGGTTTGGCCAAGATCGAACCGGACTGACTTGCCACTCGACGACCAATCTCGCGCCGCTCAGCGGGCCAGCGCGCGCAAGTTCCGCACCATCAGCTCGGCGGCCTTGCGGTCGAGCTGACAGGCCATGTCGTGGCTGATCCCGGGGTAGTCGCCGGCCAGGTTCAGGTACTGCACACCGAGGCTCTGACCCTGGGCGACATCGACCACCAGGACGCAGTTGGTGTTCGGATCCTGGTACGGCGCCGCGGTCTGCACAGCGGAGAAGCCGTCGACCTGGACCACCTGCACACCCGTGGTGCTGCCCAACGCATAGTCAGCACTCCGCTTGACGATCAAGCGTGCGACCCACCTGTTGTCCGGCTTGCCTCCGTTGTTGCCCCACAAGCACGCGGCACTCCCCAGCTCATCGCCATCGTTGCCACTGAGGGCTGCCTTGACGCCAAGTTGACCTTGCTGCGCGGTGGTGAGCAACGCGCAGGGATCGACCGCATTGAGCCGCAGCTCCGCCGGCCGAGGCGGCAACGGCGAGTTGGACGGCGTCGGCGCGGGTGCCGCAACACTGCTGCCCGCGGACGCCGGCGACGTCTCGGCGCCGCAGCCGGCCAGCACGATGACCAGCGCCGCGACAAACGGCGCGACCGCGAGATGGACCTTGTTCCCGGTCACCGTGGCGCCCCGCTCGGATGGCTGTCCTGGAACGCCGTGAACGAGGCCTCAATCTGGTCCTCGGCGTAGCCATAGGCCCGCGCGGTCTGCTCCAGCATGTCCGCGGACGCGCCCAGGGCTTGGACATAGCCATTGCACTGATCAGCGAGCGCCTTGACCTTGTCGTTAAACAGTTCAGCGGCCGGCCCCGACACCGGATCAGGTCCGCACTCACCGACATGCAGCATCGGCCCGTGGTACACCATCAAGTCGCTCAGTCGGACCCACTCCGCCTTCAATGCGTTACGCACCTGGAGCACGTTGTCCCGGTTCACCTGCAGGCCAAGGGCGTCCAGCGAACCGGCCAGCGCCTGCTCCGGAGCCGACCGCGCCCCGGACAGCGCCCGCTGACCAAGACCCACTTCCCCCGTCATAGTCGGCAACCATAGAGGTCAACCCACCCGCGCCGAGGCCGTCCCAAAGAAACCGTTCACACCCGCACATGCCCGGTGGACTAGACATCCGACGGCCGCTGCGCGGGCGCCCACCGGTATCGCCGCTCGGGACGGCCGGTGCCGCCGTAGCGCAGCCGGACGGTGACCGTCCCGTTGGCCGCGAAGTGCTCGAGGTATCGGCGTGCGCTCACCCGGGACAGCTCGGCCCGCTCGGCGCACTCGGCGGCGGACAGGTCACCGTCGTGGGCCCGCAGCACCCGCGCCACCAGCTCGGCGGTCGGCCTGGTCAGGCCCTTGGGCAGGGGGCTGTTGCCGGCGCCGAAGATACGGTCGATGGCGCCCTGGACGAGCTCGCCGCCGCCGGTCCGGTGCAACCCGGCCAGCTGGCTGCGCACCTGCCGCACTCGGCCCACCTGCGCCCGCAGCGCCGCCGAGTCGAACGGCTTGACCAGGTAGTGCATCGCCCCGCCGTGCAGCGCGGCGGCGACCGTCTCGGAGTCCTCGGCGGCGGTGATGACCAGCACGAACGGGTCGTCGGCCGCGCCGGTGCGCAGCTGGCGCAGCACGTCAAGGCCGGACATGTCGGGCAGGTACACGTCGAGCAGCACCAGGTCGGGGCGCAGCCGGCGGGCCAGCTCCACCGCGTCCGCGCCGAGGTGGGCGACGCCGACCACCTCGCAGCCCGGGATCCGGTGGACGTAGCCGCTGTGCACCTTGGCCACCATGAAGTCGTCGTCGACCACCAACACCCGCATCAGGCCGACCCTCCGCTGGACACCGAGTCCTTCGCCGGGCCGGGCCTGATATCGGACACTGCCTCGGACGGCGGGTCGAGCACCACGCCCGGCGCCGGGCCGGCCACCGGGAGCAGCGCGGTGAACACCGCTCCGGCGCCCTCCCGGACGGTCAGCGAGCCGCCCCGGCGCAGGCACACCTGGCGGGCGAGCGCCAGCCCGAGACCGCGGCCGGGCACCCCGTCGCCGCGCTCCGTGGCCTTGGTGCTGAACCCCCGCTGGAAGACCGTCTCGACCAGGCCGGCGGCCACCCCGGGGCCTGAGTCGGCCACCGTCACCCGCACCACGTCCCGCCCGGTGCCGGGCTCCCGCTCGGTGCCCAGCTCCACCCGCACCCAGCGCGGCCCGGCGGGCGCCGCGGTCACCGCGTCCAGCGCGTTGTCCACCAGGTTGCCCAGCACGGTGACCAGGTCGGTGGACAGCACCGGGTCCCGGTCCGGGGGCACCGAGGGCAGCGCGGAGTCGTCGGTCAGCTGCAGCTCGACGCCTCGTTCGCCGGCCAGGCTGGCCTTCGCGACCAGCAGCGCGGCACAGGCGGCGTCCCTGACCCGGGAGGTCACGTCGGTCCGCCAGGCGTCGGACGAGGTCACCAGGCCGGCCACGAACCGCCGGACCTCGTCGTACTCGCCCAGCTCGGTGAGGCCGGCGATGGTGTGCAGCCGGTTGGTGAACTCGTGGGCCTGCGCGCGCAGCGTGTCGGTGAGGTGCCGCGAGGTGTCCAGCCGGTGCTCGAGCAGGGCCAGCTCGGTGCGGTCGCGCAGGGTGACCACGGCCCCGACCGGCTCACCGGCCACCCCCACCGGCATCCGGTTGAGCACCAGCACCCGGGTACCGCGCAGCACAACCTGGTCCTCCCCGTCAACGCGGCCGGTCAGCACGTCGCACAGCCGCCGGTCCAGGCCGAGGGAGTCCACCCGAGCCCCGGGCTCGGCCTCCGGGAGCTCGAGCAGCTGGCGGGCGGCCGGGTTGAGCAGCGTGATCCGGTGCTCCGCGTCCAGCCCGACCACGCCCTCCTTCACTCCGAGCAGCATGGCCTCGCGCCGCTGCACCAGCTCGACGATCTCCGCCGGCTCCAGCCCGAGCGTCTGCCTGCGCACCCGCCGGGCCAGCAGCAGCGAGCCGACCACGCCAAGCACCAGCGCCACCGCGAGCAGCGCCGCCGTCTGCGCGGGCGCCTCGGCGATCCCGGTGAGCAGCGACGGCGCCCGGACCTGCGCGGCCACCGTCCCGATCACCGCGCTCCGGTCACTGATCACCGGAACCTCGGCGACCACCGTGCGCCAGTCCGGGTAGTAGATCGAGGAATGCCCACTCAGCCCGGCCCCGGTCGGCACGTCGCTGGTTGGGGTACTGCCAGCGGGAGCCAGCGGGGCGCCCACCAGGTCCGGGTCGGGTGAGGCGCGCACCACCCGGTCGGCGTCGACGATGACGATCTGGTCGGCGCCGGAGACGTTCCGCGCACTGATCGCGACGACCGGCAGCGGACCGTAGCGGCCGCTGGTCAGCGCCTGGCGGACCGCGTCGGTGGCGGCGACGTCCTCGGCGAGGGTGAGCATCCGCCGGCCCTGGGTGTCCTGGAACGCCGCGTTGGACTGGACCAGCGCGAGCCCGGCCACCGCGACCAGCAGCAGCACAACGATGCCGAGCTGCCAGCCGAGGAACTGGCGGGCCAGCGAGCGCCGTTGCCCGCGCCGCCCGGTGGCAGTCACGCCGAGCAGCGTAGCCCGGCAGACGCCCACGGGTGTGACCGAAACGACCACAACGACCATTGCGGAGAAAAGCAGACGCGGCCGGCGAGCGTGGGCATCCTGTTCGGAATCCAGCACCTCATCGGAGAGGACGCCATGCGGAACCGGTCCATGCTCGCCATCGCGGCGGCGATCGTCGCGCTGTTGCTGGTGCCGCCCCTGATCGGGGCGCTCAGCGGGAACCAGGACGGCGGCCAGCTGCGCGGCCTGCGGATGCTGGTGCCCAACGCGCCCGGCGGTGGTTACGACATCACCGCGCGCACCGCCGCCAAGGCGATGGAGAAGAGCGGCGTGAGCGGCGTGGTGGAGGTGTTCAACCTGCCCGGCGCGGGCGGCACCGTCGGCCTCGGTCGCACCGTGAACGAGAGCGGCAACGACCGGCTGGTCATGTCGATGGGGTTGGGCGTGGTCGGCAGCGTCTACACGAACTCCTCGCCGGCCACCCTGGCGGACACCACGCCGATCGCCCGGTTGACGGAGGAGACCGAGATCATCGTGGTGGACAAGGACTCGCCGTACCACACGATCGGTGAGCTGGTCGCCGCGTGGAAGGCCAACCCGGGCGGGCTGCCGGTCGGCGGCGGGTCCTCGCCGGGCGGGCCGGACCACCTCGCGCCGATGCTCACCGCCAAGGCGATCGGACTGCCGCCCCGCCAGGTCAACTACATCCCCTACGACGGCGGCGGCGAGCTGCTCGCGGCCGTGCTGGGCAACAAGATCGCTTTCGGGGTGTCCGGGCTCAGCGAGTTCGCCGACCAGGCCAAGGCCGGTGAGCTGCGGGTGCTGGCGGTCACCGCCGCCGAGCGGGTGCCCGGGCTGGACGTGCCGACGCTGCGCGAGTCCGGCATCGACGTCGCCTTCACCAACTGGCGGGGCATGGTCGCGCCGCCTGGCCTGTCCGAGGAGAGCACCCAGGAGCTGGTCAGCGCGTTCAGCCGGCTGCGCACCACCCCGGAGTGGTCCGAGGCACTGCAACGCAACGGCTGGCAGGACGCCTACCTGCCCGCCGCCGACTTCCGCGCCTTCCTGCTCAGCGAGAACGAGCGGGTCGCCGGCGTACTGCGAGAGCTGGGGTTGACGTCATGACGATCAAGGAACCGAGCAGCACACTCACCGAGCAGCCGATCCGGAAGCGGTCCTGGCTGCGGAGCCACTCAGAGCTGGGCATCTCGCTGTTGCTCCTGGTGGTCGGTCTGCTGGTGCTCGCGAACACCGCCCTGGAGACCCGAGGTGGCAGCGACTCCGACCCGCTGGGGCCACACGCGGTGCCGCTGGTGGTCGGCATCGGGCTGGTCGTGCTGGCGGCGTGGCTCACCGCGGACGTGCTGCGCGGTGGGCACGGCGAGGCCGAGGTGGGTGAGGACATCGACCTGTCCACCCCGCCGGACGTCCGGACGCTGGGCATGCTGGCCGGCGTGCTGGTGGCCACGGCGGCGCTCATCCCGCTGGTCGGCTGGCCGATCGCGGGCACGGTGCTGTTCTGGGGCGCCAGCTACGCGCTCGGCTCCCGGCACATCCCGAAGGACCCGCTGATCGCGGCCGGCGTCTCGCTGGCCACCTGGATTCTGTTCGACTCGCTGCTCGGCGTGGACCTGCCCGGTGGCCCGCTGATGGGGGTGCTGCGATGAACTCGCTGGCCAACTCGCTGAGCTCGCTGATGGACGGATTCGGCCACGCGCTGACCCCGACGAACCTGCTCTTCGCCGCGGTCGGGGTGCTGCTGGGCACCGCGATCGGCGTGCTGCCCGGGATCGGTGCCGCGATGGCGGTGGCCCTGCTGCTGCCGGTGACCTACGCGTTCGACCCGACCGGTGCGTTCATCCTGTTCGCCGGTGTCTACTTCGGTGCCATGTTCGGCGGCTCGACCACCTCGATCCTGCTGAACACCCCGGGCGAGAGCGCCGCGGTGGTCACCGCGATGGAGGGCAACCCGATGGCCCGGTCCGGGCGCGGCCCGCAGGCGCTCGCGGCCGCCGCCATCGGGCACTTCGTCGGCGGGATGATCGGCACTACCCTGCTCGTGTTGCTGGCGCCGCTGGTCGCGTCGGTGGCGGTGGACCTCGGCGCGCCGGACTACTTCGCGGTCATGGTGCTGGCGTTCGCCGCGGTGACCACCGTGCTGGGCAGCTCGCGGGTGCGCGGGTTCGCCGCGCTCGGCATCGGGCTGGCGATCGGACTGGTCGGGCTGGACCCGCTGACCGGCGCGCAGCGGCTCACCTTCGGGGTGCCCCAGCTCGCCGACGGCATCGACGTGGTGATCGTCGCGGTCGGCCTGTTCGCGGTGGGGGAGGCGCTCTGGGTGGCCGCCCACCTGCGCCGGCGGCCGCCCGCTGCCATCCCGGTGGGCAACCCGTGGCTGGGGCGCGACGACCTGCGCCGCACCTGGCGGCCGTGGCTGCGCGGCTCGCTGATCGGGTTCCCGCTCGGGTCGATCCCGGCCGGCGGGGCGGAGATTCCGACGTTCCTCTCCTACGTCACCGAGCGGCGGCTCTCCGGGCGCCGATCCGAGTTCGGCTCCGGTGCGATCGAGGGCGTGGCCGGGCCGGAGTCGGCGGCCAGCGCGTCCTCCGCCGGCACCCTGACCACGATGCTCACCCTCGGGCTGCCCACCACGGCGACCGCGGCGGTGATGCTCGCGGCGTTCCAGCAGTTCGGTATCCAGCCCGGGCCGCTGCTGTTCCAGCGTGAGTCGACCCTGGTCTGGACGCTGATCGCGAGCCTGTTCATCGGGCTGGTGCTGCTGCTGGTGCTGAACCTGCCGCTGGCCCCGGTGTGGGCGAAGCTGCTGCGGATTCCCCGGCCCTACCTCTACGCCGGCATCCTGTTCTTCGCCTGCGTCGGCGCCTACGCGGTCAGCGGCCAGCCGGTCGACCTGCTGGTGCTGCTGGCGATCGGCGGGGTCGGGTTCCTGATGCGCCGCTACGGGCTGCCGGTGCTGCCCACCATCCTCGGGGTGATCCTCGGCCCGGACGCGGAGCTGCAGCTGCGCCGGGCGCTGCAGATTGCCGACGGCGACCCGGCCACGTTGGTGTCCACCCCGGTGTCGGTCACGGTGTACGTGGTGATCGCGCTGCTGCTGGCGGTGCCGTTGCTGCGGCCGCTCGTCCGGCGGGCCCGCTCGGCGCGGTGACGGTGCTGGCAAACTGGGGGGTATGCCGACCGACACCGCGCACCGCGCCAGGTAGCGCGTGCCGGAACAACTCTTCCCGCTGCTGGCCCCGATCGCGGCGCTGCTGGTAGTCGGTCCCCGTGGCTTGTGGCGGGTATCCCGCACCGTGGTGACGATCGCCCACGAAGGTGGACACGCGCTGGTGGCGGTGCTCACCGGGCGGCGGCTGTCCGGTATCCGGCTGCACTCCGACACCTCCGGGGTGACCGTCTCGGTGGGTCGGCCCAGCGGACCGGGCATGGTGTTCACCGCGCTGGCCGGCTATCTGGCCCCCTCGCTGCTCGGGGTGGGCGCGGCCGGCCTGGTCACGCTGGGCTGGACCCGCCCACTGCTGTGGCTGGCGGTCGCGCTGCTGGTGATCACCCTGCTGTACGTGCGGAACTGGTTCGGCGGGCTGGCCGTCGTGCTCACCGGGGCGCTGGTCGGCGTGGTGGCCTGGTACGGCTCGCCGCCGGCCCAGCACGCGTTCTGTGCCGTGGTGGCCTGGTTCCTGTTGTTCGGTGGGCTGCGTGCGGTGCACGAGCTCGGCCGGGGCCGCCGCTGGCAGGTGCGCCGCCGCGACTATCCGCTGGATTCCGACGCCGACCAGCTGGCCCGGCTCACCGGGCTGCCGCCCGGGCTGTGGGTCGGCCTGTTCGCGTTGATCGGGCTGGGCGCGGTGGCGCTGGGCGGCTGGTGGTTGGTCGGCGACCTGGTGATCGAGCTGGCCCAGCGCGCCGGAGTGCCCGGCCTGCCCTAGCCCGGCTCCGCTTTAGCTCACCGGAGCCCAGCGCCCCGGCTAGCGCCCGTTGCTGTCCGCCGGCTCCAGCACCTCGGGCAGGCCGAACACCTGGAACAGCCCGGTGTCGAAGTAGCAGGCGACGTGCGAGACGCCGGCCTCGGTGAGGGTGAGCTGCTGCAGTTGAAAGGCCCGGTGCAGACCGTCCTCCGCGCGCATGTACACCGCAAGCACCGGCTGGCCGTTCGCCGAGCTCCACCGGAAGCGCATGTCGCCGGCCACCTCGGCCGGGCACTTGTCGCTCATCAGCGTGCCGATGTCGGACCGGCCGAGGTACCAACCGGTGAACGGCGGCATCTCCCACACCGCGTCCTCGGTGAGCAGCTCGACGATCAGCGGCACGTCGTACCGCTCGAACGCGTCCAGGTACCGACCCAGCAGCTCCTTGGCGCGCTGGTCGTCCCGGGCGAGTTCGGCCTGCTCGTTCCCCCGCTGGCGGGCCAGCTGGGCGCGGGCGCGCTGCAGGGTGCTGTTGACGGCGGCGACGGTGATGTCCAGCGCGGACGCCACCTCGGTGGCCCGCCAGGCGAGCACGTCCCGCAGGATGACCACGGCCCGCTGCTGGGCCGTCAGGTGTTGCAGGGCCGCGACGAAGGCGAGCCGCACGCTCTCCCTGGTGACCGCCGACTCCAACGGGTCAGGATCCGAGCTGCCCCAAACCATCGAGTCCGGCAGCGGCTCCAGCCAGGGCAGCTCGGGGCGCTCGACCAGCGCCCCGTTGGGATCGGAGTTGGGCTGGCCGAGGCCGGTGGGCAACGGGCGGCGCTGGTTGCGCTCGAGGGCGGTGAGACACACGTTGGTGGCGATCCGGTACATCCAGGTGCGGACCGAGGAACGCTCCTCGAACCCGTGGTAGGCGCGCCAGGCCCGGATGTACGTCTCCTGCACCAGATCCTCGGCCTCGTGCACCGAGCCGAGCATTCGGTAGCAGTGCACGGTGAGCTCTCGGCGCATCGGCTCCACCAGAGCCAGGAAGGCCTCGTCGGTCGTGGCTGTAGTCGCTGGAGGGGTCACCGGAGGAAGTTATCCCCTTCCCCCGACGAGTTCTGCCGGCTTTTCGGGTCTACCTGGTCGTGCGTGGCATCGCCGCCGCGCGTGCCGCCCACGAGAAAGGGACCCCCGATGGACCGCATGATCTTCGTCAACCTGCCGGTGACCGACCTGACCGCGTCGAAGGAGTTCTACACAGGGCTCGGCTTCCGCATCAACCAGCAGTTCAGCGACGAGCAGACCGCGTGCATCGTGGTGTCCGAGACGATTTGCGTGATGCTGCTGGTGAACGAGCGGTTTGCCGACTTCATCACCGGCGAGATCAGCGATGCGCACCGGTCGTCGGAGGTGCTGCTGTGCCTGAGCGCCGAGAGCCGGGCGGAGGTGGACCAGCTGGTCGCCTCGGCACTGGCGCACGGCGGCAAGCCGTGGCAGCCGGTACTGGAGCACGGCCCGATGTACGGACACAGCTTCGCCGACCCGGACGGCCATGTGTGGGAGGTCATGCACATGGACATGGCCGCCGCTGAATGAACCGCCGGTGAATGAACCGTCGACGCACACCGGCCCGGCGTCCCACCGAGGTGAGAACGCCGGGCCGGCGCGGCCTGTCGGCCTTCGAATCGTCTGATCACGCGGCCGGAACGCGTATTGGCAGCTCCGGCCGCTCTCCCGATCAGACGTCGTAATAGAGCGAGAACTCGTACGGGTGCGGGCGCAGACGCAGTGGGTCGATTTCGTTCTCGCGCTTCAGCCTGATCCAGGTTTCGATCAGGTCGGGGGTGAACACGCCACCCTCGAGCAGGTAGTCGTGGTCCTCCTCGAGCCGGTCGATCACTGCGTCGAGGCTGGAGGGAACCTGCGGGATTGCCTTGGCCTCCTCGGGCGGCAGCTCGTAGAGATCCTTGTCGATCGGGGCCGGCGGCTCCATCTTGTTCTTGATGCCGTCCAGGCCGGCCATCATCATCGCCGAGAAGGCCAGGTACGGGTTTCCCGAGGAGTCCGGGCTGCGGAACTCCAGCCGCTTGGCCTTCGGGTTGTTGCCGGTGATCGGGATCCGGATGCAGGCCGAGCGGTTCCGGGCCGAGTAGACCAGGTTGACCGGGGCCTCGAAGCCGGGCACCAGGCGGTGGTAGGAGTTCACCGTCGGGTTGGTGAACGCCAGCAGGCTCGCCGTGTGGTGCAACAGGCCGCCGATGTAGTGCCGCGCCATGTCGGACAGCCCGCCATAGCCGGACTCGTCGTGGAACAGCGGCGCGCCGTCCTTCCACAGCGACTGGTGGGCGTGCATGCCCGAGCCGTTGTCGCCGAACAAGGGCTTCGGCATGAAGGTGACGGTCTTGCCGGCGGCCCACGCGGTGTTCTTGATCAGGTACTTGAACAGCATGAGGTCGTCGGCCGCGTGCAGCAGCGTGTTGAACTTGTAGTTGATCTCGGCCTGGCCGGCGGTGCCCACCTCGTGGTGGCCGCGCTCGACGGTGAAGCCGGAGGCGATCATGTTGCTGACCATGTCGTCGCGCAGGTCGGCGTAGTGGTCGACAGGGGGAACCGGGAAGTAGCCGCCCTTGTAGTTGACCTTGTAGCCGAGGTTCCCGCCGACCTCGTCGCGCCCGGTGTTCCACCAGCCTTCCACCGAGTCGATGTGGTGGTACTGCTGATGTGGGTCCGACCCGAACCGCACCGAGTCGAAGATGTAGAACTCCGCCTCCGCGCCGAAGAAGCAGGTGTCCGCCACGCCGGAGGCAGTCAGGTACTCCTCGGCCTTGCGGGCCACGTTGCGCGGGTCGCGGCTGTAGCGCTCACCGGTCAGCGGGTCGTGCACGAAGAAGTTCATGTTGAGCGTCTTGTGCTTGCGGAACGGGTCCACCCGCGCGGTCGCCGGATCCGGCTGCAGCGCCATGTCCGACTCGTTGATGGCCTGGAAGCCCCGGACCGAGGACCCGTCGAAGGCGATGCCCTCGTCCAGGAAGTCCTGGTCGACGGCGGAGGCGGGGACGGTCAGGTGCTGCATGACGCCGGGCAGGTCGCAGAACCTGATATCGACGTACTCCACCTCCTCATCGGAGATGAACCGCAGAACCTCGTCGGAGTTGCTGAACACTCTCGGTGGCTCCCTTGAACTCGACACTGAATGTACGCCGACGGTGGGCAGGAGACTTCGGCCGCCGGTCCGAACTTGCGCGAACGTATTTGGGTCGTGTTGCCCGTCTATCACTGAGGGGTTTCGCGCATGTTAACGGGCCGGCTGCTGACGCTGGTGACCGTACCGTTCGGGGGACGCCATAGGCTGGATTCCGTGACCAGATGGACCGGATCGTGGCTGCCTGGGTCCGACCGAGGCAACACGGGTCCGCCGAATGCACCAGCGGGTTATCCCGGAGAGCGACTAGGCCTCCCGGAGCAGGGGCCGGGCTCGGTGGCCGGGTTCGGTCGCCGGGCGTCGGCCTTCGGGCTGGATCTGCTGATGAGCGCAGTCCTCGCCGGAATGTTCACCGCGCCCAGGCTGCCGGAGAACTGGAGCCTGCTGGCCTGGGTGTTACTTACCGTGGTGCCCACCGCGGCGTTCGGCATGACCCCCGGGATGACCGCGCTGGGGGTGCGGGTGGCGCGGCTGGACGGTCGGACGTTCGTCGGCCTCCCGCGCGCCCTGCTGCGCACGGTGCTGTTGTTCTTCCTGGTGCCCGCCCTGATCACCGACACCGACCGGCGCGGTCTGCACGACCGGGCCACCGGCGTCATCGTGCTCCGCTACCGCTGACTTCTGCGCGTCGGCGCACGCGCGCCACCTTGGCGGCGCATATCTTCGTGTCGCCGCACACAAGTTGGAACTTGTGCGCGGCGACGCCACGGTGTGTGCCGTGGTCAGTGGGGCGCGGAGGTGGCGTGGCGGTCGCGGTAGGCGGCGGCCTTGGCTCGGTTGCCACATTCCCGCATGTCGCACCAGCGGCGGTCGCCGCGGCGTGAGGAGTCCAGGAAGAGCCGAGTGCACAGGTCGCCACGGCA
Source organism: Pseudonocardia sp. (assembly GCA_035489915.1). Taxonomy (GTDB): domain Bacteria; phylum Actinomycetota; class Actinomycetes; order Mycobacteriales; family Pseudonocardiaceae; genus Pseudonocardia. The sequence goes on along the minus strand of DATHIT010000126.1, from coordinate 45,339 downwards.
GACCTTGAGCTGCCCGGCCGCCGGGCCGCCGAGTAGCTCGATGGCCTCGCGGGCCAGCGTGGACAGCGCGGCGGTGAGGTCCCCGCGCCTCGCCACCTGGGCGGGGTGGAGCAGCTGGATGCCCACCGGCGCCGGCTCGGCGGCTCGGTTCAGCTCTGCTTGGTCGGCTGGCTCGGCGGCCCGGCCCGCGGTGCGCGCTCTGGCCAGCCGGTAGATGGCCTCGCGCAGCGCGACGGTGCGGGCGAGGCCCTCGGCGTCCACCGCTGGCGGGGTGTCCAGCAGACCAGCCTCGACCAGCCAGCAGTCGACCGAGGCCGGCGAGTCCAGCAGGTCCACCCGGTCGGGGCCGTTCCGATGGCCCACCGTGCCGGCCAGGTCCAGCGCCCAATGTCCCGACGTGAACACGAAGCCCATACCGCGCAGAGTAACCACATTGACAGGTTACGACCGGCTCGCCTGCCGGTGTGAGGTCAGCGGCGGCGTACCGAGCGCTGCACGCTGCGCATCTTCGCCCCTGGCGGCAGTGGGCCCTTGGGCAGTGCCGCGGTGCGAGCGCCGAGCGCGGTGAGCCGGCTCTCCACGATGTCCATCTGCTTGGCGGTGATGTTGCGCGGCAGCTTGGTCAGGTGTGCCTGCAGCTTGCGCAGCGGTACCTGGCCCTCGTCGTTGCCGACCTGCACGTCGTAGATCGGGATGTTGCCGATCAGCCGAGCGGTGCGCTTCTTCTCCTGGGCGAGCAGTCCCTTGGTGCGGTGCGGGGCGCCCTCGGCGATCAGCACCACGCCGGGCCGGCCGATCACCCGGTGCACCGCGTCCAGCTGTGTGGTACCCGCGACGCCCTGGGTCACCCGCCACTGTCCGCGCATGTTGTCCAGCGCCCAGCCGGCCGCGCCGGGCTGGCCGTCGGCCTGCCCGTAGACACTCCGCTGCATGCGGCGGCCGAACAGGAAGATCGCGGCCAGTACGCCCAGCGCCACGCCCAGCGGCAGCAACATCCACTGCATGTTGAAGATCAGGCCGATCCCGAAGGCCAGCGCGGTGCACAGCAGCAGTGCCCCGACCATGATCGGGATCAGCGCCTTGTCCTGCTTGCGCTGCATGTTGAACGCTTGGAAGATCTGCCGGCGACGCTGCTTGGACTCCGCGCGCTTGAGGCGTTTCGCTTCCTTGCGCGCGGCCTTGTCCGGCTTGGCTTTCGCTTTGGGCGACTGGGACTGGGCGGCCATACAGCCAGGATAAGGCCGAGGGAAGATCAGCGGGCGAGCAGGGAACCTGCTTCTTGCGCGGCCGGCCCCTCGGCGGCCAGGTGGGCCAGCGACTCCGGCAGGGTTTCGCCGCGCCGACGGATGGCCTGGGCGTACAGCCGGCCGGCCCGGTAGGACGAGCGCACCAGCGGCCCGGCCATCACTCCGGAGAAGCCGATCGCCTCGGCGTCGGCGGCGTGGGCCAGGAACTCCTCGGGCTTGACCCAGCGCTCCACCGGGTGGTGGCGCTTGGACGGGCGCAGGTACTGGGTGATCGTGATGATCTCGCAGCCGGCGTCGTGCAGGTCGCGCAGCGCGGCGGTCACCTCGGCCGGCTCTTCGCCCATGCCCAGGATCAGGTTGGACTTGGTGACCAGGCCGGCGGCCCGGGCCTTGCTCAACACGTCCAGGGAGCGCTGGTAGCGGAAGCCGGGGCGGATCCGCTTGAAGATCCGGGGCACCGTCTCCAGGTTGTGCGCGAGCACCTCGGGGCGGGAGCTGAAGACCTCGCCCAGCTGGTCGTCGCGCGCGTTGAAGTCGGGGATCAGCAGCTCCATGCCGGTGTCCGGGTTCAGCGCGTGGATCTGCCGGACGGTCTCGGCGTAGAGCCAGGCACCGCCGTCGGGCAGGTCGTCGCGGGCCACCCCGGTGACGGTGGAGTAGCGCAGCCCCATGGTGCGCACCGACTCGGCCACCCGGCGCGGCTCGTCGCGGTCCAGCGGCTCGGGCTTACCGGTGTCGATCTGGCAGAAGTCGCACCGGCGGGTGCACTGCTCGCCGCCGATCAGGAAGGTGGCCTCGCGGTCTTCCCAGCACTCGTAGATGTTGGGGCAACCGGCCTCTTCGCACACGGTGTGCAGGCCGCCGGACCGCACCAGGCTCTTCAGCTCGGTGAACTGCGGGCCCATCCTTGCCCTGGTGCGGATCCACGGCGGCTTGGACTCGATCGGTGTCTCGGCGTTGCGGACCTCGAGCCGAAGCAGTTTGCGTCCGTCTGGCTGCACTCCCGCTGGGGTCACGGTCACCCCGCCACTGTACGCGGCGGGGTGACGTGACGGCGCCGTGCGGCGGCGGTGGGTGGGCTCCCGGTCAGCTGGCGTGGGCCAGCTCTCGGGGCAGCTTGCCGTTACCGGAGCGGATCGCCTCCCGGAGCGTGCGGCCGACCTGGACGCTCTCCTCGCTGGGGGAATCCAAGCCGGTGAGCCCGGCGGTGACGGCCAGCATCCGCAGCTCCGAGCGCGTCGCGCTGGCCAGCGCCTCGGAGCTGCTCTCGTTCGCGTCCAGCACCCGGCGAAGGGTCTCCAGGTCGGCGGCCAGGGTGCGCCACGCGTTGGCCACCGCCTCGACCTCCTCCTTGGGGTGGGAGAACTCGATGGCTTCGTCCAGCCGCGCGGAGAGCGCGGTGGTCCAGCGGTGCTGCAATGCCACCAGCTGTGCGTCGGTGACCTGGACCGGGGTGGCGGAGGGCCGGCGTGCCTGGTCGAGGACCGCGTTGAGCTCCGCGTATGTGGTGCCCGTGGTGAACGTCATGGTTTTCCTACCCCCTTCAAAACGCTTCGATCCGGTCGGTTCCCTTAGATTTAGGGGTAATTCCGTACCGAATGTCACCAACATACCAGCGGTACGTACCGGCGGTACGTAATATGATCCGCATCATGTCGACGACGAAGTCGCGGCGCCCGATGGCTCGGCGCTCCCGCCGCGAGGAGTACTCCGAGACCACCCGTGCCGCCCTGGTGACGAGTGCTATCGAGATGTTTGCCGAGCGTGGTTACGCGGAAACCTCGCTGGACGCGATCGCCTCGGCCGCTCGGGTGACCAAGGGCGCGCTCTACCACCACTTCCCCGGGGGGAAGAAAGCGCTGTTCACCGCCGCGTTCGACGAGATCGAGCGGCAGGTGCACGAGCGCCTGTTGAAGATGGCGGCCGCCGAGGGAGGCTCGCCGTGGGACTCCGCGCGCGCCGGCCTCCGTGGGTTCCTGGACATCTGCCTGGAGCCGGTCTACCGCCGGGTGGTCTGGCAGGAGGGTCCGCACGTGATGGGCTTCGGCCCGTGGTGGGAGTGCGAGGAGCGCTACTCGCTGGGCATGATCGCGGCCATGCTGGGCAAGCTGATGGACGCCGGGCAGATCGAGCGGCTGCCGATCGACCCATTGGCCCGCACCCTCTCCGGGGCGCTCGCCGGGGCGGCCACCGCGATGAGCATCGCTTCGGATCCCCAGCGGGTGCGCGCGGAGTTCGAACAGGTAATTGCCAGGTTGCTGGAGGGGCTCCGGCCGAGAATGCCCTAGCCTGGTTTAACGTGGACTTCAGGATCTTTACCGAGCCCCAGCAAGGGGCCAGCTACGACGACCTGCTCAACATCGCGCGCGCCGCGGAAGACGCCGGCTTCGACGCGTTCTTCCGCTCCGACCACTACCTCAAGATGGGCGACGTGTCCGGCGAGCCCGGGCCAACCGACGCCTGGATCACGCTGGCCGGATTGGCCAGGGACACCAGTACCATCCGGCTCGGCACGCTGGTCACCGCGGCCACCTTCCGGCTGCCCGGGCCACTGGCGATCACGGTCGCACAGGTGGACCAGATGTCCGGCGGCCGGGTGGAGCTGGGCCTGGGCAGCGGCTGGTTCGCCGACGAGCACAGCGCCTACGGCATCCCGTTCCCGCCGCTGGGTGAGCGGTTCGACCGGTACACCGAGCAGCTGGAGATCATCACCGGGCTGTGGCGGACGTTGCCGGGGGAGCGGTTCAACTTCGCCGGGAAGCACTACCAGCTCACCGACTCGCCGGCGCTGCCCAAGCCGGTGCAGCAGCCCACCCCGCCGGTGATCATCGGCGGCAAGGGCGCCAGCCGCACCCCGGCGCTGGCTGCCGAGTTCGCCAACGAGTTCAACGTGCCGTTCTCCACGGTCGACGAGGCGGCGGCACAGTTCGAGCGGGTCGCCTCGGCCTGCGGGAAGATCGGCCGGGACCCGGCGGAGATCCGCCGCTCGGCCGCGCTGGTGGTGGCGATCGGCAAGGACGACGCGGAGCTGTCCCGCCGGGCCGCCGCGATCGGCCAGCCGGTGGAGCGGTTGCGCGAGGTCGGCCTTGCCGGCACCCCGGCGGAAGCGGTCGAGCGGCTCGGCATCTGGCAGGAGCGCACCGGGATCACCCGGATCTACCTGCAGGTGTTGGACCTCGCCGACCTCGACCACGTCGAACTCATCGCCACCGAGGTCATGCCCCAGGTGGGATAGCGCGTCACTGCAGGGCGGGCTGCTGGGCCGCGGCGACCGGGTGCTCGCGGACCGGGAGCTCGCCGTCCAGCGCGGCGGACACCGCCTCGGCGGTCTGGTCGATGACGTCGGCCACCCGGACGGTTCGGCCCAGCTCGGCGGTCAGCGAGGTGACGCCGGCGTCGGTGATGCCGCAGGGCACGATCCGGTTGAACTCGGTCATGTCCGGCTCACAGTTCAGCGCGAACCCGTGCAGGGTCACCCCGCGCTGCACCCGCACGCCGATGGCGGCGATCTTCCGCTCCGGGCGTCGCTGGTCGGCCGCCAGCCACACGCCGCTGCGGCCGGCCACCCGCCCGCCGGGCACGCCGAGCTGGGTGCACACCGCGATCAGCGCCTCCTCCAGCCGGCGGACGTAGTCGACCACGTCGATCGGGTCGGTCAGGCCGATGATGGGGTAGCCGACAAGTTGGCCCGGCCCGTGCCAGGTGATCTTGCCGCCTCGGTCCACATCCACCACCGGGGTGCCGTCGAGGGGCTTTTCGTGGTCCCGGGTTCGCCGGCCGGCGGTGTACACCGAGGGGTGCTCCAGCAGCATCAGCACGTCCGGGCCGGTGCCGTCCGAGCGGGCGGCGGCGTGGGCGCGCTGCTCGTCCCAGGCGATCCGGTAGTCCACCAGGCCCCGGTACACCGGGGTGAGCGGTGCGGTGCTGGCGCGGCAGGACAGGGCGTCGGTCACCCGCTCACGGTACGCCCGGAGCCGCCGCCGTTGCGACCTCGCACAGCCGTCGGCAGGCGTCCGGCCAGCGGCTAGGTTGTGGCGGACAGCGCCTCGGTCACCGTGGTGTGCTGGAACCGGTAACCGGTGCGTTGCAGCACGGCCGGCACCGCGCGCGGCCCGGTCAGCACCAGCTCCTCGGCGGCCTCACCCAGCACCGCCTTGAGCGCCACCGCCGGCACCGGGAGCGGCGTGGGCCGGCCCAGCGTCCGGCCCAACGCCTCGGTGAACTGCGCGTTGGTGATCGGCTCCGGTCCGACCAGGTTCACCGGCCCGGACACCTCCGGGTGCTCCAGCAGGAACGCGATCGCGCCCACCTCGTCGTCCAGCGAGATCCACGGCAGGTACTGGCGGCCGGTGCCGATCCGCCCGCCGAGCATCAGCCGGAACACCGGGCGCAGCCGGCCGAGCAGCCCGCCGGAGGCGGAGAGCACCGCGCCGCTGCGCAACCGCACCACCCGGCTGGTCGGCTGGGCGGCGGTGGTGGCGGCCTCCCAGTCCTCGCACAGCTCGGCGAGGAAGCCGCGGCCCCGGGGCGCGCTCTCGTCCACCTCCCGTTCGCCGGTGTCGCCGTAATAGTTGATGCCGGAGGCGTTGATCAGCGCGGGCACCTGGTGGGCGGCCACGGCGGCGGCCAGCACCTCGGTCGGCTCCACCCGGCTGTCCTTGAGCGCCTGCTTGCGGGCCCCACTCCAGCGGCGGTCACCGATGCCCACACCGCACAGGTTGATCACCGCGTCCACCCCGTCCAGCGCGCCGTCCTGCAGCCGTCCGGCGGGCGGGTCCCAGCCGCGCTCGTCGGGGGCCCGGGGCGCGCGGCGGACCAACCGGAGCACCTCGTGCCCGCTGTGCCGCAGGTGCGGAACCAGGCTGGTGCCGATGAGGCCCGAGGACCCGGCGATCATGACGCGCATGCGGTGATGGTGGCGTACCCCGGGTGTCGGCGCGACCGCAGGGTGGCCGAGCGCCGGCGGCGGCCGGTCAGCCCGCTACGCTGGGCGATCATGACCAGCGAGCTGGCCGATCAGGCGGATCTGGTGCGCTCGGCGCGCGACCGGATCGACTTCGACAGCGCGCGGGTGTACGCGATTCCGCTGCGCACCAAGTTCCGGGGCATCCTGCTGCGCGAAGGCGTGGTGCTGCGCGGCCCGGCCGGGTGGGGCGAGTTCTGCCCGTTCCCGGAGTACGACGACGCCGAGGCGGCGGGCTGGCTGGCCACCGCCGTTGAGCAGGCCGCGCTGGGCTGGCCGACGCCGGTGCGGGACCGGATCCCGGTGAACGTCACGGTGCCGGCGGTCGACGCGGAGCGGGCGTACCAGATCGTCGCCGGCTCCGGCTGCGCCACCGCGAAGGTCAAGGTGGCCGACCACCCGGGCTCGCTGGATGAAGATCGGGCCCGGGTGGCCGCGGTGCGGGAGGCGCTCGGCCCGGCCGGCGCGATCCGGGTGGACGCGAACGCGGTGTGGGACGTGGCCACGGCGGTGCGCCACATCGAGGCGCTGGACACCGCGGCCGGCGGCCTGCAGTACGTCGAGCAGCCCTGCGCTTCCGTCGGTGAGTTGGCCGCCGTGCGCCGGGCGGTCCGGGTGCCGATCGCCGCCGACGAGTCCATCCGCCGCGCTGAGGACCCCATGCGGGTCGCGCTGGCCGGCGCGGCGGACATTGCGGTGATCAAGTGCACGCCGCTGGGCGGGGTCCGCCGCGCGCTGCGGGTGGCCGCCGAGGCCGGGCTGCCGTGCGTGGTGTCCTCGGCGCTGGAGACCGGCATCGGGCTGGCCGCCGAGCTGGCGCTGGCCGGGGCGCTGCCGGAGCTCGAGCTGGCCTGCGGGCTGGGCACCCTGTCGCTGCTCACCGGCGACCTGCTCGCCGAGTCACCCCAGGTCGTCGGCGGCTACCTGCCGGTGCCCCGGCGCCCGCCGGAGCCCGATCCGGAGCTGCTCGAGCGCTTCGCCCACCCCGACCCGGACCGCACCCGCTGGTGGCTCAACCGCCTGCACCGCGTCCGCGCCCTGCTCTAAAAGCCCAGCTCAGAACCTGTGAGTGGTATTGGTCGCGATAGCGACCAATACCACTCACAGGGTTATAGGCCGAGGTCGGACTCGAAGGAGGCGGTTTCGATCCGGGCCTTGATCGCGGACAGGAAGCGGGCCGCGTCGGCGCCGTCCACCAGCCGGTGGTCGTAGGTCAGCACCAGGGCGGCGATGGACCGGATCGCGATGGAGTCCTGCCCGAGCGAGTCGGTGATCACCACCGGGCGTTTCACTACCGCGCCGGTGCCCAGGATGCCCACCTGCGGCTGGTTGATGATCGGGGTGTCGGTGAGGGCGCCCCGGGAGCCGATGTTGCTGATGGTGAACGTCCCGCCGGACAGCTCGTCCGGCTTGATCTTGTTGGTGCGGGTGCGCTCGGCCAGATCGGCGATGCCCCGGGACAGTCCGGCCAGGTTCAGGTCGCCGGCGTTGTGCAACACCGGGACGATCAGGCCCTTGTCGGTGTCCACCGCGACGCCGATGTGCTCGGCATCGTGGTAGGTGACCGTCTTCCCCTCGATGTCGATGGACGCGTTGAGCTGCGGGAACAGCTTCAGAGTGTCCACCGTGGCCTTCACGAAGAACGGCAGGAAGGACAGCTTCACGCCCTCCCGCGCCTCGAACGCGGCCTTGGCCCGCTGACGCAGCTGGGCCACCCGGGTGACGTCCACCTCGACTACCGCGGTCAGCTGCGCGGAGACCTGCAGCGACTCCACCATCCGCTGCGCGATGACCCCGCGCAGCCGGGACAGCTTCTGCGTGGTGCCGCGCAGCTCGGCGGCCTGGGCAGCCTGGGCCGCGGACGGCTCAGCCGCACTGGGCGTGCTGGCGGCGGCGGGGGCCGGGGCGGCCGTCGGCGCGGCGGCGGGGGCACTGGCCGGTGCGGCCGGCTTCGCCGCGGCCAGGACGTCCTGCTTGCGGATCCGACCGCCGACGCCGGTGCCGTGCACCGAGGAGAGGTCGACGCCGTGCTCGGCGGCCAGCTTGCGCACCAGCGGGGTGACGTACGGGCTGCCGTTGGCGTCCAGATCCGGGCTGGCCCCGTTGGTGTCGGCGGCCTGCCCCTGGGCGGAAGGGGCACTGGCGGCGGGCTGGCGCTGCTCGGGCTCCCGCCACGGAGAGTCGCCATCCTGCTTGGGGGCCTCCTGCTTCGGGGCTTCCTGCTTCGGGGCTTCCGGCTGCTTCGGCGCCTCTTCCTTCGGTGCGGCCGGCGCCTGGCTGGGCGCCGAGCCGCCGCTCCCGCTGGACCCGCCGCCGATCAGTGCGAGCTGCCCGCCCACCTCGACGGTCTCGTCCTCGCCCGCGGTGATTTCCAGCAGGGTGCCGGCCACCGGTGAGGGGATCTCCGTGTCGACCTTGTCGGTGGATACCTCGAGCAGCGGTTCGTCCACGTCCACGTGGTCGCCCACCTGCTTGAGCCAGCGGGTCACCACGCCCTCGGTGACGCTCTCGCCGAGCGCCGGCATGGTCACCGGCGTCCCGGAGCCGTCCCCGGAGCCGCCGCCGCCGCCGTCGCTGGCGGCCGCCGGCTCCGGTTCGCGCGCCGGTTCGGACTGCTCAGCGGGCGCTTCGGCGGAGGCTGGCTCCTCGGCAGGGCTCGCCTCCTCGGCGGGCGCCTCGGTGCGCTGCTGCGCTGGGGCCGCGCCGTCGCCCGAGCTGTCCCCGGAGGCGCCGTCGCCGATCACCGCCAGCTCCGCGCCCACCTCGACGGTCTCGTCCTCGGCCACCACGATCCGCTCGAGCGTGCCGGCGGCAGGAGAGGGGATCTCGGTGTCCACCTTGTCGGTGGACACCTCCAGCAGCGGCTCGTCGACCTCGACGTGGTCGCCCTCCTGCTTCAGCCAGCGGGTCACGGTGCCCTCGGTCACGCTCTCGCCGAGCGCGGGCATCTGGACGGAGAAGGCCATGATCGCTTCTGACTCCTCGTTGGTCTGGCCCCCTGTGCACGGGAGCCGGGTTCGGCTGGGTGCCGGGTGGGGCTCCTAGCCGTGGGTGTGCAGCGGCTTCCCGGCGAGCGCCAGGTGTGCTTCGCCGAGTGCCTCGGTCTGGGTCGGGTGGGCGTGGATCAGCGGCGCCACGTCCTCGGCGTAGGCGTCCCAGTTGTAGATCAGCTGCGCCTCGCCGATCAGCTCGCCGACCCTGGCGCCCACCATGTGTACTCCGACCACCGGCCCGGGGGTGCCGTCGGCGCCCGCCTTGACCAGCTTGACCGCGCCGGAGGTACGCAGGATCTGGCTCTTGCCGTTGCCGGCCAGGTCGTAGGTCAGGGTCTGTACCTCGCCGTAGCGCTCCCTGGCCTGCGCCTCGGTGAGCCCCACCGAGGCCACCTCGGGCTCGCAGTAGGTGACCCGGGGGATGCCGGCGTCGTCGAACACCGCCGGGTTCAGCCCGGCGATGTCCTCGGCGACGAAGATGCCCTGTTGGAAGCCGCGGTGGGCCAGCTGCAGCCCAGGCACGATGTCGCCGACCGCGTACACCCCGGGCAGGTTGGTGCGCCACCGCTCGTCGGTGATCACGAACCCCCGGTCCATGGTCACCCCGGCCTCCTCGTAACCGTGGCCGGCGGTGTTCGGGCCGCGCCCGACGGCGACCAGCAGCAGGTCGGCCTCGACTGACTCGCCGGACTCCAGGGTCACCGTGACCGAGTCGTCGGTCTCCTTGGCCCCGGTGAACTTGACGCCGGTCTTCGCGGTGATCTTGCGGCGGCGGAAGGCCCGCTCCAGTTGCTTGGAGGCGAACTCGTCCTCGTTGGGCACCAGCCGGGGCAGCGCCTCCACCACGGTGACCTGCGCACCGAAGCTGCGCCACACACTGGCGAACTCCACGCCGATCACCCCGCCGCCGAGCACCACGACCCGCGCCGGCACGTGGTCCAGGGTGAGCGCCTGGTCGCTGGTGATGATCCGGCCGCCGATCTCGAGGCCGGGCAGGCTCTTCGCGTAGCTGCCGGTGGCCAGCACCACGTGCCGACCGGTGTAGCGCTGTCCGTTCACCTCGACCGCGTTCGGGCCGACGAACGTGCCGCTGCCCTCCACGTAGGTGATGCCACGGGAGCTGACCAGCCCCTGCAGGCCCTTGTAGAGCCGGCCGATCACGCCGTCCTTGTAGCTGTTCACCCCGGCCATGTCGATCCCGGCCAGCGAGCTCTTCACGCCGATCTGGTCACCGTCGCGGGCGGCATCGGCGACCTCGGCGGCATGCAGCAGCGCCTTGGTGGGGATGCAGCCGCGGTGCAGGCAGGTGCCCCCCAGCTTGTCCTTCTCCACCAGGACCACGGCCATGCCGAGTTCGGCGGCGCGCAACGCGCAGGCGTACCCGCCCGATCCGCCTCCGAGGATCACCAGGTCGGCGGTGCTGTCGGCCACTTCGCACTCCCTATTCGCGGGCAGGTTCTCGGCCATCTTGTCACCAATGCCGCGTCGGGAGAAAACGGCGCGTCCGGAACGTTGCATGGACATCAGCTCTATCGCTCAAGATCGCGGACGGTGCGCGGATGGGTCTGTGGGATCGAGTGCGGCCACGGCCTGGTGCCGGCCCGCGGCGAGCCAGCGCGGAGGACACGGAGTATCTCCGGGCGTGGACCGCCGCGCGGGTCGGCGTCGAGGCGTACGTGGAGCCGCGCACCATGGTGACCGAGACGACCGTGGTGCTGGTGGCGCAGGACGGGGAGTGGACCCGGCGCCGGGTGAACGGCCCGGCCGCGGCCCGCAAGCTGGCTCACTCGCTGCGCATTCCGGTGTACGACGTGCAGGTGCTCGGCTACCCCCGGCGGATGCGCGACTATGACGCCCGGCAGCGCGTGCTGCGCGACCGCGACCGCCGCCGGGATCTAGGAGGGCCCTGAACTCAGCCCGTGCTGACCGCGGCGGCGGTGGTGCTCGGCTGGTGGTGCACCGGGAAGTTCACCGACCGGGCGATGAAGCACAGCGTGTGCGCCTGCTCGTGCAGGCCCTCGGCACCGGCCAGCATGCCGGGCTCGGCCACCGTCACCTCGGGGCGCAGCAGTACCTCGGTGAACTCGCCGCCGCCGCCGCGCCCCTCGGCCATGGTGCCCTCCGGGTGGTCGGTGTAGCCGGTCACCACCACCCCGTTGGCCGAGGCAAGGTGCAGGAACCACAGCATGTGGCACTGGGACAGCGCGGCGACCAGCAGCTCCTCCGGGTTGTACCGGCTCGGGTCGCCGCGGAACGCCGGGTCCGATGAGCCGGGCAGCACCGGCTTGCCCGGTCCGGAGACCTCGTGGTCGCGGGAGAACTCCCGGTAGCCAGACGTGCCGGTGCCCAGGTTGCCGGTCCAGCTGACGTCGACGGTGTAGCGGTGGGTGCGCGCCATAGCCGCACGCTACGACCCGGCCCCGACAACCCGTGAGTGGCTAGCGTTGTTATGGCAACGCTAACCACTCACGGGTGCTGATCAGCCGTTCTCGGCGATGTCGGTGAGCAGGGCGGCCAGCGTGCGCACCGGCACACCCGTGCCGCCCTTGGGGGTGTAGCCCCACGGGCCGCCGGTGTTGAAGGACGGGCCGGCGATGTCGATGTGCACCCAGGGCAGCCCGTCGGCGACGAACTCGCGCAGGAACAGCCCGGCGGAGAGCATGCCGCCCCAGCGGTGCCCGGTGACGTTGGCCAGGTCGGCCAGTCGGGAGTCCAGGTCGCCGCGCAGCTCCTCGGGCAGCGGCATCGCCCAGCCGCCCTCGCCGGTGGCCTTGGCCACCGCGGCCACCCGGTCACGGAACTCGTCGGTGCCCATCACCCCGGCGGTGCGGGTGCCCAGCGCGACCAGCTGCGCGCCGGTCAGGGTGGAGGTCTCGATCAGGTAGTCGGGGGAGTCCTCGGCGGCCCGGACCATCGCGTCGGCCAGGACCAGCCGGCCTTCCGCGTCGGTGTTGAGCACCTCGACGGTCTTGCCGCCGTACATGGTGAGCACGTCGCCTGGCCGGTACGAGGTACCGGAGGGCATGTTCTCCGCCATCGGCACCGTGGCGGTGACGGTGACCGGCAGCTTCAGCTCGGCGGCCAACGCGACCGTGGCGATCACCGCGGCGGCCCCGGACATGTCCGAGGTCATGTGATCCATGTTGGCCGCCGGCTTGATGGAGATGCCGCCGGTGTCGAAGGTGATCCCCTTGCCGACCAGAGCTACCGAGGCGCGCGGGGAGTCGCCACCGGACCAGCGCAGCCGGACCAACCGGGGCGGACGGGACGAACCGCTGCCCACCCCGAGCACCCCGCCATAGCCGGCATCGGCCAGCTGGCGCTCGTCGAGCACCTCGACCTCCAGGCCCGCGCCGGCGCCGATGTCCGCCGCGCGGTCGGCGAAGCTGGCCGGGAACAGGTCGTTGGGCGGCGTGTTGATCAGGTTCCGGGCGGTGCGCACCGCGCCGGCCACGGCCACCGCCCGGGCCAGCGCCGCCGTGGTGTCGTCGTCGGACTTGTCCACCAGCAGGTCGAACTGGGCCACCGGCTCCTTGCCGGCGCCGTTGGTCTTGTACGTGGTGAACGCGTACGCGCCGAGCAGGCTGCCTTCGGTGGCGGCCGCGAGGTCCAGCCGGGACAGCGTGCTCGCCACCCGCCCGGTGCCGGCCAGCGCCCGTGCGGCAGCCCCGGAGGCCCGTCGCACCTGCTCCGCCTCGGCACCCGCCGGCGCGTCGGCCTGCGCTCGACCGAGCCCGACGCCGACCAGCAGCGGAGCGCTCACCGCGCCCCGGGTGGGGAACTTGACCACGTCATCGGCCTTGCCGGAGGCGCCGGCCAGGGTCAGCAGCTCGAGCAGTGTTCCGTCGAAAGCGGCGTCGACGTCCTCGGCGCCGCCGGCCAGTACCGGTCCATCTTCGCCGGTGCGCAGCCCGACGATCAGCGCGTCGGCTTCGGCGGTCGCGGCGGATCCGGTGACCAGGCTGAATTCGGGGGCGCTCACGGGACTCCTCGTGGATTGTGGCTCAGCCGTCGGCGGCTCGGATGCGGCAGGATCCGTCCACTCGGGCGGATCGACTCCGGTTCGAAATGCTAATGACACCGGCGTGCGTCCGAACGGGCGATATCCAATGCGAGGCTAAAACAATGCCCGAGACATTCCCACCACGGCGCCGGTCGGTGGACGCCGTCGTGCTCGGGCTCGCGCCGATGCTGGGCACCGGAGTGTTCCTGGTGTTCGCCCCGGCGGCGTGGCTGGCCGGGGGCTGGCTGCCGCTGGCTATCGTGCTGGCCGGCCTCGCCGCGGCCTGCGCCGCGTTCGCCGACGCCGACCTGGCCGCGCGCTACCCCGGATCCGGCGCGGGCTACCGATACGCCCGCGAGCAGCTGGCCCCGTGTGTCGGCCGGCTCGCCGGAATGGCGGCCCTGATCGGCCGGATCACCTCGGCGGCCGCGTCCGCCCTGGTGTTCGGCAACTACGTCCTGCCCGGCCACCCCCTCGGCGTGGCGGTACCGCTGATCGTCGTGGTCGGAGCGTTGAGCCTGACCGGGATGCGCTGGACGGTGCGTGGCGCCTGGGTGCTGGTGGTGGGCGTGCTCGCGGTGCTGGCGGCGGTCACGGTGATCGGACTGACCTGGCACTCGCCGGTGGACTGGGCAGTGGCCCCGATGCCGGAGAACGGGATCGGCGCGGTGGCGCAGCCGGGTGGGGCGCCCACCGGCGGCGGGCTGCCGATGCCCACCGCCGGCGGGCTGCCGATGCCGGCCGAGGATGCCGGGCTCGCGGCGCACCCGGTCACCCCGCTCGGCGTGCTGACCGCGGCGGGGCTGGTGTTCTTCGCCTTCCTCGGGTTCTCCTCGATGTCCCGCGACGCCTCCGCCCCGGCGGGCTCGGCGGCCGGCGAGGAGCGTGGCCCGGCGGCGTCCCGCCTGGCGGTCTCGCTGGTGCTGTTGATTCCGGTGGTCAGCTACCTGCTGGTGGCGGCCGCGCTGATGCACACCCTGGACCTGCCCCGGCTGGCCATGGAGTCGGCGCCGCTGGTCGCCGGGGTGGGCGGCGCCGATGCTCCGGCGCTCGGTGTGCTGGTCCGGGTTGCCGCCGCGGCCGCCACCGCATGTGCCCTGTTCGCCGCGTTGGGCGGAGTCGGCCGGACGGCGGCGGACATGGCCGCGCACCGGGACCTGCCGAGCTGGTTGGGCGCCCCCGGGGCGCGCGGTGGCCGCTGGTCCGCCGGGCTGCTCGGTGTGGCCGGCGCGGTGCTGGTTGTGGTGCTCGCCGACCCGGTTGCCGCGGTGGCCCTGTCCGCGTGCTGTGGGCTGATCTATTACGCGGTGGTCATCCTGGCCGCGCTGCGGCTGCCGGCCGCGCAGCGGCGGTGGCCGAAATGGACCTCCGCGCTCGGGCTTCCGCTGTGCCTCGGGCTCGCGGTGCTGCTGCCGCGCACCCAGGTGGTGATCGTCGGGCTGCTGCTGGTGGCGGGCTGCCTGACCAGCACGCTGCTGTCCCGGCGGCGGGCCGTCGACGCCGGCAGCCCGGGGGCCGCTCAGCCACCTCGGCGGGAGGTCGGCCGGGTGGCTGGAGGTGATCTCCGGCCGGCAGCTCCGAGAGAGCGGGGGGACAGCGGCGCTGAGGTGATCGATGACGGCTGTCGCCGAGGCCCCGGCCAACCCCGGGAACGGCCACTCGAGGGCAGCGCCGGAGTCTCGCCGGACGGCGGGAACGGCTGCTAGGAGGGTCAGCGACCGGTGTCCAGATCGGCGTCCGAGTCGGCGGACCCGCCTGAGCGTCGGCTCCGCGCCGCCCGGACCTGGGAGACCGTCCCGTAGGCCGCGTGCAGATCCGCGGTGAACGCCTGAGGCTGGTCGGCGGTGAGTTTCTCGTGCAATGTCACCGCCTCCTCGGCGGCGGCCAGCGCCTCACCCAGGTCCCGGCCAGAGGCGGCGCGGATCCTGGCGAACGCGGACAGCGCCCGGCCCAGGTCCTGACGGTGGCCGGCGGAGTCCGTGGACACCAGGGTGCGGTGCAGGTACACCGACTCCTGGCTGGCCGCCAGGGCGGTATCCACCTGGCCGGCCTCGGCGGCGGCCAGCCCCAGGTTGTGCAGCGCGCGTGCCAGCTCTGACTCGAACAGCACCGGGGCAAGGCCAGCCAGCCGGCGATAGCTTTCGGTGGTCTGCACGGCCAGCTCGCAGGCCCGTTCCCGGTGGCCCCGCGCGGCCAGCACCAGGCCGAGGTTGTTCAGCGCGGCGGCGAGGCAGTGTTCGAACCCGACCGGGTTCCCCCTGGCCAGCATCCGGTACAGCGGGTTGTGCGCGCGAAGCCGGTGCAGGATGACGATGGATTCCTCGGCCGCCGCGGTGGCTGCCTCGTGCTCGCCCAGCTCGGAGCGGGCCAGCCCGAGGTTGCTCAGCGCAACGGCCAGCCCCACGTGCAGCCGGATCCGGTACATCATCCGCGGCCGACCGGCGCGGGCGAGCAGCTCGCGGTACAGCTCGGTCGCGTCGGTCAGCGCGGCGGCGGCATGCTCACGCCGGGACAGCCGGGACGACCACAGGCCCCAAGCGGTCAGCGTGAGGGCGAGTTCTGGCTGGTAGCGGGCCGGCTCCGGGCGGGCCAGCCGGCGGTAGATCAGGGCCACACCCTCGACGGTCTGGCAGGCTTCCTCGAGCTGGCCGGCCCGGGCCTGTCGCACGGCGAGCGACTGCTTCATCCGGGCGGCCCTGGCCAGATCGGACGGGGATCCCGCCCACCCCTTCGGCGCATGGTCCGCGCCGAGATCTTCCACCAGCGCGGCCATGCCGATGCTGAACCCCCGAACGGGAACGTCCTCCGGCACTGCGCCTCCACCAACTAAAGTTGCTCTTGACAACTTGTATTCTCCGTGACGCGGGGCAGTTGGCACAGGTCCATGTCGTGGAAATCGCTCCCCCATCTGGCCTTACCCGCAGGTAGGGGGTGGTACCCGGGCCGTTGTGGTGCCTTTGACCAGGAAATACCACCAAAGTGTCCATGTGGTGGGAGGTCCGACCATCGGAGTTGCGAGCCCGAATACCCTGCATCTTATGAGTGCGAGCAGGCTGCCTTCCTTCACCCGTACGTTGAATTCCGCGCCGGCCTCCGCGCAGCGCCGCGCGGAGGTTCTGGCCGACCCCGGTTTCGGCCGGTACTTCACCGATCACATGGTGACCATTCGGTGGAGCGAGGAGCAGGGCTGGCACGACGCACAGGTACTGCCGTACGGGCCGCTGTCCTTGGATCCGGCGGCGATGGTCTTCCACTACGGTCAGGAGATCTTCGAGGGGCTCAAGGCCTACCGGCAGCCGGACGGCTCGGTGGCGAGCTTCCGGGCGGACGCCAACGCGGCCCGGTTCCAGGTGTCGGCGACCCGGCTGGCCATGCCGCCGCTGCCCGAGGAACTCTTCCTGGACTCGCTGTCCGAGCTGGTCAGGTTGGACGAGCCGTGGGTGCCGGCGGCCGGCGGCGAGGAATCGCTGTACCTCCGCCCGTTCCTGATCTCCACCGAGGTGGGGCTGGGGGTGCGGCCAGCCGCGGAATACCTGTACCTGCTGATCGCCTCGCCGGCCGGACCGTACTTCCCCGGCGGTATCAAGCCGGTGGACGTGTGGCTGGCCACCGACTACACGCGGGCCTCGCCGGGGGGCACCGGCGCCGCCAAGGCCGGCGGGAACTACGCCGCATCGCTGCTGCCGCAGAAGCAGGCCGCCGACAACGGCTGTGCCCAGGTGGCTTACATGGACGCCGCCGAGCGCCGGTGGATCGAGGAGATGGGCAGCAACAACCTGTTCTTCGTGTTCGGCTCGGGTGAGGACGCCGAGCTGGTCACCCCGGAGCTGTCCGGCAGCATCCTGGCCGGCATCACCCGCGACTCGCTGCTGGTGTTGGCGAGGGACCTGGGCTACCGGATCACCGAGCGGCGGGTGTCCGGCGATGAGTGGCTCCAGGGTGCGGCGGACGGGCGGATCACCGAGGTGTTCGGCTCCGGTACCGCCGTCGTGGTCAGCCCGATCAGCGGGGTCAAGCACAGCGGGGGAGCGGTGCGCATCGGGGACGGCCAGCCAGGTCCGATCACCACCCGGCTGCGCAAGGTGCTCACCGACATCCAGCTCGGCGTGGGCCCGGACCCGCATCGGTGGATGCACCAGCTCACGCCGGCGCCGGTGAGCGCCTGAGCGTCAGGGCGGGCCGCAGGCGGTGACCACCAGCACGGCGGTGCCGGCCAGCTCGGCCGCGGCGCCCAGCACGTCGCCGGTGACCCCGCCGAAGCGGCGTCGGGTGTGCGCGGACAGCAGGAGCACCAGGGCGGCGGCCACCGCCACCGCGAGTGGTCCCTGCCAGGGCCGGGCCGGCACCGCGACCACCGCGGCGGCACCCAGCAGGACCGCGCCGAGCACACCGACGAGCCAGGACTGGGTGCCGGCGACCAGCGCGCCCAGCCCGTCCGGCCGCGCCGCCGGTACTCCGCGCCGGCAGCACCAGGTGAACGCCCAGCGGCCGGCCAGCGCCGCGATCAGCACCGCCGGCCACCGCTCCGGCTGGGTGGCCAGCTGGGCAAGCGCCCCGGCCTGCAACCCGAGCACCAGCAGCAGCGTGACCACGGCGAACGGCCCGGCAGCGCCGTCCCGCATCACCGCCAGCGCGCGCTCCGGCGGCCCGTAGCAGCCCAGCCCGTCCGCGGTGTCAGCCAGTCCGTCCAGATGCATGCCTCTGGTGGCCATCGCCGTGGCCGCCAGCACCAGCAGTGCGGCGACCAGCGGCGGCGCCCCGACCCAGGTCAGGCCATGGAGCACGCCGGCCGCCAGCCCGCCGAGGAGCAGGCCCGGCACCGGCGCCCAGCGGATCGCCGCGCCGGCCGTCCGGCGGTCCACCGTGGCGGGCCCGGATACCGGCAGCACGGTGAGCCAACTCAGCGCCAGCCGCAAACCCTCCACAGGTCAGCCGGATACCGGCTCGGTGCTGTTCGAGTCAGGTGGCTGAAGGCCCGAGGTGCTCGCGTGGACTGTGTCCGGCCCGGCGCTGTCCGGCTCGGCGCTGTTCGGCTGGTCGGCTTCGGACTGGGCGCCGCTGACTCCGGCGTCGGCGAAGGTGGCCATCTCGGACAGCAGCCGGCCGGCCATCAGCACCAGCGGCAGCGCGGCGACCGCGCCGGAGCCCTCCCCGAGCCGCATGTCCAGGTCCAGCAGCGGAACCAGCCCGAGGCGCTCGAGCACCAGCTTGTGCGCGGGCTCGACGGAGCGGTGCCCGGCCAGCCACCAGGCCCGCGCGCCCGGGGCTAGCTCGTCGGCGACCAGCGCGGCGGCCCCCACCACCAGCCCGTCCAGCAGCACGGGGGTGCGGCGGGCGGCGGCCTGGGCGAGGAAGCCGGCGATCGCGGCCAGGTCGGCGCCGCCCACCGTCCGGAGCAGTGCCACCGGCTCGCGGACAACCGGGCGGGCCCGGCGCAGCGCGTCGCGGACCGCCACCGTCTTGCGCATCCACCCGGCGTCGTCCACTCCGGTGCCCCGGCCCACCACCGCCACCGGCTCGGCTCCGGTTACCGCGGCGACCAGGACCGAGGCCGGCGTGGTGTTCCCGATGCCCATGTCTCCGGCGATGAGCAGATCGGCGCCGCTGTCCACCTCTTCGTCGGCGATGGCCCGGCCGGCCGCGATGGCCGCGTCCACCTCGTCCTGGGTCAACGCGTCCTCGAGGTCGATCCGGCCGCTGGAGCGGCGCACCTTGTGCCGGGTGACCTGCGCCGGCAGACCGGCCGACGCGGTGTCCGGGGTGTCCACCGCGAGGTCGACCACCCGCACGGTGGCGCCGGCCACCGACGCCAGCACGTTCACCGCCGCCCCACCGGCCAGGAAGTTGGCCACCATCTGAGCGGTCACCTCAGGCGGGTACGCGGAGACCCCGTGCCGGGCCACCCCGTGGTCGCCGGCGAACACCACCACCCTCGGGCGGGCCAGCGGACGGGGCGGGCAGGCGCCCTGGCAGGCCGCGAGCCAGATGCCCACCTGCTCGAGCCGGCCCAGCGAGCCGGCGGGTTTGGTCAGCTGGGCCTGCCTGGCTTCGGCCAACCGGCCGGCCTGCTCATCGGGCGGCACGATCGCCGGGAACTCCACCATGGCTCCAGCATCGCCGACCTGACCACTGGAGCGGCACCCGGGTCGCGGCAGCACCAAAACCCCAGCTCAGCACCCGTGAGTGGTATTGGTCGCTATAGCAACCAATACCACTCACGGGTCTTGACCAGCGGGTTTGTCGAGCTGGCGGGTTAGCGCAGGCGGAGCGGGATGCCGGCGACCAACAGCAGCACCTCGTCGCATACCTCGGCCAGCCGGGCGTTGAGCGCGCCCAGCTCGTCCCGGAACAGCCGACCGGCGCGGGTCGCGGGGATCACGCCCAGCCCGACCTCCGCGGAGACCAACACGAGCCGGGTCGAGCAGCCGCCGACCGCGCGAACCAGCGCGTCCACCTGGGCGCCGGCCACCGCCAGCTCCGCGGCGCCGCCGTCCCATCCGCCGGTGTCGTCCAACACCCCGGTCAGCCAGGTGGCCAGATCATCGACCAGTACCGAGGCGTCGGTCGCTCGGCCCAGCTCGCCGGCCAGGTCACCGGTCTCGACGGTCTGCCAGCTGGCCGGCCGCCGGGCCTGGTGAGCGTCGATCCGGGCGGACCACTCCGGGTCATCCGGGCGCCGCCGCCCGGTGGCCAGGTAACGCATCGCGGCGCCGGCCGGGAGCAGGCCCTCGGCGTGCGCCGACTTTCCAGACCTGGCACCGCCCAGGACCAGGGTGCGTCGGGCGGCAGCGGGCACCGGGGCACGCTACCGTCCGGCGTTGTGAGCTTCCGCTGGCGCTACCTGGACGAGTCGGGCAATGAGACCACCGGCCCGGACGAGACCTTCGCCGATCAGGCCGAGGCGGAATCCTGGTTCACCGACATCTGGCCGGAGCTGCTGGACGGCGGGGTGCACGCGGTTACCCTGCTCGACGGTGCGGCCGAGGTGTACGGGCCGATGAGCCTGCACGAGCAATCCTGACCGGCTCGCTCGCCTCGGTGGGCGAAGCGTTGTCGTCGCCGAGCCAGCTGAGCCCGGTGCGGACGTGATAGCCCCACAGGCCGATCTGCGAGCCGTACCGGGCGGCCAGGTCGGTCATGGTGACCCCGGGCCCGTACAGCGCCTCGATCGCCCGGCTGAACACCGGCAGCTCGGCGGGCGCCACATCCAGCCGGCCGAACACCCGTAGCGCGATCCCGGTGGCGGTGAACTCGCCGACCCCACGAATGCCGCGCAGCTCGGCGAGCAGCTCCTCGGTGGGCACCTGGTACCCCCAGCCGTGCGGCCAGCCGGCCAACCGGTCCAGCACGGCGGCCAGGTACTCGGACTGGCGCAGGTTCGCGGTGAACGGGGCGAGCTCGCCGACGCTCAGCCCGGCCAACCGGTCCAGCGTGGGGTAGCCCCGGTAGGTGAAGCCGCCGAGCTCCAGCGCCGAGCCGTACACCCGGGCCAGCCTGCGCTTGCGCCCGCCGGCCTGCGCCTGGGAGGTGCGCTGGGCCAGCACGAAGTAGCAGGCGCCCTCGGCCACGCTGGCGAACCGGAGCTGGTGCAGCCCCACGGTCTCGGCGAGCACCGGGGCCATCGCCGGATCGTCCCTGGCGGCG
This sequence comes from Pseudonocardia sp., assembly GCA_035489915.1. Classification (GTDB taxonomy): domain Bacteria; phylum Actinomycetota; class Actinomycetes; order Mycobacteriales; family Pseudonocardiaceae; genus Pseudonocardia. Next base: position 24,489 of record DATHIT010000126.1, on the reverse strand, counting down.
GCCAGGAACGGGGCCGGGTCGTCGGCCAGGGACAGCCAGCGCCCGACCGCCACCTCCGCCTGGTGCCGCTGCGCGCCGGTCAACTCGTCGGCGCTGTGCAGCACCAGTGCGACGCCCTCGGGGGCCGGGGCGATCTCGGCGACCACCGCGCGACCGTCCGCCAAGGTGAACCCCTTGCGCACCAGGGAGCCGAAGATTCGCTGCTCACCCGCGCAGGGGGCAAAGCCGGCCATCGCGCGCAAGGACAGGGACATGTCGAACGGCTGGGCGGCGGCCAGCCTCACCAGCGGGGTGCTTTGGTGCATGCGGTCAGACTGGCAGGCCGGTCAGACAGTTTTCCGCCGCCCCGCCGGTAGCGGGAGTGAGCCGCGTCACTCTTCCGTGCGTGAGCCCAGTCACAGATCAGCCGGTGACCTTCTCCGGGTCGCGCTCCACCACGTCGCCGAGCACCTGGTCGATCCGGTGCATCAGCTCCGGGTCCAGCCGTACGCCGGCGGCGGTCACGTTGTCCTTGATCTGCTCAGGGCGGGTGGCGCCGACGATCGCCGAGGCCACGTTCTGGTTCTGCAGCACCCAGGCCACGGCGAACGCGGCCATGCTCAGCCCGGCCTCGGCGGCCAGCGGGCGCAGCTCCTGCACCCTGGTCAGCACGTCGTCGCGCATCCACCGGGCGATCATCTCGGCGCCGCCGGCGGTCTCGTCGGTGGCGCGCGAGCCGGGCGGCGGAGCGGCGCCGGGCTGGTACTTGCCGGTGAGCACACCCTGCGCGATCGGCGACCAGACGACCTGCGACATGCCCTCCCGCGCGCAGATCGGCACCACCGCCGGCTCGATGACCCGCCAGAGCATCGAGTACTGCGGCTGGTTGGACACGAACGGGATCCGCAGTTCGCGGGCCAGCTCCGCGCCGGCGGCGATCTGCTCGGGGTTCCACTCGGAGACGCCGATATAGAGCGCCTTGCCGCTGTGTACCAGGTCGGCGAACACCGACATGGTCTCTTCCAGCGGCGTGCTCGGGTCGTAGCGGTGCGCCTGGTAGAGGTCCACGTAGTCGGTGCCCAGCCGGCGCAGTGAGTTGTGGATCGACTCGGTGATGTGCTTGCGGCCCAGCCCGTGGTCGTTCGGGCCAGGGCCGGTCGGGAAGAACACCTTGGTGAAGATCTCCAGGCCTTCCCGGCGCTCACCGGACAGCGCCCGGCCGAGCACCGCCTCCGCGCGGGTGCCCGCGTAGACATCCGCCGTGTCGAACGTGGTGATGCCCGCGTCCAGGGCGGCACGCACACACGCGGCGGCCTGCTCTTCCTCCACCTGGCCACCGTGGGTGATCCAGTTGCCGTACGAGATCTCGCTGACGGTGATGCCGCTGCGGCCGAGGCGACGAAATTCCACCAGGCGACCCTACGCCCGGTTGGACGACAGGCTCAGATGGTGTCGCCGATCTTGACCCGTGGCTTGGGCACCCGCAGCTTGCGAATCTGGCTGGCCCGGCTGAACGCGTACCAGCCCAGGGAAAGCCCGCCGATCTGCTCCTTGGGGAACTTGTCCCTGGCCGCGTTGGTGATCCGCCGCCCGAGCAGCACCCCTTCGAGCAGGATGGCGGCCAGCATGGCCATGCAGAACAGGCTGACCATGCTCTGCAGCTGGGGGAAAGGCAGTACCAGGGAGATGAACACCAACCCGGCCAGCGGCATGAACAGGCCGATCAGATGCCGGCGGGAGTCCACCGTGTCGCGCACGAACGCCTTGACCGGGCCGCGGTCCCTGGGCATCAGTACGCGCTCGTCCCCGGCCATCATCCGGCGCCGACGATCCGCGGCGTCCTTGCGCCGCTCGTCCCGGCTGGCCCGGTTCTTGCGGGCCAGCTTCTGCGCCTCACGCTGGGTCTTCGGCGGCGGCGGGGCCGGCCCGCGCCGCTTGCTCTCCGCGTCACGGCGCTTCGGGGTCGGGCGGCCCTTGCCGGCGGTGTGCGCTCGCCCAGCGGCGTCCTCGGCGGACTCGCTGGTCTCACTGACCACCGATGCGGCTTCATCGTCGGAGCGGCGGCGCAGGAACCTCACGTCGTCAACCATACGGCTCGACAGGCCAGGTAGCGTCCATCGGGTGCGCATCGTGATCGCTCCGGATTCCTACGGCGGGACCCTCTCCGCTCCCGAAGCGGCCGCCGCCATCGCCGAGGGCTGGCGCCGGGTCAGCCCAGGTGACGAGCTCCGCGAGCTCCCACTGGCGGACGGCGGCACCGGGTTCCTGGACGTGCTGCACACCGTGCTCGGCGGGCAGCTGCTCCAGGTCCAGGTGACCGGCCCGCTGGACGGCAAGCCGGTGGACGCGGCCTGGCTGAAGGTCGACGACGTGGCCTACATCGAGATGGCCCAGGCCAGTGGGCTGCACCTGGTACCCAAGGAGCACCGTGACCCGGCGCGGGCCAAGGCGGCGAGCAGCCGGGGGGTCGGCGAGCTGATCGCCGCCGCGGCCGCCGACTCCGAGGTGAGCCGGATCGTGGTGGGGCTGGGCGGCTCGGCCACCACCGACGCGGGGGCCGCCGCGCTGGCCGTGCTCGGCGCGGTGCCGCTGGACGAGGCCGGAGACCCGCTGCCCGACGGCGGTGGCGCGCTGGCCCGGTGCGCCAGGCTGGCCGGGCCGCCGGTGCTGCCGGAGCGGGTGCGGCTGGTGCTGGCCGCCGACGTGGACAACCCGTTGCTGGGCCAACACGGCGCGGCGGCGGTGTTCGGGCCGCAGAAGGGCGCGGATGAGGCCGCCGTGGCCGAGCTGGACGCCGCCCTGGGCCGCTACGCCGAGGCGCTGGCCGCCGCCGTGCACCAGGATCCGGCCGAGCTGACCACCGCGCCCGGGGGTGGGGCCGCCGGCGGCTTGGGCGCGGCGCTGTTGGCCTGCGGCGGCGAACGGGTCTCCGGCGCCGGCCTGGTGCGCGAGCTGTCCGGGCTGGATGCCGCGATCGAGTCCGCCGACCTGGTGCTCACCGGGGAGGGCAGCTTCGACTGGCAGTCGCTGCGCGGCAAGCTGATCACAGCGGTGGCCGAGTCGGCGGCCGCACGGGGCCTGCCCTGCCTGGTGCTGGCCGGCCAGGTCAGCGTGGGCCGGCGGGAGGCGGCGGCGGCCGGGGTGGAGGCGGCCTACTCGGTGGCCGAGCACGCCGGCGGGGTGGACGCCTCGATGGCTGATCCGGCCGGCACACTCGCCGCGTTGGCCGAGGACCTGGCCGGTCAGTGGCGGCGGTAGCCGGCCTCGAGCGCGCGGCCGCGGCGAGGCGTGCACTGGCTCACGATGCCGGGTGGCGCTCCGGTGTGTCACGATGAGGGAGTCACCGGCGGGGTATGGAACATTCAGCGCACCACGCGTGTTGGGGAAAGCGTTGAATGGGTGAGCACCCGTTTCGTGAGCGACCGGCAAGGGAGAACAGATGTCCGTCGAGAACAGCACCACCACCACTGAGCAGACGCACGGCGTGGAGCTGACCGAGGCGGCCGCGGTAAAGGCCAAGGCTCTGCTGGACCAGGAGGGCCGCGACGACATGCACCTGCGCATCGCCGTGCAGCCGGGTGGCTGCGCTGGCCTGCGCTACCAGCTGTTCTTCGACGACCGCGCGCTGGATGGGGACCTGTACCGCGACTTCAACGGGCTGCGCGTCGGGGTGGACCGGATGAGCGCGCCGTACCTGCAGGGTGCGGTGATTGACTTCGTGGACACCATCGAGAAGCAGGGCTTCACCATCGACAACCCGAACGCCGGCGGGTCCTGCGCCTGCGGCGACTCGTTCAACTAGACCACTCGCGACGGCCGGGTTCAGGGGAGTGACGGCTCCCCGGACCCGGCCGTTGTCGTATTGGTCGCATCACGTCCCCGACCAGGACATTCGACGGTAAGGTCACCCATCGTGCCGATTGCTGTCACTGGATCCATCGCGACCGACCACCTCATGCAGTTTCCGGGGCGGTTCGCCGATCAGTTCGTGGCCGACCAGCTGGAACGGGTGTCACTCAGCTTCCTGGTTGATGATCTGGTGATCAAACGGGGTGGCGTGGCCGGCAACATCTGCTACGCCCTGGGGCTGCTGGGCCAGCGGCCGATCCTGGTGGGCGCGGTCGGACCGGACTTCGCCGACTACCGCGCCGAGCTGGAACGGGTGGGGGTGGACTGCACCCGGGTGCTCGTCTGTGACGATGTTCACACCGCTCGGTTCATGTGCACCACCGACGCGGACATGCGTCAGATCGCCTCGTTCTACACCGGTGCGATGGCTCGCGCGGGCGAGATCTCCCTCGCCGAGCTGATCGGCCGCCCCGGCGGCGCCGACCTGGTACTGATCGGCGCGAACGACCCCGGCGCCATGCTGCGGCACACCCGGGAATGTCGGGAGCTCGGCGTCGCCTTCGTGGCCGACCCGTCCCAGCAGCTGGCCAGGATGGAGGGCCCGGAGATCCGCCAGCTGGTCGAGGGCGCCCGCTACCTGCTCACCAATGACTACGAGTGGGAACTGCTGCTGCAGAAGACCGGCTGGTCGGAGGCACAGGTGGCCGACCGGGTGGACGTGCGGATCACCACGCTCGGCGAGCACGGCGCGCAGCTGGTCAGCCGGGGCGGCGCCGAACTCAAGATCGGTGTGGTGCCGGAGACCGGCAAGGTGGATCCGACCGGCGTGGGCGACGGCTTCCGCGCCGGCTTCCTGGCCGGGGTGCACGGTGGGCTGTCCCTGGAACGCTCCGCCCAGCTGGGTTCACTGGTCGCGGTATACGTGCTGGAGACCGACGGCCCGCAGGAGTGGACCTGGCACCGGGAGGCCTCGATGGCCCGGCTGCGGGACGCCTACGGCCCCGACGCCGCCGCCGAGATCGCCGCCCACCTCCCCACCTGACGGCTCAGCCCCCGCCGCGCCCACTAACCGCGGTCACGCTGGCGCCCCGGCGAACCCCGTCGGTTGTTACCGAGCTACACAGGAGACAGGTTTGCGGCGTCTCCAACCTGCCGCGTGTGCAGTTCGGTAACCACAGCTCGGTCAAGGGGCGCGAGCCCGGTCCGTTGTTACCGAGCTACGCGGGGGACAGGGCTGAGCGCGCCCGGAACCTGCGCCCTGTGCAGTTCGGTACGAGGCGCGTGCGGGTAACCATTTGCGGCTGACGTTAAATCCGCCGCAGTCCATGCCCTGTGAACCCGGAAGCTGGACACGCGAGCCACCCGGCGACTCCGGTCGTGGGGCCGCGCGGATCTCACGCAGACCTCCCAGCATTCCGGCAGACTGCGACGGTGGGCGCCGACACGGGCCGATCGCCGTCGGAGCGGGCGCTGCGCCACGTCGGATCCCGATCCTCTGGCGGCCCGATCAATCCGCGGTTGCGGGTCACGCTGAACTTCCACCCGGACCGCGCCGTGCGGGGCCGGCCGATCCTGCGCGCGCTCGCCGAGGACGGCGTCTACCACTCGCAGTACGTCACGGGCAGCAGCAACGGCGGCCTGACAGCACATCCGGGCGGGGACCGTTGGCGCTGGGAGAGCCGGATTTTTGGCGGCGCCTACGACCAGGCCGGAGCGCTTGAGCGGCCGGTCTACGGCGCGCTGAACTTCCGGCGCAAGCCGGCCGGAGCGGCGCCCAGGTTCGGCTCAGCGCACTTCAGACTGACCGAGGACAACCTCCCGCGGGCCACGTTCTGCTACCCGGACAGCGTCTTCGAGCCGTCCGCGTTCGGCGTCGCGGCCCGCATGTCGCTCATCGCGCTGGCCGAGGCCGATCGCCGGGATGCCCTTGACGACTACATCGAGGCACAGGTGCATGGTCAGGTGGTCATCGGCCGCGACGTCGAGGCGCTGGTGCTCGATCCGAGCTATCAGGACACGGCCGTGGCAGGCGACGCCCGCCGCCTCGGATGTCCGGTCGAGTGGCACGGCGGATTTCAGCTGGACATCGAGAATCTGCGCCCGTACGCGGACTACCGGGGACAGGAGTACGTCGGCCTGGCGGCTGAGATCGCGGTGGCCGGCCAGCTGGACCCCCGGATTATCGGGGATGCCGCGCGCACCGGCCGCTACCACGAGCAGGCGCTGAAGATGGTCTGGCACTACCTGGCGCGGTTCGGCTCGCCTCAGAGCTGGACGGGGTAGCGGGGCTCGGGGATCTCCGGGCGGATCCGGCCCTCCACGGTGATCCCGTGCCAGAGCATGAAGACCAGCACGGTCCAGATCCGGCGGCTGTGGTCGTGCGGGCCGGCTCGGTGCTCGTCCAGCATCCGGCGCACGGCGGCCAGGTCGAGCAGGTGGTCGGTCTGGCTGTCCCGGATGATCCCGGCCGCCCAGTCGTACATCTCCTCGCGCAGCCAGTGCCGGATGGGTACCGGGAAGCCCAGCTTGCGCCGGTGCAGCACGTGCGCCGGGACGATCCCCTCCAACGCCTTGCGCAGCGCGTACTTGGTGGTGCCGGAGGCGTTGGTACCGGTGATCTTCTCGCTCAGCGGGATCGTGGACGCCACCCGGAACACCTCAGGGTCCAGGAACGGCACCCGCAGCTCCAGCGAGTTGGCCATGGTCATCTTGTCGGCCTTGACCAGGATGTCGCCGCGCAGCCAGGTGAACAGGTCCACGTGCTGCATCCGGGCCACCGGGTCCCACTCGGCGGACTGCCGGTACCAGCGCGCGGTGATCTCGGTGTGCGAGCGGCGCGGGTCGTAGGTGCGCAGGACCGAGGCGAGCTGCTCGTCGCGGAAGATCCGGGCGTTGCCGTAGTAGCGCTGCTCCAGGGTCAGCGCGCCCCGGCGCAGCAGGTCCTTGCCCCGCACGCCCTCGGGGATCCGGGTGGACAGCCGGCCCATCGCCTTGCGCATCCCGCCCGGCACCTTCTCGAACGGCGCCAGGGACAGTGGCTCGCGGTAGATGGTGTAGCCGCCGAACAGCTCGTCCGCACCCTCCCCGGAGAGCACCACCTTCACGTGCTGGCGGGCCTCCCTGGCCACGAACCACAGCGGCACCAACGCCGGGTCGGCCACCGGGTCGTCCAGGTACCAGACGATCAGCGGCAGCGCGTCCATCATCTCGTCGGGCTTCACGGTGCGGATGACGTGCCGCACTCCGATCGCGGCGGCCGACTCGGCGGCCACGTCCACCTCGGAGTACCCCTCGCGCTCGAACCCGGTGGTGAAGGTGATCAGGTTCGGGTTGTGTTCCTTGGCCAGCGCGGCGATCGCGGTGGAGTCGATGCCGCCGGACAGGAACGCCCCGACGGTGACGTCCGCGCGCATGTGCTTGGCCACCGAGTCGCGCAGCACATCGGCCACCCGCCGGTGCAGGGCATCCCGCTGGTCCGCGCCGACCAGCGGCACGGGGGTGAACTTCGGCTCGAAGTAGCGCTCGGAAACCGGCTCCTCGCCGGGCCGGACGGTGAACATGGTGCCCGACTCGATCCGCCGGATCTCCCGGTGCATGGTGGCCGGCTCCGGCACGTACTGCAGCAGCAGGTAGTGCTGCAGCGCCGGCTGGTCCAGGCTCAGCGTGCCCGGCTCGGCCAGCTCCTGCAGGCTCTTCTTCTCGCTGCCGAACGCGGTGCCGGCGGGGCCGGTGCTGACGTAGAGCGGCTTGATGCCGAACGGGTCACGCGCGCCGAACAGCACCCGCCGCTCGGCGTCCCAGATCAGGAAGGCGAACATGCCGCGAAGCCGGCGCACCGCGGCCGGGCCCCAGTGGTGGTAGGCCGCGACGATGACCTCGCCGTCACCCTCGGTGGCGAACTCTGCGCCGTGCTCGGTGATCAGCTCGGCGCGCAGCTCCAGATAGTTGTAGATCTCGCCGTTGAAGGCCAGCGCGTAGCGGCCCTGGGCGCCTGGAGGTCCCCAGTGCAGCGGCTGGTGCGAGCTGGCCAGGTCGATGATCGCCAGCCGGTTGAAGCCGAAAATCACGTCCTGGTTGTGCCAGACGTCGGTCTCGTCCGGCCCGCGGTGCCGGGAGCAGCGCAGTGCGCCGGTGATGGCGTCCGCCCGGTCCGGCGCGTCGCCGTGCGCGCTCAGCAGTCCCAGTAGTCCACACACGCCGCGTGCTCGCCCCTTTCACGCCGGTCCGAGAGTGCCCGTTCCGAGAGTGCAGAGTATGCCGGTGTGGTGCGCGCGACATGCACGCGCCGCCTCAGTACCCAGACGCGAGAGTTGCGTCCAGTTCTTATAGGCTGCGCGCTAAGTATCCGCTGTCTCCCAGCTGATCGGGAGCGAGCGCGCGACGACCAAGTGTGGGAGGCAGCGAGCTGTGGGCGAGGTGAGGCGCGCTCGGTTCGGGCGGGCGATCAAGATTGCCGGCCTGGCCGCCGTCGTAGCGGTGTCGGCAAGCGGTTGCTCGGTCGACGAGGTGCTGCGGTTCGGCTGGCCGGTAGGGGTCACCCCGCAGGCGGAGGAAATGCGCCACCTGTGGACCATCCTGGCCGTCGCGTCCCTGGTCGTGGGCGTGATCGTGTGGGGGATGACGCTCTGGGCGGTGGCCTTCCACCGCAAGAAGGGCGAGGGTGAGCTGCCCCGCCAGTTCCAGTACAGCCTGCCGGTGGAGATCGTCAGCGTGGTGCTGCCCACGATCATCGTGGCGGCCATCTTCAGCTACACCGTGGTGGTACAGAACGACGTCGACAAGCACATCCCCAACCCGGACGTGAAGATCGACGTCACCGCGTTCCAGTGGAACTGGAAGTTCGACTATCCGGACAACCCCACCGGCCGGCCGATCACCACGCTGGGCACCAGCGAGACGATCCCGATCCTGGTGCTGCCCACCGACCGCACCATCCAGTTCACCCTGGACTCCCAGGACGTCATCCACTCCTTCTTCGTGCCGGAGTTCCTGTTCAAGCGGGACGTCTTCCCGGACCCGGAGAAGAACGACACGGACAACGTGTTCGTCATCGACCGGATCGAGCGGCAGGGAGCCTTCGTCGGGCGGTGCGCCGAGCTGTGCGGCAGCTACCACTCCGCGATGAACTTCGAGGTGCGCGCGCTGGCTCCCGACCTCTACGGCCGTTACCTGCAGTTGCGTACCCAGAACAACTCGGTCACCGGCGTGCCGAACACCGCGGGCGAGGCGCTGGCCGCGCTCAACTGCGGTGAGCTGTGCGCGCCTGAGGCCATCACCACCTATCCGTTCCACACCAACCGCGACGAGCGCTCGGCGTCGCAACGAACGAGCAGCTGAGCGGAAGGGGAGTGGTGGCGCGATGAAGGTCGAGTCCCGGATTTTTGAGATCTGCACGGTGTTCTTCTTCGTGTGCGCGATCGTGTACTCGATCCTGGCCCCCCGGGAGGCCGTCGGCATCGTCGGTCTCACCCTGACCGGCGGCCTGTCGCTGATCATCGGCACGTACTTCCGGTTCGTGTCCCGCCGGTTGGAGACTCGTCCCGAGGACAACCCGGACGCGGAGATCGCCGACGGCGCCGGCGATCTGGGCTTCTTCAGCCCGGGCAGTTACTGGCCGATCGGGCTGGGCCTCGGCACCGCCATGGTTGCCGTCAGCGTGGCGTACTGGATGCCCTGGGCGATCATCCTCTCCGGGATCGTGCTGCTGTTCATGGTCGGTGGCCTGCTGTTCGAGTACCACCTGCCGCGCTCGGATCACTAGAGCGTGTCGCCCGCATTAGCGCGCCTGGTCCGCCGGCCTACCGGCCCTGATGCAGGAGACACGTTCCGGTGGTGATCTCGAGTCCACGGCTCGTTCTACGGACGCTGACCGCGCACGACGCCGAGCGGATGTTGGCCGGTAACCACCCGGAGCTGCCGGTTTTCGCCGACGGATATCCCTCGGCGTTCGCCACTCAGGTGCTCCGGCTGGTCGCGCTGTACCCGGCGATCGACCAGGACGTCGGAGAGGGCGCGCCGGACCTGGGCCCGTGGCTGTTGCTGCGGCGGTCCGACGATGCGGTCATCGGGACCATCAGCTGCGCCCGCACCGGTAACCCGGCGGAGGTGTCCGTCGGGTACGACATCACCCCGCCCTGCTGGGGCGAGGGGTACGCGACCGAGGCGCTCGGCGCGGTGATCGAGCACCTGCTCGGCCTGCTGGACATATCCCGGGTGTGTGCCGAGACGGTCACCGACCACATCGCCAGTCGCCGGGTGATGGAGAAGTCCGGCATGCGCTGGCAGCGGGACGAAGTCGCTGAACACGACGGCCGCGAGGTCAAGCTCGCGCACTACGCCATCGACCGCCCGGAGCCGATCTAGCCGGCTGACCAGGCGTGGTCAGCGACAACCACCACCTTCAGGGAAATCAGTTCCCCACGCGGCCGGGTGGTACGCACAATTGCGTATTCACCCAGGGCGGGTCCGCCTGGTTTTGTGTCTGCGGGCGCCGAAGTGCGGGTGGGCGCGTGCTGAGGGGAAAACCATGGATTGCCAGACGTTCTTGCCATGCCCGGCGCCGGTGCCGGGCGGCGCCCGGTGGGTTCGCGGTGACCGCGGTTGAGCGTGTCGAAGATGGCCAAGCTCGAGACGGAAGTGTTCGTTGTCGGCGCCGGCCCGGTCGGGTTGACGCTCGCGATGGATCTGGCCTGGCGAGGCGTCGCGGTCACCGTGGCCGAGACGCGCTACGGCGGCGAGCCACCCAGCGCCAAGTGCAACCACGTGTCCGCCCGGTCCATGGAGATCTTCCGGCGACTGGGCGTGGCGCCGTCGGTGCGGGATGCCGGGCTCCCGCCGGACTATCCGCACGACGTCGCCTACCGGACCACGACGACCGGCACCGAGCTGTCCCGGATTCCGATTCCGAGCCGCGCGGAACGGGACAACCCCACCCCCGGACCGGACACCTGGTGGCCCACCCCGGAGCCGCCGCACCGGATCAACCAGATCTATCTGGAACCGATCCTGTTCGCGCACGCCACCGCCATGCCCGGCCTCGACATCCGCAACCGCACCCGGGTGCTGGGTTTCACCCAGTCCGCGCACGGCGTGACCGCCAGCGCCGAGGACCTGGACTCCGGCCAGCGACTGGAGATCAGCTGTCAGTACCTGATCGGTTGTGACGGTGGTCGGTCCGGGATCCGGCGGGCGATCGGCGCGGAGCTGCACGGTGACCCGGTGGTGTCGCGGGTGCAGTCCACGGTGATTTGTGCGCCCCGCCTGCTCTCCCTGATCGACCGGCCGGCCTGGGGGAACTTCTCGCTGAACCCGAGGCGAAGCGGCAATGTGTACGCCATCGACGGCCGGGAGATCTGGCTGGTGCACAACTACCTGCGCCCGGATGAGGCCGACTTCGACTCGGTGGACCGGGACGCGGGTATTCGGGCGATCCTCGGAGTGGCTCCCGACTTCGAGTATCAGGTGGTCGGCACCGAGGACTGGTTCGGCCGGCGGTTGGTGGCCGACCGGTTCCGGGATCGGTCCGTGTTCCTGTGCGGGGATGCCGCGCACATCTGGGTGCCGAACGCCGGCTACGGGATGAACGCCGGGATCGCCGACGCGACGAACCTGTCCTGGCTGCTGGCCGGCGTGCTCGCCGGGTGGGCCGCCCCGGAGATCCTGGACGCCTACCAGGCCGAGCGGCTGCCGATCACCGACCAGGTCTCCCGGTATGCGATGGACACCGCGCTGGCGGTGAACGCGCAGGCCCGGGCGGTGCCCGCGGAGATCGAGGAGCCGGGGCCGGCGGGCGACGCGGTGCGCGCCCAGGTGGGCAAGGCGGCCTACGAGCTGAACGTGAACCAGTTCTGCTGCGGCGGACTCAACTTCGGCTATTTCTACGACGCCTCGCCGATCATCGGCTACGACGATGAAACCGCGCCCGGCTACACCATGTACCACTTCACGCCGTCCACCGTGCCGGGCTGCCGTACGCCACATCTCTGGCTGGCCGACGGGCGATCGCTCTACGACGCGCTCGGCCCCGGCTACACCCTGTTGCGCCGGGACCGGGCGGTTGACGTGGGCGGACTGGTGTCCACCGCGGCGTTCCGGGGTGTGCCTCTGACCGTGCTGGACCTGGCTGAGCAGCACACGGCGGTCCTCGCGCCGTGGCGGCTGCTGCTGGTCCGCCCCGATCAGCACGTGGCCTGGCGGGGAACCGGGGCGCCGGCCGACCCGCTGGCGCTGATCGACCTGGTCCGAGGCGCGGCCGAGCGGTCCGCCGAGGTGCCGGCTGGCGGGTCGAAACCGCCCGTTGGCGCCTTCCCCGGAGGGAGCGCGACGGCATGGACGTGATCATTGCCACCATGCCGGCGCTGGGCCACCTGAATCCGTTGCGGCCGATCGCCAGGGCACTGGTGCGCAGGGGCCACCGGGTGCGCTGGTGGACCGACCGGTCGTTCGCCGAGATCGTGGCTGGTACCGGCGCCGACTTCGTCCCGATGACCGATGCGGCGGGCATCCCGAGGATCGACGGGCTGGCCTGGCAGCCCGAGCGCGCCGCGCTGAGCGGCCTGGACCGGATCCGCTGGGACATCGAGAACGTCTTCGTGAACCCGATCCCCGGGCAGGTCGCCGAGCTGCGCGCGTTGCTCGCCGCGCACCCGGCCCAGCTGATCGTGTCGGACGCCGGGCTGATGGGCGCCGGCCCGCTCTACGAGCTGGGCGGCCCGGCCTGGGCGAGCGTGGGCACCACGCCGTTGGCGCTGCCCGGTCGGGACACCGCGCCGTTCGGAGCGGCGCGTCCACCCAGCCGGAGCGTGGCCGGCCGGCTGCGCAACCAGGTGCTGTATCAGCTCCAGGACCGGGTGGTGCTACGCGGGGTCGGCGCCGCGGTGAACCGCATCCGCGCGGAGCTGGGCCTGCCCAGGACGCGGACACCGGTGATGAGCACCGGCTTCTCCCCGCTGCTGCACCTGCAGATGGGAGTGGCCGAGTTCGAGTACCCGCGCAGCGACCTGCCGGCGCAGGTGCACTTCGTCGGCGTGCTGGCCGACTCGACCAGCCCGGTGCCCACGCCCGAGTGGTGGCCGGAGGTGGCCGGGTCCACGCGGCCGGTCGTGCATGTCACCCAGGGCACCGTGGCCGACGCGGAGCTGGACGACCTGGTGCTGCCCACCCTGCGGGCGCTGGCCGACCTGGACGTCCTGGTGCTGGCCACCACCGGGCGCGCCGACCCGGCCAGCCTCGGCCCGTTGCCGGCCAATGCCCGGGCCGCCCGGATGCTGCCCTACCCGCTGCTGCTGCCGCGCTGCGCGGTGATGGTCACCAACGGCGGTTATGGCGGGGTGCAGCAGGCGCTCGCGCACGGCGTGCCGCTGGTGGTCGCCGGCGGCAGCGAGGACAAACCCGAGGTGGCCGCCCGAGTGGCCTGGACCGGCGCGGGCGTCGACCTGGGCGGCCACCGACCCTGCGAGGCGGACATCCGCGCCGCGGTCCGCGCGGTGCTGGCCGAGCCGTCCTATCGCCGGCACGCGCACCGGCTGCGCGAGGCGTACCGCCGCACCGACGCCGCCACCCGGTCGGCCGAGCTGCTGGAACAGCTCGCCACCAGCGGCCGTCCGGTGAGCAGGGGTGCTGAACCCACGCCGGCGTACGGGAAGCGGGCCTGGTGACGGCTACCTCGAACGGGTCCGAAGGGAGCCCGAGGGTGGTGGTGCTCGGCGCTGGCCTGGCCGGACTGTGCGCCGCGTACGGGCTGCTGCGCGACGGGTTCGACGTGCTGGTGTTGGAGGCGCGCGACCGCCCCGGTGGACGGGTGCGGACGGTGCGCGAGCCGTTCCTCGACGGCGGGTACGCCGAGGCCGGCGCGGTGCGCATCCCGGACTGCCACCGCCGCGTCCACGACTACCTCGGGGAGTTCGGCCTCACCGACAAGCTGTTCGAGTACAACGAGGTGGGGGAGCAGCTCTGGTACCTGGACGGTCGGCGGTTCGTCACACCAGGAACGCCGGAGGTGTGGCCGGTGGAACAGATGTCCGAGGAGGAGCGGCGCGACCCGTACGCCGCGCTGTCCAGGTACCTCGGGCCGGCGGTGGCTGCGGCTGGCGATGTGTCTGCGCCCGAGTGGCCCGGCCTCGGCGGGGCGACCCGCGCGCTGGACAGCCTGACCATCGAGCAGCTCGCCCGCCGCAACGGTGCCACCGACGGCTGGCTGCGCTTCCTGCGAGCCAGCTACGGCAACCTCGGCTGGGTGAACGCCCTGGCATTCGCAGGCCAGGAGTCCGCGCTGGCCGGGACGACCGCGATGTTCGGGCTGCGCGGCGGGAACGACCAGCTCCCGGGCGCCTTCGGTGCCGCGCTGGACGGCCGGGTGGCCTACCGGGCCGAGGTGCTGCGGGTGGACAGCCGCGCGGATCGGGTGGTGGTCGGCTACCGGGACGCAACCGGGCGGCGCCGGGAGATCCAGGCTGACTACGGGGTCTGCGCGATCCCGTTCCCGGTGCTGCGCCGGGTCGAGCTCACCGGCCTCGGCGAGCTGAAGCTGCGCGCCATCGATCGCTACCGGATGGCGGACGCGTCGAAGGTGTTCTTCCAGACCAGGACCCGGTTCTGGCGGAATGACCGGTGTGGTCCACTGGGTGGGCTGAACCTGGTCGGCACCGACACGGCCGCCGAGCGGATCTGGGACATCAGCCCGGGCCAACCCGGTCCGTTCGGCATGATCTGCGCGTATCAGATGGGCGGGAGCGCCGGCTTGCGGGCGATGCGGCCGCGGCGGCGGGTGACCTACATCCGCGAGGAGGTCTCGCGGTTCCTGCCGGGGTTGGCCGAGAACATCGTGGCCAGCTACACGAAGGTGTGGGCGGAGGACCGGTTCGCCGGCGGCTGCTTCGCGTACGCCGAGCCCGGCCAGCTGAGTTGGGCGCTGCCGGCGGCCCGGCGTCCGGACAACCGGCTGCACTTCGCCGGCGAGCACACCTCGCCGATAGTGGGCTGGATGGAAGGCGCGCTGGAGTCCGGTGAGCGCGCCGCCGCCGAGATCCGGGTGCGATCGTGTGAAGGAGCGCGGACGGCATGAACGAGATCAACGCCGAAACCGGCTACCTGCTGGACAACGCCGCCGAGGACGCCGGCGGGCGGTTCGGTGCGCTCTCCGCGCTGTTCGACCCGGTGACCGCCGAGCACGTCGACGCGTTAGGGATCCGCCCCGGGTGGCGCTGTTGGGAGGTCGGCGCGGGCGGTCCGTCGGTGCCTCGGTTGCTCCGCGACCGGGTCGGCTCGAGCGGATATGTGCTGGCCACCGACGTTGACGTGCAGTGGATGGACTCCAGCCCGGCCGGCGGGGTGGAGGTCCGCCGGCACGACGTGGCGCTCGACGACCCGCCCGGGAACGACTTCGACCTGGTGCACGCCCGTCTGGTGCTGGTGCACCTGGCGGATCGGGCCGCGGCGTTGCGCCGGATGGTGGCCGCGTTGCGCCCCGGCGGGTGGCTGCTGATCGAGGACTTCGACACGGCCCTGCAGCCGAAGGCCTGCCTGGATCCTCAGCGCCCCGAGGAGCACCTGGCCAACCACATCCGGGCCGGCTTCCTGATCCTGCTGGGGGAGCGCGGCGCGGACCTCCGGTACGGCCGGCGACTGCCCCGGCTGGTGCGCGAGGCGGGGCTGACCGAGGTGACCGCCGACGCAGCGTGTCTCCGCCGAGGCACTAGCCGCGGACAGACTCACGCTCTCGGACGGCCTGCGCGCCGCCCTGGTGCAGCATCGCGACCAGGCTCGTCCGGTTTCCCGCGCCCAGCTTGCGGTAGACGTTCTCCAGGTGCTTGTGCACTGTCCGCGGGCTGATGGTGAGGGTGCGGGCGATCTCCCGGTCGGTCAGCCCGTTGGCCAGGTGGTCGACCACGGCGCGCTCGCTGGGGGTCAGCGAGGGGAGGCCGGTCAATGCTTCGTCAAGCCGGTCGGTATGCCGGGCCAGCTTGCGCACGGACGTGGTCAGCGCGGCAACCCTGGCCCGCCGGTCCATGGCCTGCGCCCAGTGCGGTGTGATCAGCTCCACGATGCGCCGCTCGCGGTCACCGAAGCCGCGCCGGGATCGGTTGAACGTCAGCGTGTTGGCGTGCCGACGGTCCAGGGTCGCCACGCAGAGCAACTGGTCCAGCGTGCCTCGAGGCCGGTAGAAGTCGACGTACAGCGCGAGCCGGCGCAGCGCCGCCGGCTCGGCGAGGTCGGAGACAGCGGTGGCCTTGCCCAGCTCGATCTGGCCGGCGCGGAACGCGGCGTGCGCGGGGTGTTGGTGGAAGACCGCGTGGAACTCCGGCGACTCGCTGAGGTTCGCCCTGCTGGGCGCGACCAGGCTGGTCACCAGGCGGGTGGTGTGGTTGTCCACCCGGGTGTAGGAGCCGACATCCGCGCCGATCAGCCGGCCCAGCTCCGCCAGCACGTGCAGCGGCGCGTTCGGATCCGCGCGCTCATCGGCGTTGAGCGCGTAGACCAGGTCGAGGACCGTGCGCAGGTCCTTCGAGGTCAGCGCGGACATGGCGGCCATTGTGCAGCCGTGTCGCCGAGATGAGTGAGCTATTTATCGTCCTCAGTCTGCCGCCGGGCACGGCTGGGCGACCACGGCGGCCGGGATCTTCTCCCGCTGCCGTGCGGTTGCCAGCACCGAGCCGGCGAGGATCAGCACAAAGGCGACGATGACCAGGGCAGTCAGCGGCTCGCCGAGCAGCAGCACGCCCGCGGCGACCGCGACCGCGGGGTTGACGTAGGTGAAGACCATCGCCCTGGGCGCGCCGACCTCCCGGATCAACTCGAAGAACAGCACAAACGCCAGCGCGGTACACACCACCGCGAGCCCACCGAGCGCGAGCAGCACCTGGGTGGACGGCAGCTCGGCCGGCCAGGTGGCGATCGCCGGCCCGGCGTACACCAGCGCGGCCAGGCTCAAACAGCTGGCGGTGATCAGCAGGTTCGGTACCCCGGCGAGCTTGTTAGCCGCGATGACCGGGGCGGTCGCGTAACCCACCGCCACCAGCAGCAGCTCGACCACCGGCCATGCCGCTCCACCACTCAGGTGCGGCGCGGCCAGCAGCAGCACCCCGGCCATCCCGAGACCCAGACCGGCCCAGCGCACCGGGCCCAGCCGAGTGGTGTCGCCGAACAGCCGGGCGGCCAGCACACCGATGATCGGCACAGCGGCAATGAGTAGCCCAGTCATGCCACTGGACAGGTGCCGCTCGGCGTCGGACAACAGCCACCACGGACCGATGATCTCCAGCGCGGCAAAGGCCAGCAGCGGCCGCCAGTGCGCGCGCAGGGTGGCCAACGCGCCAGGCCGCACCGCCAGCGGGAGCAGCAGCAGCGCGGCGATCCCGGTGCGCGCGAAGACCAGCACCGGCACCGACACGCCGGCCACCGCAACCTTGATCATCAGATACGGGATGCCCCAGAGCAGGCACATCGCCGCGAACAACAGCCACCCTCGTCGACTCACCGGTTCAGCATCGCCCCGGCTCCGGCACGCTGTCTTGAACGCTGTTGCGGTAGGCACCCGGGGTCACCCCGACCACCCGCCGGAACCAGCGGGTCAGGTGCGCCTGGTCGGCGAATCCCACCAGAGAGGCCACCTCGGCCGGCCGTTCGCCCCGGTCCAGCAGGCCCTTGGCGTGCGTCACCCGGTGCTGGGCGAGCCAGGCGTACGGCGGCATGCCCACTTCCTCGCGGAACGCCCGGAGCAGCTGGAACCGGGAGAGGCCGAGCTCGGCGGCGATCTGCGTCAACGTGGGTGGCTGGGCCATCTGGTCGGCCAGCAGGCTCATCACCGGCCGGGCCACCGAGGCCGCCCGGCGCGAGCGGGATGCTGTGCCCAGCGGCGCGGCGTGTCGACGGACCAGCTCGCCGATCAGCTCGGCCAGCCGGGAGTCGCCCTCCAGCGCGTCGCCCGCGCTGCCCAGGACGGCGTGCACCGCGCGGAGCTCGCTGGCCAGCTCCGGGTCGTGGATGACCAGGTCGGGGAAGTGCGGCCGGCGTTCTCCCGGCTCCCTGAGCTGCTCACCCAGCGGCTCGGTGAGCAGCCGGGCCGGCGGATAGAGCACCCGGTAGGTGAAGCCGCCCGGGGCGGCCGGCGCCCCGGTGTGTGGCTCCCCGGGCTCGACCACCACCACGGTGCCGGGCCCGGCGTAGCGCCGCTCGCCCCGGTACCAGATGACCTCCTGGCCGGCCGTGCACGCGCCGATCGCGTACTCCTCGTGCATGTGTGGGGCGTACTGCCGGTGCACCAGGCTGGCATGCAGCAGGTCCAGCGGCGGCCGGCCGACGCCGTCCACCCGCTTCCACACCGCCCAGTCCCTGGCGGGGCCACTCGACGGCCCAGAATGTCGCCCGGAAACCGTGCCCGCCGTGTCGCCCATCCCCGCCTTCACCCCACTCCAACCTCACGATACATAGGCGCGGATCGGGTGGCGGAGCTTAAAAAGGGGCGCCCCCGACCGGAGTCGGGGGCGCCCCTCTGTGGCGCTGTGAGCGGGTTAGCTCCTTGGGTCGGCCGGGCGCCCGGCCAACTCGCGGCGATCGTCCCGGCCGGTCTCGGCCGAGTCCGCGTCGTGCCCGTTGCCGCTGTGCAGTTCGGCGCGGGCGCGTTCCAGTACCTCGGTCTCCTCCGGCGGGTCCGGCCGCAGGAACGAGCCGGTCACCGGGTGCCCACCGGAACCCAGCTGGTTCATCCGCTTGGGCACCGGAGCGCCCTGGTACTCCAGCGGTACCGCGTGTCCGTGCGAGTCCACGCCGGCCAGCGGCTGGTGCACCTCGATGAACTCACCGTGCGGCAGCCGCTTGATGATGCCGGTCTCGATGCCGTGCTCGAGTACCGCGCGGTCGCTGCGCTGCAGCCCGATGCAGAGCCGGTAGGTCACGAAGTAGGCCAGCGGCGGGAGCAGCAGGATGCCGATCCGGCCGGCCCAGGTGGTCGCGTTCAGCGAGATGTTGAACTTGTCCGCGATGATGTCGTTCGAGCCCAGCGCCACCAGCCAGACGTAGAACGTGATGGCCATCACACCCAGCGACGTCCGGACCGGTACGTCCCGAGGCCGCTGCAGCAGGTTGTGGATGGCGTTGTCCCCGGTGAACTTCCGCTCGATCATCGGGTACATCGCCGCCACCCCGTGGATCAGCGGCAAGAACAGCGGGCTGGCCCAGAACGCCGGTGGGATCAGGTACCTATGGGCGATGTCGATCTCCCACGGCGGGAAGATGCGGAGCATGCCCTCGGTGAACAACACGTACCAGTCCGGCTGCGAGCCGGCCGAGATGTGCGCCGGGTTGTACGGCCCGAAGTTCCAGATCGGGTTGATCTGGAAGACCCCGGCCATGATGCAGATGACCCCGACGGTGATGGCCATGAACGCGCCGCCCTTGGCCGCGAAGGCCGGCAGGATGCGCACGCCGACCACGTTCTTCTCGGTCCGCCCCGGGCCGGGGAACTGGGTGTGCTTCTGGTACCAGACCAGCCCCACGTGCAGCCCGATCAGCGCCAGCAGGATGCCGGGCAGCAGCAGCACGTGCACGATGTAGAGCCGGGGAATCAGCTCGGTACCGGGGAACTCCGAGCCGAAGATCAGGTAGTTCACCCAGGTGCCCACCACCGGGATGGACATCACGAAGCCGGACATGATCCGCAGGCCGGTGCCGGAGAGCAGGTCGTCCGGCAGGGAGTAGCCGGTGAAGCCCTCCATGAAGCCCATCAGGATCAGCAGGATCCCGATCACCCAGTTGGTCTCCCGGGGCTTGCGGAACGCTCCGGTGAAGAAGGTCCGGAACATGTGCACGAACATCGCGGCGACGAACAGCAGCGCCGCCCAGTGATGGACCTGGCGGACGAACAGCCCGCCGCGCACGTCGAAGGAGATCTCCAGCGAGCTCTCGTACGCCCGCGACATGGGCAGGCCCCGGAGGTTGTCGAACACCCCGTTGTAGGTGACCTCCTGCATGGAGGGGTCGAAGAACAGCGCGAGGTAGGTGCCGGAGAGCAGCAGGATGATGAAGCTGTACAGCGCGATCTCGCCGAGCATGAACGACCAGTGCGTCGGGAAGACCTTGTTGAACTGCTTCCGCATCCCGGCGGCTGGGTGGTAGCGCTGGTCGAGTTCGTCGAGCGCCCCGGCGAGCTTCTCCTTCGCCGGGCTGGAGCTGGTTGTGGGGGTCGTGATGGAACTCATGATCTCCGCTCCCAGAAGCCAGGGCCGACCGCCTCGTTGAAATCGGCGGTTGCGATGAAGTATCCATCGTTGTCGACGGTGATGGGAAGTTGTGGCAGCGCCCTGGTGGCCGGGCCGAAGATGGGCTTGGCGTATTCGGTGGCCAGGAACTGCGACTGGTGGCACGGGCAGAGGATCCGGTTGGTCTGCGACTCGAACAGCGAGGTCGGGCAACCGAGGTGGGTGCACACCTTGGAGTAGGCGTAGTAGTCGCCGAAGTGGTAGTTCTCCTGCCCGGCCTTCTGAATCACCGCCGTGCCAGGGCGCAGCCTGATCAGCATCACCGGGGCGTCCGAGGCACGCAGGCTCTCGTCCATGTGCTCCGGGTCGCGAAGGTCGGCCAGCCGGAACGGGAACACCGACTCGATCGAACCGGCGTCCAGGTCCTCCGGCCGCACCCGGATATCGATGTTGTTGCTGATGATCTCCTCGGAGGAGATGCCCAGGTCCCGGCGCAGGTACACCTTCTCGCCGTGCTCCGGCCGCCACGGGGTCACCCACAGCTGGGCGTTGTCGCCGCCCTTCCACGGGTTGCGGATCAGCCCGCCGAGCGCGACCACGCCCAGCCCGAGGCCGAACACGCCCATGGCCAGCCCGGCGCTGCGCTTGATCAGCGAGCGGCGCGCGATGCCGGTGTCCTTCCCGGCGGCGGCCAGCTGGGCGATCACCGTGCGCCGGGCCAGCTCGTCGGAGGCCCCGTCGTGGCGCTGCTGGACGGCCACCTCGTCCGGGAAGAACCGCTTCACGTAGGCGATCATGCCTATACCCAGGGCCAGCACCGAGAGGCCGAAGCTGGCCCCGATGACCGGGGTGTAGAGCAGGTAGACGAGGTGCCCGGGCTGGCCGGGGGCCACGTAGCGGTACGGCCAGGCGATGTAGGCCACGACGAACACCAGCGCGGCCAACCCGGAGAGCACGAACCACCAGGCCACGGCCCGCTCGGCGCGCTTCTCCGCCCGGGTGCCGGGGATCGGCCAGCGGTTCGCGTTGCGCACCAGCACCACGTCGTCCAGCTCCGCCGCGAGGGCGGCCAGCTGCTCCGGCGACATTTCCTCCAGCTCGGCGTCGGTTGGCCGCCGGGCCGGGGTGTGCGTTCCCTCACTCATGCCTTTGATCCCAACCATAGCGTGAAGCCGACCAGCGCTGTGATGCCGACGATCCAGGCGATCAGGCCCTCGGACACCGGCCCGATGTCACCGAGTCCGTTGCCGCCCGGGTTGTTCTCCCCGGCGGACACCGTCTTGATGTAGCCGATGATGTCCTTCTTCTCGTCCGGCGAGAGCTGCCGGTCGGAGAAGTGCGGCATGTTCTGCGGGCCGCTGAGCATCGCGGTGTAGATCTGGTCTTCCGACGCCGGGGCCAGCGGCGGGGCGAACTTGCCGGAGGACAGTGCCCCGCCCTGGCCGGTGAAGTTGTGGCAGGACGCGCAGTTCAGTCGGAACAGCTCGCCGCCGCGTGCGGTGTCCGCGCCGCGCAACGCCGCCCCGGTCTCCGCCGGCCGCTGTGGCCCGCCCCCGTTGGCCTGCACGAACGCGTTCAGCGCGTCGATGTTTCGGCGGCCGATCTCGGTGTCCTGGTTCAGGTCCGCGAGCGGGTGCTTCCGCTCGGCCTGCGCCTCCTGGCGGGCCAGCGGCATCCGACCGCTGGACACCTGGAAGTAGGTGGCCGCGGAGCCGACCCCGATCAGGCTGGGGCCCCGGTCGAGGACGCCCTGCAGGTTCGCGCCGTGGCAGGTGATGCAGTGGTTGTCGAACACCTGCTGGCCCTGCGCGACGAGCTGCGAGTCGTCCTGCGCGACGGCGGTCTGCGGTTGGGGGGCGAACACGGTGTACAGCGCGCCGGCGCTGAGCAGCGCTATGCCCAACGCGAGGGCACCGGCGATGCGACGATGCAACTTGCCGCGAGCGGACCGGCGGCGTGTGGTGGTGGTTCTCATCGCGGAGTCTCGAACCCTCGCTGTCAGATCGGGCGCTCGGTGAGCGGTCAGCGGATGAAGTAGATCACGGAGAACAGGCCGATCCAGACCACGTCCACGAAGTGCCAGTAGTACGACACCACGATCGCCGCGGTCGCCTGTGCCGGCGTGAACTTGCTGAGCTTCGTGCGGACCAGCAGGAAGATGAAGGCGACGAGACCACCGGTGACGTGCAGCGCGTGGAACCCGGTGGTCAGGTAGAAGACCGTGCCGTAGGCGCTGGACGAGATCGTGGTGTGGTGGTTGACGATCAGGCCGTGGTACTCGTTGATCTGGCCGAGGACGAACAGCGTGCCCATCACCAGCGTGAGCGCGTACCACCGGCGCAGCCCGAACACGTCTCCGCGTTCCGCGGCGAACACGCCGTACTGGCAGGTGAACGACGAGGCGACCAGGATGATGGTGACCACCAAGGCGTAGGGCACGTCCAGCTCGGTGGGCGGCGGTGGCCACGCACCCACGTTCTGCGCCCGGGCGGTGAAGTAGATCGCGAACAGGCCGGCGAAGAACATCAGCTCGCTGGACAGCCAGACGATTGTGCCGATGCTGACCATGTTCGGCCGGTTCAGCGAATGAATGCGCTGACTGATATTGGGCGCTGCCGTCGTCACGGGGGTCATTATTACCCGTGTGGTCATCCTCGCCCGCTCAGGGTTGTGCACGATGAGTCACACGTCTGGTGACAGTCGGCGACCCCGGCCGCGGCGGGCCCCGGCTCGGCACCTGCTGGTCTGGTGCGATCCCCCGGATATCATCGCCGGGTCCGCCGATGTGGGAGGAAGCTGAGCCTGGTGAGCAACGCCGGAAGCAATGCAGGGAACGCGGGCGCCGCGCGGACGGTCCTGGTGTTCAGCCATCGCCCCAAGGTGCGCGAATCGATCACCAACGCGGTGGGCCGGCGGCCCGCGCCGGACGTCGGCCGGGTGAAGTTTCTCGAGGTCGGGGCGGTGGCAGAGGTGCTGGCTGCGATGGATTCCGGGCAGGTGGACCTGGCCATCCTGGACGGCGAGGCACAGCCGACCGGGGGCATGGGGCTGTGTCGCCAGCTGAAGAATGAGATTTCCAACTGTCCCCCGATCGTGATCGCCGTGCAGCGGCGCGACGATCGGTGGCTGGCCACCTGGTCGCAGGCGGACGCGGTGCTGGTGCACCCGTTGGACCCGTTGGTCGCCGCCGAGACGGTGGCCGACGTGCTCCGCGGCGCGGTCCCGGCCCGGCGTTGACTCAGGTTTTCCGCCACTGTTCCCAAGACGTTCTCAGCCTGAGACCAGGGCCATATGACAACGCCGACTGACGCCCCCGGGCAGCCGAGGAGCTGGCCGGGGCTGCTCGGCCGGCTGCTCGGCGGCACCGACCTGACCTCCGGGGACACCGCCTGGGTGATGGACCAGGTGCTCGCCGGGGACGCCAGCGACGTGCGGCTGGCCGGTTTCCTGGTCGCGCTGCGGGCCAAGGGGGAGACCGCCGAGGAGATCGCCGGGCTGGCCGAGGCAATGCTGGCGCACGCCCGGCGGGTGCCGCTGACCGGGCCGGCGGTCGACGTGGTCGGCACCGGCGGCGATCACTCGCAGAGCGTGAACATCTCCAGCATGGCCGCCATCGTGGTGGCGGCGGCCGGGGTGCCGGTGATCAAGCACGGCAACCGGGCGGCATCCTCCCGGTCCGGCGCGGCCGACCTGCTCGAGGCGCTCGGCGTGGCCATCGACCTGCCGCCGGAGGGTGTCTCACGCTGCCTGGCGGAGGTGGGTATCGGGTTCTGCTTCGCCCCGGTGTTCCACCCGGCCATGCGCTACGCCGCGCCCGCCCGCAGTCAGCTCGGCGTGCCCACGGCGATGAACCTGCTCGGTCCGCTGACCAACCCGGCGCAGCCGCCGGCCGGGCTCATCGGCTGCGCGGACACCCGGCTGGCCCCGGTGATCGCCGCCGTGCTGGCCGGCCGGGGGGCCTGTGCGCTGGTGGTGCGCGGGGACGACGGGCTGGACGAGATCACCACGACGAGCAGCACCTCGGTGTGGGTGGTGCGGGCCGGCTCGGTGCGGCTGGAGTCGCTGGACGTGGCCGAGCTGGGCGTGCCCAGGGCCGCCGCGGCGGATCTGCGCGGCGGGGACGCCGAGTTCAACGCCGACGTGGCGCGGCGGCTGGTCGCCGGGGAGACCGGGCCGGTGCGGGACGCGGTGCTGGTCAACGCGGCGGGCGCGGTGGCGGCGTTCAACGGATTGTCCGGCGATCTGCTCGCCGACCTGCGGGCGGCGTGGAGCCGGGTGGCCGAGGCGGTGGATTCAGGTGCGGCCGCGACTCTGCTGGAGCGGTGGGCCGCACTGTCCAGCTCGCTGCGCTGAGCTTGAGGTGGCGGCCGGCCGCTTGTTACCAACTAGACAGGAGCCGTTGGGCAGTCTGTGTGAGCATGCGGCGGGCTGTGTGAGCGGCGGTCTGTGCGGGCGCGCGGCGTTTCGG
>DATHIT010000125.1:0-13137 GCA_035489915.1 Pseudonocardia sp. | reverse complement strand
CTGTCCGGGGTTCTGGTCAACGGCCACGTCCTGGACACCTACCTCGACGAACCCCAGTACCGGGTCTTCTGGGAAGCGCTGGCCGGGCACGACGTGCCGCTCTACCTGCACCCCAACAGCGCACCACTGGGCTACTCAGTCTTCGGAGGACGCCCCGAACTGCTCGGCCCCAACTACGCCTGGGCCATCGAAACCGGCGCCCACGCGCTGCGGCTGATCTACAGCGGCCTGTTCGACCAGTTCCCCACCGCGAAAGTCATCCTGGGGCACATGGGCGAATTCCTGCCCTTCCACATGAGTCGCCTCGACATCCGCTACCGCGACCTCGAACCCGAGGTCAAACTGGCGAAAAAGCCATCGGACTACCTCGTCGACAACTTCGCCATCACCACCAGCGGCGTTCTGTCCACACCCGCACTACTGGCCGCGGAGATGGCCATCGGAATCGACAACATCCTCTTCGCCATCGACTACCCCTACGAATCCTCCGCCGAAGCCGTCAACTTCCTCCACGCCCTACCCCTCAACAAACCAGACCTCAACAAAATCGCCCACGGAAACGCCGAACGCCTCCTGCGACTCACCTGAGGGTGAGTCCTGGTGCACAGTCGGCGCTACTTGGTTGGGGTGGCCGCGCGTCGAATCAGGTCGTCCCGGTGGTCAGGATCGCTGAGCCGCTCGCGCAGCCGGCGGAGACCATCGGCGGTGTAGCGCTTGACCGCGCCGGAGCTCAGCCCCATGATCTCGGCGGCCTCCGCGACGGAGAGCTGCCACTGTGTCCGCAGTACGACGGCTTCGCGCTCTCGGGGTGGCAGCTCAGCCAGCGCGGCGCGCAGTGCCAGGGCATCGGCCACCTCGGCCGAGACGTCCACGCGCCGGCTCGGCGGCTCGGCCTCGGGCTCGGTGGGCTCCAAGGTCAGGGTCTGCCGATCGGAGATCACCGAGCGCAGCTCACGGTTGATCTCGTTACACACCGCCGTCAGCAGGTACGCCTCTAGGTTTCTCACCTCGGGCCGATCAACCCGGTGCCGGCGCAGGATCTTCTCGAACACCCGCTGCACGACATCCTCCGCGCGCGAGTGATCATTGACCTTGCCCGTGGCGTAGCGCACCAACAGCGTGGACCGCTCCCGATAGGCCTGAGCGAGCCGCCCCTCGAAGGCCTCGGCGGTCGCCCGCGAAACCCGGCGAATGCCGGCGCGGCCGGCCGGTACCAGGCCGAGCACAGTGCCCTCGCCCTGATCCGCCAGCTGGCGGAGCGATGCCGCCAGCTGAGCGAACTCCTCGTTGACGTCGCCGTCAGCAAAGTCGGTCATGGTGCCCCCTCGGAGAGGAGCATACGGTCGGATCTGGGCAATGATCGACAAGTCTCTAGCGCGGCGGGCTGGCGGGGAGCGGCGACTTCCAGTGCTCGCCAAGGTCGTATACCTCATCCGCCGAGGGTGGGCTGATCTGCCGCGGCTGGCCGTAGTCGGCGTAGTCAGCGGCGTAGACAACCTGGCGCCCGGTGGAGTCGGTCGTCTTGGCCTCCACATGCACCGGCAGATTCTGCTCGTCCAGCCAGACGTCCAGCTGCTCGCTGCTGATCCCAGCCTTCTGGTACTCCCGGCGCAGCTCCGCGATCACCTCGTCGGTCAACCCCAGCTTGAGGTCCTGCACCAGCTTCACCGGCTCGATGGTGCCGACAAAGTGCCGAGTCGCGACCCCGTTGCGCTGCTCCTCGCCGACCAGCTTCAGATCACCGGCCTGGCGGAGCATGGCCGCCGTGCGAACCGGATTGGTCTGGGTCAGCGCCGCCCCGAACACCTTCCCGACCGGGCCGAACACGATCGCCATGTCATCGTAAGAGAACTTGCCCCACTGCTTGCCGGCCGACGGCCCGGGAAGTCCCGACGGGATACTGGTGTAGAGCGCGTCTTCGGTGATCCGCACGGCCCCACCGCCAGGCAGCCCGCTCCCGGTCATGGTCATCTCGCCGGTCAAGCCGTTCTTCCAGGACAGCGTGCCCTGGAAGTTGATCGGCTGGCCCAAGCCAGGGTTGGCGGTACCGACGTACCGTGCTGACCCGGCCTGCTGGGCCTTACTCGAGCCGTCGAACAGGACATCCCGCGGCTCCCGCCCGCCGGCACTCGAGCCGGCGATGCCACCCTCTCCGCAGCCGCCCACCAGGCCGACAATCAGCACTCCGGCCACCGCCCAGCGCGCACGCGGCCGGCGGTTCGCCAACTCGAATCTGTACATCATGGCCTCCGTCAGCAGTTCACCCATGCCGGTCGCCCGCCCGGTCAGAATGGTCGACTCGCGGGTCTGGCGGAAGGTTGGGCGCGATATCCCCTTTCACCCGAATGGGGCAAGCCCCGGGCCGTTATGCTTCGTGCCCGGGGGGCCGATGGCGGGGTTCGACCAACTCGTGGCAACGCACGTCGTGGTGCGGGTGCTCGGCGCGTCCGGGGAGCCCGTCGGGACCGCGTTCCTGCTCGGCCCAGACCTGGTGGCGACGTGTGCGCACGTCGTCGCGGACGCGGTGGGCGACGACCCGTACGCGGCGACCGCGCCCGTCCGGCCCGTCCGGGTCGACTTCCCCATGGTCAACTCCGATACCACTCCCGCCGTGGAGGCAACCGTCACCCGGTGGGTTCCGATCGCTGCCGACGGCTCCGGGGACGTCGCCGTGCTGAGCCTCAACGGCCCGGCCCCGGCCGGTGCGCGGATGCCGCCGCTGCGACGCATCGACCAGCTCTGGGACCACCCGTTCCGGGTATTGGGCTTTCCCGACGGCCTCGCCGACGGCGTCTGGACCACCGGTCGGATCCGTGGGCGGCAGGCCACCGGGTGGTTCCAGCTGCAGGTCGCTCCCGGCGACCAGCCGATCGTCGCCGGTTTCAGCGGCTCCCCGGTCTGGGACGATGAGACCGGTGCTGTTGTCGGCATGACCGTTGCCACCGACGCCACCGGCGAGACGACCACCGCCTACCTGATCCCCATCGACCAGGTCTTCGGCGCCGACCCCGAGCTGCTTCCCTGCCCCTACCGCGGCCTGGAGCCCTTCGACGAGGAGCACGCCGCGTTCTTCTTCGGCCGTGACGACGGCATCGCGCAGGTCGAGGAAGTGCTGGCCGGTCAGGCTCTGGTCGCGGTGGCCGGGCCGTCGGGGGCGGGCAAGTCGTCATTGGTGCGGGCCGGGCTGTTACCTCGGCTCCGCTCGGCGGGCGTCACCGTCACCGAGGTACGCCCGCTGCCTGGCCAGCCGGTGGATGAGCTGATCAGCACGGTGCTGGCGGACCCGCCGGCCGACGGGCGCACCATCGTGCTGGTCGATCAGTTCGAGGAGCTGGCCGCCGCGGACCCGGTTGCGGCCCAGAAGTTGCTGGTGGCGCTCGGGGAACGGCTCGACGCGGCCGGGCGCCGCGCTGACGGGAGCTGGCCGCTGCAGGTCGTGCTGACGGTGCGTTCGGCCACCCTCGACGAGGTGGTGACCCCCGGGATCGCGGCCCGCCTCGGTGCCGGCACGGTCCTGGTACCGCCGATGGATCGCGGGCAACTTCGCGATGCCATCGTCGCTCCCGCCGAACGCGCCCCCGGCCTCACGTTCGAGCTGGGCCTTGTCGACCGCATCCTCGACGACGCCGCCTCGGAACCCGGCAACCTCCCTCTCGTCGAGTCCCTGCTCACCGAGCTCTGGGAACACCGCACCGGCGGCATTCTCACCATCGAGGCGTACCAGAACAGCGGCGGGGTGGCCGGGGTGGTGGCCACCCGGGCCGAGGACGTCGTGGCCACACTGCCCGTGCGAGCCGACGATCCCGCCCTACGCAGGCTGTTCACCGCCTTGGCCGGTCCGGACCGTGACGGGCGGTTCGTCCGCAGGCCGCAGCGCACGGCTGACCTGGATCCTGCGCTGCGCCCGCTCGTCGATCGTTTGGTGGCGGGCCGGCTACTTGTGGTGGAGCGACCACCGGAGGGGGTGGAGCGGCTACAGCTCGCCCATCAGGCATTGATCGAGCACTGGCCACGGCTGCGGGACTGGCTGGCCGAGGACCGTGATTTCCTCACCTGGCGCGACCAGGTGGACGCGCAGCGGGATCGCTGGGAGGCGGCGGGCCGCGACGACGGCGGCCTGTTGCGCGGAGTCACCCTCGCCGCCACCGCCGACTGGCTGCCGCGGCGCGCGCCCGATGTGCCCGTCGCGGCGCAGGAGTTCGTCGCTCGCAGCCGGACCAGGCAGCGTCGCGACGTGCGGCGGTGGCGCGCGGTCACGGCAGTGCTGGCCGTGCTGGTGCTTGCGGCGGGAGGGCTCGCGGCCGTCGCCGTGGCCCGTGGCAACCAGGTCACCCAGCAGCTGCGACTCGCCAACGCCGAGATCATGGCGCAGGCGGCGCTGTCCCGGCTGCCTGGCGACCCGGTCACGGCGTCGGTGCTGGCGTTGGCGGCGCACCGGTCCGACCCCGCCAATGGTGCCGCTCGGACGGCCCTGGCCCGGCTCGCGTTCGGCATGCAGGCCGTCGACGCCGTACACACCGACGTCACCGAGCGCCCGGCGAACGTACTCGTCGCGTCGGAGGACGGCAGCACGGTCCTGGTTCGCTACGCGCCCAACGCCACGGTCCTCACCGACGCCCTCAGCGCCGCACCGTCGCGGTGGTCGTTGCCCGGTCTTCCGCCGCAGGAAAACCGGCTGACGTTGAGCGGCGACGGTCGCACGATTGCGGGTCTCGACAGCAGCGGCCGGGTGATGCTGTGGGACGTGGCGCGGCGAACTGGGCCAGTCGTCGTCGGCGACGGGCTCGGGCCCGCACTGCGAGGAACGCTCTACTTCTCCCCCGACCAGGTCCGGCTCTCCTGGCTGACCCAGCTCCCGGACGGGACTCGCAAACTCGTCGCGTGGGACGTGCGCGCCGGCACCCCGGCGCCGATCAACATCGCGCCGATCACCGATCCACAGATCCGGGAGGTCACACTCACCACCGACCCCGACGTGGTGATCGAGGTCCGACCAACCGGGGCGACTCTCCGCTCGGTCGCTGACGGGGCGGTCCGGGCCACGCTGCCCGCCGACGGCGTTGCCCCGGGTGGTAGCCGGTACCTGGTGAGCTGCGCACCCGGAGCGGCGCTCATCTGGGACACCGCCACCGGGCAGCAGCTGCGGCGCATCCCTCGGCTCGCCGCCGACTGCACGCCGGATGTCCTGCAGAAAGAGCTGACCAGCAGCGGCGAGTTCCTCATGGAGCAACACTCGCGTGTCGACGACCGCGACCTCGACCTCTGGCGGATCACCTCACTGATTACCGGCAAGGTCTACGAGCTGCTCGCGCCGCCGCAATACGCCGACGCGGAGATGCAGCAGGAACTCGGACGTATGCCCGCCGTGGCGCTTGTGGACGACCACCTGGTCGTGCACCTGCTGCGGGGCAGGTCCGTGTTGACGCTGCACGCCGACCCTGCCGACGCCGGCCGCGGCGCCCGGCTCACCACCGGCGGGCAGTACGAACTGTCGCTCACGTCCAATGGCATCGCCGCCATCGACCCGGTGACTCGCGCATCGGCGGGCACTCTGTCCCTGTCGGCGGCTGAGAGTGGCAACCGGAAGTTCAGCCTGAACCCCGACACCGTCGGAGTGCTCACGCGTGGGCCCGACCACCTCTCCTATTCCGAGTACGCCGTTCCGGGCTTCGCACCCACTACGAACTGGATCCTGCCGGGGTCTCCTGGACCGGAGGGGTCCATGCCGCCGGGGATGGATTCGCTCGGCGATCGGGTCGTCGCGCTCGTCGGTGGTGTCCTGAGCGCCTGGGACCGGCGGACCGGTCAGCCCGTCGGCGCGCCCGTCACGCTCACCACCGACGCCGCACGAGCGCGGCACTTCCACAGCTCGCCCTCTGTCCGGCTGCGTCCGGGGCGTGCCTGGCAGGCCGCCGTGAACGGCCCACATGGTGTCGAACTGTGGGACATGGCCACAGGGACGCAGGCTGCTGTGCTGGAGTCTCAACCAATCTCAGTGAGGTTCGACGGTTCCGGCGGGCGCGCCGCTGTCGTCGGGCAGGATCTCGCTGTCCAGGTGTGGGACGTCGAGCGGCACGAGCGGGTCGGGGCGCCGTTCCAGACCTCCACCGTCACGGTCTTGCCCGGCTTCACCGCTGACGGTCTGCTCGCGATCGGCGTCCACCCCGACCAGACGGTCGGGTACCTACTGACCCTGATCGACCCGGAGACAGGCCGACAGCGCGGCAGCCTCCGGCTTCCGCCGAACGTCGAGTACGCCAAGGACCTCACCCGCGACGGTCAGATGTCTATCTTCAGTGACGGCGGGCGCCGTCCGTCGCTGTTCCCGATGGACGCGCCGCGATGGACCGAGCAGCTCTGCCGGCTGGTCGACCGTCCGCTGACCGACGCCGAGCGCGCCCTGCTGCCGGCCGGTACCGACGTCGAACGGCCGTGCACAGCATGAGCGTGTCGCGTGCCACGCATCCACTGCGCAATACCAGGTTCTCAAGCGGAACGACTCAACAGTGATCGACACACAGATCGCACGCTGACGCCGCCGTCACACCCTGCCCTGGGGGAGTTACCGGGGCGTCCACGGGTGCGATCGGCGTCTCGCCGAGCCACAGTCAGGTGCGCCAACTGTCGGAGATCGACAATATGAAAGAAGAGCGCACAGTGAGCAAGTGGAACGTTGAGTATCACAACTCTGTGGCACTGGTGACTTACCGCAACCCGCCGGACAACCTTTTAGAGATCACGTCGCTGCTGGAGCTCGGCGGAATATTCGATCGACTTGCTGACGAGCCAGATCGCGCAAAGGTAGTCGTCATTTCCGGAGGCCGGGACGGCTACTTTATTGACCACCTAGACATCTCAGGACGTCCTGATTGGTTCAAGGTCGGCCGGCGCGGAGAATGGCGCTCACCGGAGTTCGAGTCTCTACTTGACGTTTTCCATCAACTCGAGGAGATACCTCAGCCAACGATCGCCGCAATCGACGGTTTGGCGGCAGGCGGTGGCAGCGAGATCGCACTCGCGTGCACGCTGCGCGTTGGCTCGCCGCGTGCACGTCTGCAGCAATCGGAGATCCTCGCAGGGGTCATCCCGGGCGGCGGTGGGACTGTTCGGTTGCCCCGTCTGGTCGGACCCGGCATCGCGGCCGAAGTGATTCTCAGCGGCAGAGTATTTCAGGCCGAGGAGGCACTCCGAGTCGGATGGCTTAACGCGATCCTGCCCGCCGAAGGCTTTATTGACAACTCGCTGCGGTGGGCGGAGCAGATTGCTCAGAACTCCGGACCAGCATTGATCGCCGCGAAGAAATCTATCAACGATAGCTTGCGACTTCCCTTTCGCGAGGCCATCGCGCGAGAGCGAGAGATCTCCCTTCGCAACATGGCGACCACTAGCCTTGTCGCCGGTGCGGCACAGAGATAGACACCGCTCGGTAGATCGCAGCAGCTCAGGCGTCACTCGGCCCATGGTGATATGGACACGCCAATGGCGTGCAAGAACGCGACCCAGTCCTCGGCCGCCCACTGCTCGACGATTGTGCCGTCGGACAGGTGATAGATCATGATCACGTCCCATACGACGCGGTTGCCGGACGGCGCGATCCCCCATAGGGCTCCGGTATGGGTGCCCTGCACGACAAAGCGCATGGTCACCGTGTCGCCGTCTTGGGCCGCGTCCTGCTCGATGGCCTCGGCGTCGGGCAGCCCGGCGAAAAACTGTCGCATCGCCGCGGCGTAGGCGTCGATCCCATGGATGGTGCCCACGCTGCCGCCGTGCCAGCGGAAGTCCGGGGCGAAGAATTCCGGGGCAAGGTCCGGATTGTGCCCATTGAAGAACCGCGCGATCAAGTCGCGGACGAGTTCGATCCCTGGTTGCGGCATGACAAGTCCCTTTCGATTTGGCGGAACATAGATTGCCTGGCTGGTCGACGGCGCCGGAACACGGAAACCGTTGCTACTTGACCACCGATCGCGCGAGCAGCAGCCGGGAGGGGTAGCGACCACCTGTGTGCAGCACGTGCCGGTCGCCGGGCTGCAGCGGGTCCTCCGGCAGCCCGGGCAGCACGGCCGGCAGCAGGCTGCGGCCGGAGATACGCAGCCGCAGCTGTTCGCCGGCGTGCCAGCGCATGGCGGTCGGCCACAGCGGGATGACGACCTCGACGACCTCGCCGGGGCTCAGCCGGCGCTCCTCCCTGAGGCTCAACTCCGGGCGGTCGGCCTGATTGTTCTCGTCCA
Organism: Pseudonocardia sp.; assembly: GCA_035489915.1. GTDB lineage: Bacteria > Actinomycetota > Actinomycetes > Mycobacteriales > Pseudonocardiaceae > Pseudonocardia. The sequence goes on along the minus strand of DATHIT010000125.1, from coordinate 4,909 downwards.
GGCCTCGGCGGGAGACCCGCAGCACCCCGTCCGGTCCGCCGTAGAAGGCCGCGGCGACCGGCTTGACCCCGCGCCGGTGCGCCACCGGCATCCACCGCCGGGCCAGCGGCAGGCCGAGGGTGACTGCCTGGTGCCACAGCTGCCGGCCGCGGCCGTCGACCTTCTGCACGTACACGTGCAAGTCTGCGTCGTCGTGACCCTCGGCGGACACCCACAGGGTCAGCAGCGGACAGCCGACGACCTCGGTGTCGACATCGAAGCGGTAGCCGAAGTCGACCTGCGGAGGGTCGCCCGCCAGCCGGTAGCCGGTGGTCGCATCCTCGGTCACCGGCTTGTCCCGCAACGTGTGGTCGCGGGCGTCGAGGTGCAGCTCGGTGGTGGTCACCCCGCGCGGCGGGAAGGCCTGCTCGGGCCGGTCGACAGTGTCGGCCGCGCCGGGGTCGAGCACGGCCATCCGCACCGGCGGGGTGGCCTCCCAGCCGTTGTCGACCTCGCGCAGGAAGCGGTCGAAGAAGCGGCGCAGGTCCTCGACGTGGCTCGGGTCGTAGAAGTCCGGCCATTCCTGGGTGTTGTGGATGCGCAGCCACTTGTCGCCGGTCAGCGCCGCCCATGCGCGCAGCGTGCCGGCGGTGTGCAGCGGATGGGTGTAGGAGGCCACGACGTAGGCCGGCACCTCGATGCGGGCAACGTCGGGGATCTTGTCCTCCCAGTACTCGTCGACCAGCGGATGGTCCTCGAGCATGGCGATCGGATCCTCTACCCGTCCCCGTCCGTACAACATGTCCCGGATGAGCTCGGGAAACGCAGTACGGGGTACGCCGCCGCGGGCGAACGCGTCCCGGTAGAAGTCGCTGAACCCCTCCCACGGCGCGATGGCGGCCAGGTGCGCGGGCCGCTCCGCCGCGGTATGCCACTGGGAGACGGCGAGCCAGGAGTTGCCGGCCAGGCCCACCCTGCCCGAGCACCACGGCAGAGCCGCGATCGCCTCGAGGGCGTCGTGCCCATCGCGGCCCTCGCCCGCGCCGAAGAAGTAGACGTCACCCTCGGAGTCGAACGCGCCGCGGGCGTCGACCTGGACCACGGCGTAGCCGTGGTCACACCAGTAGGCCGGGTCGTTGCCCTCCCACGACTGCAGACCGGACAACGCCGCGCGGGGGATGCCGAACCGATTGGGGAACAGCTTGCCGTTGTCCAGGTGCTGGTAGCCGGTGTCGCCCTTGCCGTAGGGCGCCCAGTTGACTATCGCCGGAGCCGGGGCGTCTACGGTCGGCCGGAAGACGTCGGCGTACAGGGTCGTGCCGTCGCGCATCGTCAGCGCCACGTCCTTGTCCCGCACGATGTCGCACGGCAGTCGCAGCCCTCGCTTGGAGTGGCGGCTGCCGGCTCGCAACACCGTCGAGCCCGGCCGGAAGCCCTTGTAGCGGGCTTCGGGCAGGTCGACGGACTTGGCCGGGCGGGTGCGCAACCTGCGAGTCATAATTCTCCTCGGTACTCTTGTCCGCGGAAACCCCAGCGCCTGCGTCATCCCCGTGTGGCTGGCCCAGGCGCGGTGCGCGATCTCGATGTCGGCCCGGTTCACCGGCCGGCGTTCAGTGGTGTAACTGTCAAGCAGGCCGTCGCCGGCCCGCCCGGCGAGCGCCATGGCACCTCATCCGGGGCCGAGGCCCTCGGCGAACGCCCGCAACCCTCCGGGGTGGTCGAATCTGGAGACCGTCAACGCAGCCTGGTGATCACCGGGCCTCCGCCGAGGTGCCACGCGACTCAAGACATCCTCTGCTACCAGATCAGTTACCAGACAATGGTTTAGCCTCGGGGAACTGGTCACAGCGCGTAGGGACCGAACCGAGCCCATGCGACGACGAGATTCAACACCAGCAGGATCACCGGCGCGGCCACTGCCTGGATCTCGTGACGACGCAGGTGGGTGACGGCGGCACCGATCATGGTGAGGGCCAGGCCGACGGAGGCAATCGGGGTTAGCACACTGGCGATCCCAGTGGCCGCAGGCAAGATTACCCCGAGCGCCCCGAGTACCTCCAACCCGCCAATACCTTTGATACCGGCATCCGAGAAGTCTTGCGTCCAGGCCATGCTGGCGTTTTCCGCCAGCTTTTTACGGGGCTGGACAAGCTTCATCGCCCCGGCAGCAAGAAAGACGAGAGCAACCAGGATCTGAACAATCCATACAAATGTGTTCACGACAACTCCAGTAGTAGCTCGTATGTGCAATTCCAGGTGATTGCTTCGAGCCGATTCGGCGACCCAAAAGGATTGTCAATGCGCGGCCAGAAACTGCGTGACTGTCGCGTAGGTGTGGTCGGTGTGCTCGACCTGGGGAATGTGGCCGCAGTCCGGGACGAGCTCGACCCGGCTGTGCGGGATGAGGCGGCCGAACTCCTCGGCGTAGGCGACCGGAATCAGCCGGTCATCCTCACCCCACATGATCAGGGTCGGCGCCGTGACCCGGTGCAGCCGCTTGCTCAATCCGCGGTCGGGTATGGGCCAGAGGAACTTGGCCATGCAGCCGAAGCCCCAGATTCCGGTCACGGCCTGGTCCAGCGCCTCCTCCGGCCCGCTCGGCGGGGGGAACATCGATCGTGGACCTTCGGACGTCGGGTCCTTGAACAGCAGGGCGGGTAGCTGCTCGGGGGGCCCGGAGATGAAGTCCAGCGACCAGGGATGCTCCTCGTTCCACAGGCCTGCCGGGTCGAGCAGGGCCACCTTGCTGAAGAGCTTCGGGAAACACGCCGACAGCTCGGCGGCCAGCATTCCACCGAAGGACTGGCCGACCACGGGCACGTTGTCCAGCCCGAGCGAACGTAGCGCCTGCTCGTAGGCGAGCACCACGTCGAAGATGTCGTCCAGCTGGTGGATGGCGAACGTGTCGTCCGGGCTGATCCCGGGGAACACCGGGGCGTACACGGTGTAGTGCTGGGCGAGCCGGGCGAGGAACTCGTCCCAGAAGAGGCCACCGGCCGGATGCAGGTAGACGAGCGCGGGCCCGCTCCCCCTGATTTCGAAGCGCAGCCGAATCCGGTTGTTCCACGTCGCGACGACCTTCTCGCCGGCCGGCGCCTGGTTCGGTGATGTCGTGGTCATTTCAGTCGCGCTCCGGTCAGATCGGCTTGTTTGGTAGACACGGGCCTGCCGCCAAGACGTTCGGGCCACCATCGGTTGTCCCCGTCGTACTCCGACCAGATGCCCCGCAGGTGGGGCAGCACCTCAGAGCTGAACAAGTCGATGTTGTGCCGGGTCAGCTCGGTCGGCATGGATCCGATCTGCAGGTTCGCCAGCAGGTGCCCGATGCGGAAGCTGTGCGCCTGGTCGGCGAGCCGCTCGCGCACAGTCGCCGGGCTCCCAGCGATGACCGCTCCCGACTCCACCAGTTCGCGGTAGGTCGGCGCCGTCTGCCCGCCCGTCGGCGCGCTCATCGCCTGCCCGAGGAGCACCCGCAGGCCCTGCGGGCTGATGCCGCCCGGCAGCGCGAACCGGTGCATCGGGATGTGGCCGACCCCGCGCGACATGCTGTACTCCACGTGCTTGGCATAGAGCCGCTCAGCATCGGCGTCGGTCTCCGCAACCACAACGGACTGGGCATACGCCGCGCGGTAGGGATTGTCGTCGACATCGAGTTCGTCGGCCATGCGCCACATGTCGTCGAAGATTCGCTGTGCGGTGTTCGGTGCGGCGACGCCCAGGACGACCAAATTGAACCCGAGATCGCGTTGCAGGGAGAAACGGGTCGTATTCGGGTTTCCGGTGCCCGTCACGCTCACCGGAGGATGTGGCGACTGCATTGGCCGGGGCCAGATATTGACCGACGGATATTGCGAAAAGCGCCCGTTGAACGGGAAGGGTTCGCGCGCGGTCCACGCCCGCAGGATGAGTTCAAAGTTCTCGTCGTAGCGGGCGCGGGTCTCGATCGGCGGCACTCCGGCGTTGACGTTCGCGTCGTAGGCCAGTCCCACCGGGAAACCGCTGATGAGGCGGCCACCGGACAGGCAATCGAGCCACGCCTGCTCCTCGGCGACGCGCAGCGGCTCTCGGCTCTTACCCAGCGACCGGCCGACCGTGTAGATCCCGGTTTCGATTCCTTCCAACTCCGTGGCGTACGCCAGCGCCGCGGCCCCGAGGTCGGGGTTTGGGTTCATGTCATAGGAACTCTGGCCGTGCTCGGTCAGCGCCACGGCGTCGAAGCCGGCGCGTGCCGCGTACATCGCCTCGTCGAGCGCGCTGCGCAGATCCTCGTGCACCAGTTTGGGATCTACGAGCTCGAAATAGGGATTGGTGACGACCGATTCGTCATACCGGCTTGCGAAGTCCTCCGGTAGATGCCGGTACGGGTAGTGATGGATATAGGTGACCTTCATGGTCCTCCTGTCCTCGCCCCGGCTGCCACCTCGGACAGCCGACGTCAGTGCTGGTTTATGACCGCCCGCGCGCCGTCGTCGGTCAGCCGTTCGGCATGGAGCCTGTGCTGTATCCAGCTCGTTGGGTCGCCCTGGCGGCCCGATCCCGCGCCCAGTTCCGAGCCCAGTGCACGGAACTTCCCGCTCTGAAACAGCAGCGGTTCAACCTGTCGCTGGTCGTGTGCGACGACCTCACCGAGGAACAGGACGTGGTCGCCGGCGTCAATCGCGTCCCAGGGGGCGCACTCGAACCACGCCGCGGCACCCCGCAGGTGCGCCACCCCACCGATCTGGCTGGCCCAGCGCGCCCGGGCGCCGTCAACGGGCCTGCCGGCGAAGGTCCACGCCAGATCCAGTTGGTCAGCGGCCAAGACGTTGACTGTGAACGGCGTGTCCCGCAGTGCGACCGCCGCCTTGGCACCGCGGGCGATGGACACCAGCACCAGCGGAGGATCAAGCGAAACCGAGGTGAACGAGTTGACCGTGACGCCCCGCATCTC
>DATHIT010000124.1:0-2722 GCA_035489915.1 Pseudonocardia sp. | reverse complement strand
ACTCGTGATGTTGGTTCGGCGGACGCGCTGGTTCAGCGCGCATCCACGCCGAACCGGCGAGCCGCGCGGGTGCGCTGCCGACTGGCCCGCAGCCGGCGCAGCCGCTTGACCAGCATGGGGTCGGCCGCCACCGCGGCCGGTTTGTCGATCAGCGCGTTCAGCACCTGGTAGTAGCGGGTGCCCGACATGTCGAACAGCTCGCGGATCGCCTGTTCCTTGGCGCCCGCGTACTTCCACCATTGCCCTTCGAAGGCGAGGATCTCGCGCTCCCGGCGGTCCAGCTCGTCGCTGGATGCCCGGAGCCCCGGCAATACCTCGACGGAATCCATGCACGCACCTCGACGATCGGGAACCGGGACACCTCGGTAAACAACACTGATGTGATTCGCCGGCAATTAGACCACGCCGCCCTGATAACAACCGGGACCGACGCACCGGACCGCGTTACCCAAGCACCCTCTGGGCGGCGCGCCACCACCCGATAGGGTCGGGTGCATGGCAGTTCGCCCCATTCGGATCATCGGCGACCCCGTGCTCCACACACCCACCCGCCCCGTCTCGCGGTTCGACGACGAGCTGCGCGAGCTGGTCGCCGACATGTTCGACACCATGGCCGCCGCGAACGGAGTCGGACTCGCGGCCAACCAGGTCGGCGTCGACCTCCGGGTGTTCGTCTATGACTGCCCGGACGAGGAGACCGGCGAGGAGCATCGAGGCGTGGTGATCAACCCGACGCTGCACACCTCCCCCGTCCCGGAGACCATGCCGGACCCGGACGAGGACTGGGAGGGCTGCCTGTCCGTGCCCGGCGAGCAGTACCCGACCGGGCGGGCCGACTGGGCCAAGGTCACCGGCCTCGATCTGGACGGCGCCCCGGTGGAGGTCGAGGGGCGCGGTTTCTTCGCCCGCTGCCTCCAGCACGAAACCGACCACCTGGACGGCAAGATCTACGTCGACCGGCTGGTCGGCCGGCACGCCCGCGCCGCCCGCCGGGCCCTGAAGCGGCACGGCTGGGGCGTACCCGGCCTCGCCTGGGACCCCACCGCCCCCCACCCCGCCGAGCTCTAACCCCCACGGCCCGCGAGTCGGGGCTCTCAGCACACTGAGTCGGGCGTTTCAGCACACCAAATCGGCCTGCCCTGCACGCCGGCGCCTCGCCCCCACGTGCTGGAACACCACGGGCCAGCAGAACGTTTACCGCTGTAAGTCTGTAATCAGAGCGGTGGGCGCGATGGACGAGCTGGATTCCTACTCGCGGACGGTCAGCACGGTGGCCGCCGCGGTCACCCCGCACGTGGCCAGCCTGCGGGTCGGCCGGGGACGCGCCACCGGGAGCGGCTCCGGCGTGGTGTTCACCGACGACGGACTGTTGCTGACCAACGCGCACGTGGTCGGCGAGGCAAACCGGGGCGAGGCGGAGTTCACCGACGGCACCGAGACCGCGTTCGACGTGGTCGGCACGGATGCGCTGTCCGACCTCGCCGTGCTCCGCGCCCGCACCCCCACCCCACCGGCGGCTCGGCTCGGGGACGCGGATCAGCTGGTTGTCGGCCAGTTGGTTGTCGCCGTCGGCAACCCGCTGGGGCTGGCCGGTTCGGTGACCGCCGGCGTGGTGAGCGCACTGGGCCGGTCGTTGCCCACCCGCAGCGGCCGGGCCGGGCGGGTGATCGAGAACGTGATCCAGACCGACGCCGCGCTCAACCCGGGAAACTCCGGCGGCGCGCTGGCCAACGGCCGCGGCGAGGTGGTCGGCATCAACACGGCGGTGGCCGGGGTCGGCCTCGGGCTGGCCGTCCCGGTCAACTCGACCACCCGCCGGATCATCGCCACCCTGCTGGCCGACGGCCGGGTGCGCCGGGGTTACCTGGGCCTGGTGGGCACCCCGGCCCCGGTGCCGGCCGCCGTGGCCGAGCGCTACCAGCGCAGGAAGGGGCTGCGCCTGGTCGAGGTGGTGCCCGGCAGCCCCGCCGCGAAGGCCGGGCTGCGCGCCGGCGACCTGGTGCTGTCCGTCGGCCGGCAGCCGGTGACCGATGCGCAGGGCATCCAGCGCCAGCTTTTCGCCGAGTCGATCGGGGTGGCGCTTCCGGTCACCGTGCTGCGCAACGGCGCGATGGTGGATGTCGTGGCGGTGCCCGCCGAGCTCACCGGCTGACGGTCACCGGTGTGCTGAGAGCGCCGACTCAGTGTGCTGTGAGCGCCGACTCGCGGGAAGGACGGACGACCCTGAGGCGCGGGAGGGTGGCGGCGCGGGTGGGGTGGCGCGTTTGGGGGTGGGAGGTTACGGTCAGTGGCACAACTTCAGATCACGGGAGCTCGTAACTCATCGGGCTGAGAGGGCGGCTTGGGTGCCGCCGACCGTACGAACCTGACCGGGTAATGCCGGCGTAGGGAGGAATCGCCATGACTGCACTTGACGATCGCACGGTCACACCCAGCGTCACCACAGGCCCGATCCAGGGGTCTCACAAGGTGTACGTCGAGGGTCCGGACGACCTGCGGATCCCGGTCCGCCGAGTGGATCTGACCAACGGCGAGCACTTCGACCTGTACGACACCTCCGGCCCGTACACCGACACCAACGCCACCGCCCCCGCGTTGACCAGGCACGTCACCCCGTCCGGTGTCCCGCGAGTCGGGGATTCCGTCCGCGCGAGTCGGGGATTCCGTCCGCGCGAGTCGCGGATTCTTTCAGCCGGTGAGCTCGGAGGGCACCGCGACGACG
>DATHIT010000123.1:0-2085 GCA_035489915.1 Pseudonocardia sp. | reverse complement strand
GGTGGCCGGCTACCGCGGGCGGGGTGCGGGTCAACATCGGCGGGGTGTAGCGACGACGTCCGGGCTGGCCGCACCGCGGACAGTCCTCGGTGCTTCGAGCGGTTCCGATCGACCGGCGGAGCTCCCAGGGTCCGCAGGCGGCGCACCCATATACGAAAATTGCCACAGTCGTCACCCCGACACATCATCGTATCGACAGCCTCGCCATAGTAGTGATGCCACGAGACCTGCGACAGGGGCCTAAGAAGAGTATTTCTCCTGGACTATTCCGCGGGCGCTACTGGATCAATCAGGATTCTGCGCATATGAATTCAAAAATTGTAGGGCTGCCCGCGATCATTGCCGCTGAGAAATTGCGGCGACAATAATGAGATAATCTAAAAGAGCGGTCTTGAGACGAACGGCTCAGCCAGCACACCCACATGGCCTGCTCGGCGTCGCCTGATTGGATGCGAGCGGAACCCACCTATGTGCCCGGGGTTGCGTTCATGGGCCGCTGGGGGCAGCCTTCAGGGGCTTCACCGCCCAGGACCCCGGCGGATCTATGTATCGTCCCCCCGAAGGGTCGTCATGCGTCTTCTCAGCACCCGGTCACCCGCCACGCGGTCGCCCAGGCCACGCACTCGCTTGTCCCGTGGTCGAGGCCGGCCCATCAACGGTGACACGCACCGTGAGAGCCCTGACCGACAGCTCCCCCCTGAACAACGCCGAGCAACGTGGGAACCCAGCCCCGCCGACCAGAAATGCCCCGGCTGTGCCCGCCATGTGTCGGCTGAGGCAAGTGGGCATGCGCCACACTGTCCGTGGCGTGGCTTCGACACCCACTGACAGTTCTCCTGTTGCTCATGCCAGAAAGCGATCACCCTTCCACTCAGTTGCCCGTTGCCTCATTATGAAGTCCGATAACCGAATTCGCGGGTCGGCCTGTCGATCTGATTAAGACACCGCCGAGTCGTCAAAGCTTATCGACGACCCACTGAGTCACCGGCATGGCCGGGCGCCACCCGGTGAACCCGCCCACCGGCGCGGCCCGCTGCACCTGTAGGCGGGTCAGCGAGCCGCCGTGCCGCTGATACCAGGTGGCCAGCAGCGCCTCGGCTTCCAGGGTGACGGCGTTGGCCACCAGCCGCCCGCCTTCGCCCAGCGCCGACCAGCAGGCGGGCAGCACCCCGTCGGCGGTCACCCCGCCGCCGAGGAAAATCGCCGCCGGCGGGTCCAGGCCCTCCAGCGCCTCCGGTGCCGCGCCGTGCACCACCCGCAGCGCGGGCACCCCCAGCGCGGCGGCGTTGCGGCCGATCCGCTCCGCCCGTACCGGGTCCCGCTCGACCGCGATCGCCGCGCAGCTCTCCTCGGCGCGCAGCCACTCGATGCCGATGCTGCCTGAGCCGGCGCCCACGTCCCAGAGCAGTTGGCCGGGCAGCGGCGCCAGCCTGGCCAGGGTGATCGCCCGGATCTCCCGCTTGGTGAGCTGGCCATCGTGGTCGAACGCGTCGTCCGGCAGCCCCGGCGCCCGGGACAGCGCCAGTGTTCCCGGGTCGGCCAAGCACTGCACCGCCACCACGGCGAGCGGGTCGCCGGGCGGTTGGTCCCAGTCACCGGCCCGCCCGCTCCGGATGCGCTCGGCCGGGCCACCCAGCTGCTCGAGCACGGTCAGCTCACTGCGCCGGTAGCCCAGCTCGGCGAGCAGCCCGGCGACCTTGGCCGGGCCGGTGGCGTCCGGGGTGAGCACCAGAACGCGGCGACCGGGAGCGACCCAACCGCGCAGCCGGTCCAGCGGCCGGCCCACCGCGCTCAGCACGGTCACCTCCGGCACCGCCCAGCGCAGCCGGGCGCAGGCCAGGGAGACCGAGGACGGGTGCGGGTGCACCTCGATCCGCTCCGGCCCGAGCACCCGGCACAGGGTCGATCCCAGCCCGAAGAACATCGGATCGCCGCTGGCCAGTGCGCACACCCGACGGCCGGCCAGCCGTTCGAAAAGCGCGGGCAGCGCGGGTAGCAGCGGGCTGGGCCACTCCACCAGCTCGGCCGCCAGCCGCCCGTCAGGCGACTCAGTCAGATACTCAGCGGCCGGGTGCTCGGTGAGCA
>DATHIT010000122.1:0-2409 GCA_035489915.1 Pseudonocardia sp. | reverse complement strand
CAGCTTGCGGTAGGCGTCACGCGTGTAGCTCCGGAGTTCCGATGGCAGCGGGGGGCGTGGCCCGACCAGCGACATCGATCCGGTGAGGATATTGAGCAGCTGTGGTAGCTCGTCGAGCGAGTATCGCCTGAGTATTGCGCCAATCCGGGTGATACGAGGGTCGTAGTGCAGTTTGAACAGCGGACCGTCCGAGTCGTTCCGGGGCATCAGCTCGGCCCGTCGGGTTTCCGCGTCTACGACCATGGAGCGGAACTTGACCATCTGGAATTCCCGCCCATGCCGACCCACGCGAGTCTGGCGGAAGAACACCGGGCCACCATCGCTCTTCACCGCGACCGCTATGGCGAGGAGGAGAGGCGCGAGGAAGACGAGCAGTAGGACCGCACCGACACCGTCCAGAGCACGTTTGATCAGGAACGAGGTGCTGGTGAAGTCCGGCGCGGTCAGGCGCAGTAATGGAAAGCCGTCCACCGGCGCAACGTGGAGGCGCGGGCCAGTCACATCCATTAATCCGGGGTCGACGACGAGCTCCGCGCCGGTCCCCTCCAGGTCCCAGGAGAGTTGGTGGAGACGCTTGGGAGTCCAGCCGGGGGCCGCGGCGACCGCCACTGCTCGAAAACCCCCATTCCGCTGGGCCGACGCCGCCGAATCCAAATCACCGACGACCGGTACGCCGAGCACGCTGTTTTCACCGTCAGTGCCCGCGCCGGTCGGAGTGCATGCGGCCGCCACGGTCCAGCCGGTGTAGGGGTCGCGGCGGGTTCGGCTAATGAGGTCCGCGATAGCGTCTTCGGTGCCGATAGCGAGTACCTGGTGAAGGCACTCGCCTTTGGCGCGGCGGTGATGCAGTCGTTGCCGCAAGATATACCGCCCCATGACGGTGAGTAGGCACGCAACCGGAAGTACGCCGAATACCCAAGGCCTGAGCTCTGCTAGCTGGAGCCCCAGCGCGACAAGTGCGAGAACCACGGTGCTGAAGCCGAGTGCTCGGAAGAGCCGGTTGAACTCCTGCGATCCTTGTCCGAGCACCCGAGAATCCCAAGCACGGTTCATGACCAGAGCCGAAATCCACAGCAGGGTCGCTGCCACGGCAAGAATCGGGGTGAGCGCGGCGTTACCGGGAGCCGAGCCCCACCATTGACGCAGACCGATGGAGACAAGGATAGCGCTGACATCGACACCCACTACGGCGTTGCGGTAGGTGATCTCCCACCGGGTCCGCTGTAACTGGGGGATAGCTCGATGGAGCCCGTAGGTGGCGAGCAAGGCGCCGGACTGTGCGCGGCGATGATCCTTGTGCGATCCAAGCATACATAAAGGGTACATAATGAATGGCGACTGGTAGCTGGCCGATACATACTCAGTTTTGGCTAACTTTCTCTGCCTCAGTCCAGTCGGCGACACCTGCTGCGTTACTGCTGCTCCATTACCAAATATTAGGGATGCGCTTACCTCGGTCAGCTGTGATGCTCTTAGAAATTCCAACGTTGCCGGGAGCCTCATGTTTGGAATTTCGCCGTTGGTCAGGCCTCCTCTTCTGTCGGCATCGTCGCGGGATGAGGCAAGCCTGTGGGACACATCGGCCCTGAGAGTTCGGGGCATCATCTCGGCCCTGGGAGTTCCGGGTTGCCTGTTGATGTTCGCCATGTTGCTTTTTCGCCCGAATCTTTTCGGTCAGGTGCTCGCCCCGGTAGGTCTGGTGCTTGCGGTTGCGGCCGCTGGTATCGAACTCCGGAGACGGCGCGCGAAGCCGGTGTCCGGTCCGCCGCTCAGGCTTCTCTACCTGGTTCCGATTCTCCTCGCGTTAGCTGACGTGTGGAGGATGGCGCGGTATTTTGTGACCGCGCCGGAGCTGATCCGCACCGCGGTTCAGAACTTGGCGATTACCGGCGGGACGCTCATAGCCGTTATTGTGGTCTGTCGTAATGTGCGCATTCGGCTGGCCCTAGGGCGTGCATTTGTGCTCATCATTTTCCTGTTATCCGCATCGTACGTGGTAACCGTGTTGATGTGGGCGATAGCAGGCATCGGCTCAGGCGCGTACGGCGTGTTCAGGGTTCCGGGTGGGCTCGGCCCGCAGACTGTCTACTTTCCGGTGACCATCACGTCATCAAGTCATTCGCTCTTCGGGGCGGACCTTCCACGGTTCTGCGGTCTTGGCCGTGAACCGGGCTGGATTGGCATGTATTGCGCCGCGGCGTATTTCATGTCTGGGCTGGTCGGCATGCGGGGTAAGCTCCTGAAGGCAGTCCTGTTCGCCGGAGTGGTTGGTAGCATCTCTACCTCAGGTTTCGTTGTCTTTGTTGCCGTGTTGGTCTATGAAGTGTTCTTCCGTGCACGGCCGGATGCCACCGCCTCGAGATCCCTGCAGCGTCGGGCCGTGGGCGTGGCAGCCTTAGGCGTAGCCAT
>DATHIT010000121.1:0-5346 GCA_035489915.1 Pseudonocardia sp. | reverse complement strand
GGAGAAGCCGGCGCGGCGCAGCACGTCGGGGTCGAGCAGGTTGCGGGTGTCCACCACGATGCGGTTGGCCGCCACCCGGGCCAGCGCCGGCCAGTCCAGCGCGCGGAACTCCGGCCACTCGGTGAGCACCACGATCGCGTCCGCGTCCTTGGCCGCCGCCATCGCCTCGTCGGCCACGGTGATGCCGTCGGTGAAGCCGGGTACCGGAGTGCGGCAGCCCGGGTCGTACCCGGTGAGCTCGGCGCCGGCCGCGCGCAGCTCGGCGGCCACCGCGAGGGCCGGCGAGTCACGAAGGTCGTCGGTGCCGGCCTTGAAGGTCAGCCCGAGCAGCCCGATCCGCTTGTCCACCAGCGAACCGCCGATCGCACCCCGGATCTTCTCCACCATCCGCCCGCTCTGCCGCTGGTTGGTCTCCAAGGACGCGGCGAGCAGCGGGAAGTCGAATCCGGCCGCGTCGGAAATCTGCATCAGCGCGTGGGTGTCCTTGGGCAGGCACGAGCCGCCCCAGCCCGGCCCCGGCTTGAGGAAGGCCTGGCCGATCCGCCGGTCGTAGCCCATCCCCTCGGTGACCTCCTGCACGTCGGCGCCGAGGCGCTCGCACAGCTCGGCCATCGCGTTGACGTACGACAGCTTCATGGCCAGGAAGCAGTTCGCCGCGTACTTGACCATCTCGGCGCTGGCCGCGTCGGTCAGCAGCGTCGGCGCACCCAACCGCGAGTAGAGCGCGGCGACCCGCTCGGCGGCGTCCTGCTGATCACAGCCGACCACGATCCGGTCCGGGTTGAGGAAGTCGTGCACCGCGGTGCCCTCGCGCAGGAACTCCGGGTTGCTCACCACCGCGACGTCGCGCCGGCCCAGCAGCTGCCGCGTCCGAGCCGCTGTCCCCACCGGCACGGTCGACTTGTTCACCACCACGCACCCGCGCGGCAACAGATCCCGCACCTCGTGCGCGACCGCCTCCACCGCGGCCAGGTCCGCCGCGCCGCCCTCACCCATCGGCGTGGGCACGCACAGGAACACCACCTCGACCGGATCGTCGGACTCGCCGATCGGAGCGATCGCGTCCCGGGCCCCGAGCACGAACTTCAGCCGGCCGGCCGCGATGCCCTCGGCGACCAGCTCGCTCAGCCGCGGCTCCAGAATGTCCACGTCACCGTCGCGCAACCGGGCGATCTTCTCCGCGTCCACATCCGCGCACACCACCCGATGCCCCAACGACGCCAAACACGCACCAGTGGTCAAACCCACATAGCCGGTGCCGATAACAGCAATCCGACGAACAAACATGATGCTCCTTCAGGACAGGGCAGTCATTCGGATACCGCCTGGCGCATCCAGTTCTCCGCCCGCACCCGACAGTCGAGTGGGGGAAGGGACGCGCGTACCGCGGCCGGGTCCAGTTGATTCCGCGCGGCGCTGCGCAGAGCGGCCGTGAGATCGGCCACCGTGAACTCATCGGGCAAAACGTCGTGCCCGTGCAGCCGAAGCCACTCGGACAGGCCGGTATCTGGGGTGGCCACAATGTGGCAGCCGTGCGCCAGGCCTTCCACAATCGAAAGGCCGATCTGCTCGCGCCAGCGTCCTTCGCGTCGAGATGGCAACACAACGATCGACGTGCGGGCCATGAGCTTGTGCATTTCCAGTCGATCGATCATGCCGAGCGGCAGGATCGACGAATCGTCCTCCGCCGCCCGCGCGACGTCCCCGGCCAGCGGCCCAGCCCCGGCCACCGCCAGCTCCCACCCGGCCCGGCCAAGGCCCGACTCGGCCCACGCCGACAGCAGATCCAGCACGCCCTTGCGCTGTTCGAGCACGCCCAGGAAGGTCACCCGCTGATTTTTCTCGCTGACCTCGTCGCGGCACTCCTCAGGCAGATCCTGAAAGTGGGCGACCTCACCGCGCTTGGGGAGGAGTCGGACCGCCGCATAACAATCGTGGGCCGCACCGCTGGCCAGCGCCATCCGATCGTAGATCAACCCGCTGAGAAAGCGGATGACCCCGAAGATCACTCCACTCGAACCGCCCGGTATGCCGCGCAGCAGCGAGGACGGGTCGCTGTTCTCCATCGCGTAGGTCCCGATCCAGGTCTTCCGTCGGAACACCAGATCGGAGACGCGCACCGCGAGGCCCACCGACAGGGTCAGCGGCAGCGCCCTCAGCCACAGCGGCTCGGGCAGCTGCACCACGTCCCAACGCCGCCGGAATGCCCACAGCCACGCGCGCGCCACGCTCACCTGGCGGGTACCCGACCACACCGAGTTCGGGTCCAGATCGCCGTAGCGCGAGACGTAAATCGTCATCCTGTCCGGCGAGGGCCGCGACCGCTCGAAATGGGCGCTGCGCACCTCGGGCAGCACTCGCAGCACCTGCACAGGGACCTCCTTCTCACCGTGCACGCGCGGGGACGCCACCGATCGGGCACATCAGCGGATCCTCGAACATTCCGTGTCGGCACTAAATAGCGGGGAGCAGAACAATTTTACGGGTGCTGCGGACGTCCATTTATTCGACACTTCGACTTTGAAGTCGGCTACGTTGCGAACGAGCGGGCGAGGCACCGCCCGGGCAGCCCATGCCGACCGGCCATATGTCGGCGGAAGCACGCTGAGCAGCGGCGAGGGCACGACTTAGAAACTATCTCAGGGGGATAGAAGGCCGGTACTCTCAATTTTGACGAGTGCGCTGTCAAGTCAAAAGATATAACGCTGGAAACGTGTACTCCGTCACTGAGTTGAGCGACCGGGAACCAGGCGGGTGTGCCAGGCATAGGCCTGCTGGTCAGTGAGCGTGGCCACCTGGTCGATCACCACCCGCCAGCGGGCCAGGTCGTTCGGCGCGGCCTCCCAGTCCTCCCGCAAGGGGCCGGCCAGGGTGTCCGGAGCACCGGCGGCGATGGCCTCGACCAACTCCAGCAACACCTCGCGCTGGTCGGCCTGCAGCCGCAGCCGGACCGGGTCGGCCATCACGTACCGCACCGCGACCGCCTTGAGCAGTGCCACCTCGGCGGCCACCGGGGCGGGCACCAACAGGTCCGCACGGTAGCGGCCGAGTGGTCCGTACCCGTGCGCCGCGCGGGTGGCGTCCACCGCGGCGGCGGCGAACCGGTTGACCAACTCGCTGGTCAACCGCTTCAGCGCGACCTGGCCGGCCGAGCCGCTGTGCGGTCCGAGCTCGCGTGCCGAGGCCACCACCGGGAGCCCGAGCAGCCGGTCGCCGGCCGCCTCACAGGCCGCCCGGTCCGCGCCGAAGCTCTCGGCGGCCAGCGCGGCGAGCGCGGACCGCTCGGTCGGGTCGGCGAGCGCGGCGAGGGTGATCCGGCCGGCCAGGATGCCGTCCTCGACGTCGTGCACCGAGTACGCCACATCGTCGGACCAGTCCATCACCTGCGCCTCCAGGCAACGCCGCCCGCTCGGCGCGCCGTCCCGCAGCCATTCGAAGGCCGGCAGGTCCTCGGCGTACACGCCGTACTTCCGCCCGTCCTTGGCCCGCCCGGTGGCCGCCGCCTTGCCCGCCGGCCATGGGTACTTGCAGGAGGCGTCCAGCGACGCCCTGCTCAGGTTGAGGCCCCCGCCGACGATCTTCGGTTCCAGCCGCACCAGGGTGCGCAGGGTCTGCGCGTTGCCCTCGAACCCACCGCACCGGGCGGCCGCCCGATCCAGCGCCCACTCCCCGTTGTGCCCGAACGGCGGGTGGCCGATGTCGTGCGCCAAGCCGGCGGTGTCCACCACGTCCGGGTCGGCGCCCAGCTCCTCGGCGATGGCCCGGCCGATCTGCGCCACCTCCAGCGAGTGGGTCAGCCGGGTCCGGGGCATTCCGGTGATCTCCGCGCCCTCCCCCGGGCCGACCACCTGGGTCTTCCCGGCCAGCCGGCGCAGCGCCGCCGAGTGCAGCACCCTGGCCCGGTCCCTGGCGAACGCCCCCCGATGCTCCCTGACCTGCCCGCCCAGCGCCGACCGCTTGGGCCGCTCGGGCAGCATCCGGGCCTGGTCGTGCTCGGTGTACGGGTAGCCGAGGCTCACCCGGGGCTCACCCGAGCCCGGATCCCTCGGTCTCCACCGAGGCGTGGGTGAGCCGATAGAACAGCAGCGCGGCGGTTTCCCGGATGATGTAGCGCACCTGGGTCTCCCTGGTGCGCACCACCGGCCCGCTGTGCGTGGGCGAGGTCCACGACTCCAGGCCGGAGTCGCGCGCCATGGTCCGCGCGCGCAGCGAGTGCCACGGGTCGCTGACCAGCAGCGCGGTGTGCCAGCCGCGCTGGTCCGCGACGGCGGCCACCGCCCGCAGGCTGCCCAGCGTGTCCGAGCCCTCGCCGATGGCCATCACCGCGTCACCCCGCAGGCCGCGGTCCACCAGGTAGCGCCGGCCGGCGTCAGCCTCGGTGAAACCGTCCCCGGCGCGGCGGCCGCCGACGGTGACGATGCGTGCCGCGACGCCCTGGTCGTAGAGGTCCCTGGCGTGCCGCAACCGGGCGGCGAAGATCGGGCTGGGTGAACCGTCGTACTGCGCGGCGCCGAGCACCACCACCACGTCCACCGGCCGGCGGTCGTCCACCCTGGCCACCTGCCAGACCCGGAACGCGGTGCCGCCGATCACCAGCCCGGCCACCAGCACCGCACCCACCACCGCGCGGAGCAGCCACCGGACCCGGGGCCGGCGGACCGAGCCCAGCTCGACGGTCTTCGCCACGCCGGTGTAGTCCAGGTCGGCGGGCTCGGCGGGAGCGGGGCGGGACCGGGTGGCCCGCCGGGACGGGGCGCTCACCGGCTCTCCCCGCTCACGGCTGCCCCGCGCACTGGCGGTTGCCCGAGCCACCGAGACGATGGTTCGGTGGCTCCGACGGGCCGGCGGACTCGGACTGACCTCACGCCTCACGCGCCGATCCGGCCCTGAATGTCGGCCAGCGCCTTGGCGGCACGCCCGGAGCGCGCGGCGATCACCTCGGCGACGATCGAGACGGCGGTCTCCGCCGGCGTGCGCGCGCCCAGGTCCAACCCGACCGGTCCGTGCAGCTGGGCGAGCTCCGCCTCGGTCAGGCCGGCGGCGGTGAGCCGGGACCGGCGGGCCGCCTGGGTGCGCCGGGAGCCCAACGCGCCGAGGAAGCCCCGGCCCCGCCGGATTCCGTCGATCAGCAGCTCGTCGAACTTCCCCGCATGGTCCAGCAGCACCAGCACGTCGGCCTCGGTGAACTCGGCGAGCGCGCCGCGAGCGGCGTCCAGCTCGGTGATCCGCCGGCCCGCCCAGCCGAGCAGCGTTGCCTGGGCGAGCACCGCGTCACCGATCGCGCCGGAGCCCACCACCAGCACGGTCGGCACCGGCACCCACAGGTCGAGCAGCACGTCCAACCCG
>DATHIT010000120.1:0-4795 GCA_035489915.1 Pseudonocardia sp. | reverse complement strand
GCGGCCGGGGCGATCAGCGCCGGCTCGCCGGCCAGCACCGCGACCGGGGTTCCCGGGCGCAAACCCCCGTCGACCAGGTCGGCGGCCATCCGGCGTGCGGTGGAATGCACCTGGGCCCAACTCCGCCAGACCGGCTCTCGCGGCTCTCCAGTGGTCATTCCCCTCGGCGACTGGGCGGCGCTGGTCAGCAACAGGTCGAGAAATCGGCTCACGGTTGGAAGCCTACGGGCGGGTAGTGTTTTCTGACGTGTCCAACTTGCGCGCAGCCGTCCCAGCAGCCGTAGATCAGGTCCTGCCCGGAGCCCGGGCCGACCTGGAGAACCTGGTCCGGATACCCAGCATCTGGGCCGACCCGGCGCACCACGACGACACCAGACGCAGTGCCGAAGCGGTCGCCGAGCTGGCCCGCGCCGAAGGAGCCAGCTCGGTGGACATCGTCGCGGCCGAGGGCGGCGCCCCCGCGGTGATCGCC
This sequence comes from Pseudonocardia sp., assembly GCA_035489915.1. Taxonomy (GTDB): domain Bacteria; phylum Actinomycetota; class Actinomycetes; order Mycobacteriales; family Pseudonocardiaceae; genus Pseudonocardia. Next base: position 4,323 of record DATHIT010000120.1, on the reverse strand, counting down.
CACTGGCCGGCGCCGGAAGGTGCCCCAACCGTGCTGCTCTACGCGCACCACGACGTGCAGCCCACCGGCGGCGACGAGCAGTGGACCAGCGCGCCGTTCACCCCGACCGAGCGGAATGGCCGGCTGTACGGCCGCGGCGCGGCGGACGACAAGGCCGGGGTGATGACCCACCTCGCCGTACTGCGGGCGTTCCGCTCGGTGGGCTCCGGCGCGTTGCCGGTGGGCGTGACGCTGTTCATCGAGGGCGAGGAGGAGTCCGGCTCGCCGACGCTGACCGCGCTGCTCGCCGAGCACCACGAGCGGCTGACCGCCGACGTGATCGTGATCGCCGACTCGTCCAATCCGGCGGTGGACGTGCCGGCGCTGACCACCAGCCTGCGCGGACTGGTGCAGTGCACGGTCGAGGTGAAGATGCTGGAGCGGCCGGCGCACTCCGGGGTGTACGGCGGCCCACTGGGCGACGCGCTGACCGCGCTGTGCCGGCTGCTGGCCACCCTGCACGACGACAAGGGGCGGGTGGCCATCCCCGGTCTGGTGCACAACACCTCCGAGGCCCCGGACCTGGACGAGGACACCTTCCGCTCGGACGCCGCCGCGCTGGAGGGCGTCGAGCTGATCGGCACCGGGACGCTGGTGGAGCGGCTCTGGCAGCAGCCGGCGATCGCGGTGCTGGGCATCGACGCGCCTCGGGTCGCCGAGGCGGCGAACGTGTTGCTGCCTTCGGCCCGGGCGGCGGTCAGCCTGCGGTTGGCCCCGGGGCAGGACCCGGCGGTGGCCCAGCGCTCGCTCGCCGAGCACCTGACCGGGCACGCGCCGTGGGGCGCCACGGTGACGGTGACCCCGGGTGCCTCGGCGGCGCCGTTCGAGCTGGACGCGGTCGGCGCGGTGTACGACGCGGCGCGGCGGACGTTCAGCGAGGCGTACGGCAACGCGGCGGTGGAGGTCGGCATCGGCGGCTCGATTCCGTTCATCGCCGAGTTCGCCCGGACCTTCCCGGGTGCCGCGGTGCTGGTCACCGGTGTGGGCGACCCGGCCAGCCGGTGGCACGGCATCGACGAGAGCCTGGACCTGGGCATGTTCGGCCACGCCGTGCTGGCCGAGGCGCTGCTGCTGACCGAACTCGGTGGCGCCGGCGGCTAGTTTTGGGTGGTGCAGGTACCCGTACTGGGAGCGTCCGTCCGGCAGCCGACGGAGGGCGACCTCCTGAGCGTGCACGCGGCGCTCGAACGATGGTGGCCGGCCGGGCTGGGCGCGTCCGCCGCCACCGAACGCGCGTTGCTGGTGCCCCGGCTGTACCTGCAGCACTTCACCGTGAGCAGCCGGCTGGTCGAGCGGGACGATGACGTCCTCGGCTTCCTGATCGGCTTCCTGTCCGCCACCCGCGCGGACGAGGGGTACATCCACTTCGTCGGGGTGGACCCCGCGCTGCGCAAGCAGGGGCTGGCGCAGTACCTCTACGAGTGGTTCTTCGGCTACTGCCGGGCGCACGGCCGCTCGAGGGTGCGGGCGATCACCTCGCCGGGCAACGCCGGCTCGCACGCCTTCCACACCGCGATGGGCTTCACCACCGAGCCCGGGCGGCTGGACTTCGAGGGCCGGCCGGTGCAGCCGGACTACGACGGGCCCGGGATGCACCGGGTGTCCTTCGTGCGGAGCATCGCCTGACCGCTGGCGCCGCGTCCGGCCCCGCGTCCGGGCTGCCCGGGGCGCGCTCACACCAGATCCGGCCAAGATGGCGCGGATATGGTGAGTTGGTGACCCCGAAACGGCCGGGCCCGCTGCGCTGGCTGTGGTACGCCTTCGGCGGCGGCCTGCCCGCTCGGTACCGGGCGTGGGTCCTGCACGACGCGTCCTGCGACACCTGGATGCTGCGGCACTTCATCCGGGCGTTCGTACAGATGAGCCTGGGGGCGGTGCCGGTCGTGCTGCTGGTGCCCGGGCCGCTGTGGATCCGGCTGGCCGCGATCCTGCTGGGCTGGCTGGTGGGGCTGCAGTACGCGATGTACTTCGTGGACGGCTCGGTGGAGCGCCGGGTTCGCCGGGCGGGCTATCCGCCGGGGGCAGCCCAGGCGGCACGGGACGAATTGCACGCCGACGAGCGCGCGGCCGCGGCGGCGCGATACGCGGCGCGCTACCGGTCCGGCGGAACCTAGAGGTGTGGCGCATTGATTCGGGCGTTTCAGCACACCCGCCGGTGTGCTGAAACGCCCGACACAGTGTGCTGAGACGGCCGACTCGCGGGGGTTTTTCACCGGCCGGTGCGGACGAGTTGGCGTAGTGCGGCGTTGCGCAGGTACAGGCCCAGCCAGACCAGCACGGCGACGTAGATCGGGAACAGCACGTAGCCGAACAACGGGGCGTCCACTCGCACGTTCGCGCACACCGCCCCACCCAGGTAACCGGTGATCAGCACGGCGCCGAATACCGAGGTGCGCGGGATCGCGTACACCGCGAGCGAGATCAGCAGTAGCGCGCCCATGACCTGCACGGTGTGCGCGGGAAACCCGAGCTGCACGGTGGCCTCGACGACGGCCGGCAGGCGCAGCAACTTGATCGAGGCGTCGAACAGCAGGAACAGCCCGACCAGCACGCTGATCACCGTCCCGGTGCGGACGGCGGCGCGGCTGGGCACGCTGGCGGTGGCGTGGGCGGCGGTGGTGGGGGTGGCGGTGATGCTCATCGGATCGGTCCCTCCGGGCTGGCGCCGGGCTCATCCCGACGTTTGTCAGTGCGTCGAACAACGACGGTGCAGACCGACACCAGCGCGGAAAATAATCGGGCCGAATCCGAAAAGCGGCTCAACCAGCGGAAAGGTCCCTGTCGGGGTACTCGTCCGACCGTGGGGTGGGCAGGTCGCGCGCGGCGCGCGGGCCCTCGGCGCGGCGCACGGCGGCCACCGCCAGCCGGCTCAGCCGGGTCAGCGCCAGATCACCCATCGCCGTGGTCACCGGGTAGATCCGGTTGCTCACGAAGGCGACCGACATCCCGGACGCCGGGTCGCCCCAGGCCCCGGAACCGGCGTAGCCGAAGTGCCCGAAGGCGCGGGGCAGCCAGACGCCGGGCACGAAGGCCTGGTGGTAGCCCAATCGCCAGAACATCGGGATGCCCAGCGAGCGGTCCGGGGTGCGGGAGTGCACGCGGTTGAACGCGCGGACCGTGGTGCCGGAGAGCAGCCGCCGCCCGTCGGCCACCCCGTCGTTGGCCAGCGCGCCGTAGAGGACCGCCAGCGACTCGGCGCTGAACACGCCGTTGGCGGCCGGCATCTCGGTGTCCAGCACCCGGAAGTCCGGGGGCTGGAAAAGCTCGTGCACCCCGGGGACGAACAGCGACTCCAGTCCGCGGCGCGGCGGGAGCACTCCCGGAAACGGCGCGAGCCCGAGGCGGGCGATCAGCGGTGACAACGGTCGGAATGTGCCGACCGGGGCGGCGACCCGATCCTGCCCGGTGTGCGGGCGGCCGATGTGCAGCCCGTCGGTGCCGAGCGGCTCGGCGACCTCGGTGCGCACCAGCTCCGCCATACCCTTGCCGGTCACCGCCCTGGCCAACCCGGCGACCAGCCAGCCGAACGTGATGGCGTGGTAGGCCGAGTTGCCTGGCCGGTGGTCCGGGGCGTGCGCGGCGAGCCGCCGCTCCGCGCCCAGGTGGTCCAGCAGCGCCTCGCCGTTCGGCGCGATCGGCGCGAGCTTGTCCAGCCCGGCCTGGTGGGTGAGTAGTTGGCGGACGGTGATCCGGCCCTTGCCGCCGGCGGCGAACTCCGGCCAGAACGCCGCAACCGGCTCGTCGTAGCCGAGCAGACCACGGTCGGCCAGCCGGTGGATGACGGTCGCCGCGACGCCCTTGGTGGTGGAGAAGGACAGCGCGAGGCTGTCCCGCTGCCACCGCTGACCGGTGCGGGGGTCCGCGACGCCGCCCCAGATGTCGACCACGGTGCGGTCCCGGTACCGCACCACGAACGATCCGCCGCCGCGGCGCGGTGAGCGGAACAGCCGGGTGAACAGCCGCGCCACCGGTTCGTAGCCGGGTTCGACAAACCCTTGGTAGTCAGTCACGGCGAGCCTCCCAGGTAGCGCGGTCAGCCTTCGGCGGTTTCGGCGGCGAGCAGCCACTCTTCCTCGACCGTGGCGCGCTCGACCACCAGGGCACGCAGCTCGGCGTCCAGCTCGAGCAGCCGGGGCGGGTCGGTGGCGGCCTCGGCCAGCGCGGTGTGCAGCTTGGCCTCGCGGGTGTTCAGCGTCTCCAGCCGCCGCTCCAGCCGCCGCGCCTCCTTCTGCGCGTCGCGGCGCTCGCCGGAGCTGGCCGCGGGCTGGGCGGGCGCCGCTCCCG
>DATHIT010000119.1:0-22423 GCA_035489915.1 Pseudonocardia sp. | reverse complement strand
TATTCGTCGGCGTCCGCCCCGGGCGGCACCAGGTGCGCGCCGAGGAAGGTCACCTCGTCCACCTCGGCGGCGGCCAGCTTCGCGGCGCGCGCCTCGTCGGCCACGGTCAGCCCGTAGCCGGTCTTGGTCTCCAGGTACGTGGTGCCCTGCGCGGCGGCCTCGGCCACGTGCCGGCGCAGCGTGGCCACCAGTTCCTGGTCACTGGCCGCCCGGGTGGCCTGGACGGTGACCGCGATCCCGCCGGCCCGGTACGGCTCGCCGGCCATCCGCGCGCCGAATTCCGCGGTGCGGTCGCCGGCGAACACCAGGTGCGTGTGGCTGTCCACCCACCCGGGCAGCACCGCCCGGCCGGACACGTCCACCGCGCGGTCGGCGGCCGGCGCCTGGCTGGCCGGCCCGACCCAGGCGACCAGCTCGCCGTCCAGCACCAGCGCCGCCGGCTGGTCCCCGCCAAGTTGGCCCAGCTCCGCATCGTTGGTGGTCAGCTCGCCGATCCCGGTCACCAGCACGCTCTGCCCCGACGGCCCGCTCTGTCCCGACGACCCGCTCTGGCCGGACGACCCGCTCGCACGCTCGCCCGGCACCGACCGCTCGCTCGCACGCTCACTCACGCCGACCACAGCCCTTCGATCACCCGGGCCAGCTCCGCGCCCACCGAACCGAACGAGCGGTGCACGCCGCCGGACACCACCATCCGGCCGCCCACCACCACGGAATCAACGTCGGCCGCCGACCCGGCCAGCACCAGCTGGTCCGCCGAGGCTCCGGCGGTACGCGCGGTGTCGGTGCGCACCGCGACGAGGTCGCAGGGGGCGCCGATCGCGATCCGGCCGCCGTCCGGCCAGCCCAGGCTCCGGTGCCCGCGCTCGGTGGCCGCCGCCACCAGCTCGGCCGGGGAGAACCGGCCGCGCTGCCCGGTGCGCAGCCGCTCGCCGTGCTCCAGCGCCCGGGCCTCGGCCAGCGGATCGATCACCGCGTGCTGGTCGCTGCCCAGGCTGATCGGGCAGCCCGCATCGGCCAGCTCGCGGGCCGGCCCGATGCCGTCGGCCAGGTCGGCCTCGGTGGTCGGGCAGAAGCACGCCGTCACGCTTGCCGCGCCGAGCAGCTCGACGTCCTTGTCGGACAGGTGGGTGGCGTGCACGGCGGTGGTGCGCGGACCGAGCAGGCCGGCCCCGGCCAGCAGCTCGGTCGGCGAGCAGCCGTGGAACGCCTGGCAGGCCTCATTCTCCGCCGGCTGCTCGGACAGGTGCACGTGTACCGGCCGGTCCCGGGTCGCGGCGGCGAACCCGGGCAGCGCCTCGGCCGGGACCGCGCGCACCGAGTGCACCGCCGCCCCGACCCTGGCCCCCGGCCGCTCGGCCAGCGCGGACCAGCGCGCCGCCCAGCCGGCCACGTCACCGTCGCCGAACCGGACCTGCGGCCCGCTCAGCGGCTGGTAGCCGGAACCGTCCAGGCCGCCGGCGAGGTAGCAGGTGTCCAGCAGGGTGATCCGGATGCCGGCGTGCGCGGCGGCCGCCAGCAGCGCCTCACCCATCGCGTTCGGGTCCGCGTACCGGCCGCCTCCCGGTGGGTGGTGCAGGTAGTGGAACTCCCCGACGACCACAAAACCGGCCAGCGCCATCTCCGCGTACACCAACCCGGCCAGCCGGTGGTAGGTGTCCGGATCCAGCCGCCCGGCCAGCCGGTACATCGCGTCGCGCCAGGTCCAGAAGGTCCCGCCGCCGGCGTGGGTGCGCCCGCGCAGCCCCCGGTGGAAGGCGTGCGAGTGGCCGTTGGCGAAGCCCGGGAACACCACGCCGGACAGCCGGGACATGTCTTGCCCGGGGTCGACCCCCGGCGCCACCGAGGTGATCACCCCAGCCTCGTCGCACCCCACCGACACCCGCTCGGCCACCCCGCCCGGCAGCCAAGCCCGTTCGCACCAGAACTCGGCCGCTACGGCTACCGACACAGTGACTCCAACACGCGCGCCAGGGCGTCCGTCCCGGCGGTACAGTCCGCCGGTTCGGCATGCTCCGCCGGAGCGTGGCTGATCCCGGTCGGATTGCGGACGAACAGCATCGCGGTGGGCACCCGGGCGGCCAGGATGCCGGCGTCGTGGCCCGCCCCGGTGGGCAGTACCGGGACCGGGCCGCCGGGGCCACCGAGCTCAGCCGCCAGCCGGTCGCGCAGGACGGAATCGAAGTGCACCGCGCCGCCGTAGGACTCCTCCCGCACGGTCAGCTCACACCCTTCCTCGGCCGCCGCCTCCCGCGCCGCCGCCTCGACCTCGGCGACCACCGCCCGTGCCTCCGGGCCGTCGGGCGCCCGGGCGTCCAGCCAGAAGTCCACCGCCGAGGCGATCACGTTGGTACCGCCCGGAGTGGGCAGCAACCGGCCCACGGTGGCCCGCGCCGACTCGCGGGAACCCAGCGCGCGCCGGGCGGCGAGCACGGCGGCGGCGGCCGGCAGCATCGGGTCGCGCCGGTCGGCCACCTCGGTGGTGCCCGCGTGGTTGCCGGTGCCGGTGATGGTGAACCGCCACCGGCCGTGCGCCAGGATCGAGGAGGCAACCGCGACCGACGGCGTCCCGGGCAGCCGATCCATCAGCCGGCCCTGCTCCACGTGCAGCTCCACGAAGCAGCCGATCCCGGCCAGCGCGGCCTCGTCGGTGCCCAACCCGGCCGGATCCAGCCCCATCGAGGCCGCCGCTTCGGCCAGGGTGATCCCGTCCGGATCGCTCAGCCGGCGAGCCGCGTCGGCGTCCAGCGAGCCGGACATCAGCCGGGACCCCAGACAGGGCACCCCGAACCGGCCGCCCTCCTCCTCGGTGAACACCACCAGCGCCAGCGGCCGCGCCGGCTGGAACCCGGAGGCGCGCAGCACATCCACCGCGGCCAGCGCGGACGTCACCCCGAGCGGACCGTCGAACGCGCCGCCGCCGGGCACCGAGTCCAGGTGGCTGCCGGTGATCACGGCGTCCGGCTCTGGCCGGCCCCACCAGGCCCAGATGTTGCCGTTGCGGTCGGTGTGCACGTCCAGGTCGCGGCGCGCGGCGGCCTCGGCGAACCACTCCCGCAGCGAGGACTCCACCGAGGAGAACCCGTGCCGGGAGTAGCCGCCCCGACGCGGGTCCCGCCCGACGTCGGCGATCTCGCCGAGCAGCCCGGTGACCGTCACTCCGACCCCGCCGAGGCCATCGGAATGCGCACGCCCTTCTCCCCGGCGACCGCGTCGGCCTCCGGGTAACCGGCGTCCACGTGCCGCAGCACGCCCATCGCCGGGTCGTTGGTGAGCACCCGCTCGATCTTGGCAGCCGCCAGTGGCGTGCCGTCGGCGACGGTGACCTGGCCGGCGTGGATGGACCGGCCGATGCCCACCCCGCCGCCGTGGTGGATGGACACCCAGCTGGCCCCGGACGCGGTGTTGACCAGCGCGTTGAGCAGCGGCCAGTCGGCGATCGCGTCCGAGCCGTCGGCCATCGCCTCGGTCTCCCGGTACGGCGAGGCCACCGAGCCGCAGTCCAGGTGGTCGCGGCCGATAGCCACCGGCGCGGACAGCTCGCCCGAGGCCACCATCTCGTTGAACCGCAGCCCGGCCAGGTGCCGCTCGCCGTAGCCGAGCCAGCAGATCCGGGCGGGCAGCCCCTGGAAGGCGACCCGCTCGCCGGCCAGGCGAATCCACCGGGCCAGCGATTCTTTCTCCGGGAACAGTTCCAACATCGCGCGATCGGTGGCCGCGATGTCGGCCGGGTCGCCGGACAGCGCCACCCAGCGGAACGGGCCCTGGCCCTCGCAGAACAGGGGCCGGATGTAGGCGGGCACGAACCCGGGGAAGTCGAAGGCCCGCTCGCAGCCGCCCAGCTTGGCCTCGCCGCGCAGCGAGTTGCCGTAGTCGAACACCTCGGCGCCCTTGTCCAGGAAGCCCAGCATCGCGTCCACGTGCTCGGCCATCGAGTCGCGGGACCGGTCGGTGAACTCGTCCGGCTTCTTCTCCGCGTAGTCGTGCCAGTCCTCCAGGGCGACCCCGCGCGGCAGGTAGGCCAGCGGGTCGTGCGCGCTGGTCTGGTCGGTCACGATGTCCACCTCGACGCCCCGGCGCAGCAGCTCGGGAAGCACCTCGGCGGCGTTGCCGATCACCCCGACGGACAGCGCCTTGCGGTCCCTCCGCGCGGCCTCCACCCGGCGGATGGCGTCGTCCAGGTCGGTGGCCACCTCGTCCAGGTAGCGGTGCTCCACCCGCCGCCGGGCCCGGTCCGGGTCGACCTCGACGACCAGCGCGACCCCGCCGTTCATGGTCACCGCCAGCGGCTGCGCGCCACCCATGCCGCCGAGTCCGGCGGTCACCGTCAGGGTGCCGGCCAGCGTGCCGCCGAACCGCTTGGTGGCCACCGCCCCGAACGTCTCGTAGGTGCCCTGCAGGATGCCCTGGGTGCCGATGTAGATCCACGAGCCGGCGGTCATCTGGCCGTACATGGTCAACCCGAGGGACTCCAGCCGGCGGAACTCCGGCCAGTTCGCCCAGTCCGGGACCAGGTTGGAGTTGGCGATCAGCACCCGGGGCGCCCACTCGTGGGTGCGCAGCACGCCGACCGGCCGACCGGACTGCACCAGCAGCGTCTCGTCCAGGTTCAGCTCGGTCAGCTCGCGGGTGATCGCGTGGAAGCTCGGCCAGTCCCGGGCCGCCTTGCCGGTGCCGCCGTAGACCACCAGGTCGGACGGGCGCTCGGCGACCTCCGGGTCCAGGTTGTTGTGCAGCATGCGCAGCGGCGCCTCGGTGGCCCAGCCCTTCGCGGTGAGCGTGGTGCCCCGGGCGGCGCGCACCACCGGGGGTGTCGGCGCGGTGGTGGTCATGCGAACGCTCCTTCACGAATCAACTGTTCGGTAGCAAAAATTTCCGGGGCAAGGTGTCGGTCCGGGCCCGGGCCGGCCACCCGCTCGCGCAGCCGCGCCACGACGGCGGCGGTGGCCGGCGCCGGGGTGAGCGGGGCGCGCAGGTCCAGCGCCCTGGCGGCGGTGAGCAACTCCACGGCCAGCACGGTCCTCAGCCCGTCCAGTGCGCGGCGCAGCTTGCGGGCCGCCGACCAGCCCATGGACACGTGGTCCTCCTGCATCGCGCTGGTCGGGATGGAGTCCACCGAGGCCGGCACCGCCATCCGCTTGAGCTCGGACACCACGGCGGCCTGGGTGTAGTGCGCGATCATGTGCCCGGAGTCCACCCCAGGGTCGTCGGCCAGGAACGGCGGCAGCCCGTGGCTGCGGGACACGTCCAGCATCCGGTCGGTGCGCCGCTCGGCGATGCTGGCCACGTCGGCCACGCAGATGGCCAGGAAGTCCAGCACGTAGGCCACCGGGGCGCCGTGGAAGTTGCCGTTGGACTCCACCCGCCCGTCGGAGAGCACCACCGGGTTGTCGATCACCGAGGCCAGCTCCCGGTCGGCGACCAGCTCGGCATGGGTCAGCGTGTCCCGCGCGGCCCCGTGCACCTGGGGAGCGCAGCGCAGCGAGTAGGCATCCTGCACCCGGTTGCAGTCCGGCCCACGGTGGCTGGCCATGATCGCCGAGCCGTCCAGCAGCGCGGTCATCCGGGCCGCCGAGGTGGCCTGGCCGGGGTGTGGGCGCAGCGCCTGCAGGTCGGCGGCGAACACCCGGTCGGTGCCCAGCAGCGCCTCCACGCTCATCGCCGCGGTCAGGTCGGCGAGGTCGAGCAACCGCCCCAGATCCGCGGCGGCGAGCACCAGCATGCCCAGCATGCCGTCGGTGCCGTTGATCAGCGCCAGGCCTTCCTTCTCGGCCAGCTCGACCGGCTTGACCCCGGCCTCGGCCATCGCCTCGGCGGCCAGCCGGCGGGTGCCGGTGCGGTCGTACACCTCGCCCTCGCCGATCAGCGCGAGCGCCACCGAGGACAGCGGGGCCAGGTCGCCCGAGCAACCAAGCGAGCCGTACTCGTGCACGATCGGGACGATCCCGTTGTTCAGCAGGCCGGCCAGCGCATCCACCGTGGACGCCCGCACCCCGGTGTGGCCGCTGGCCAGGGTGCGCAGCCGCAGCAGCATCAGCGCGCGCACCACCTCCCGCTCCACCTCCTCGCCGGCGCCGGCGGCGTGTGAACGGATCAACGAACGCTGCAGAGCGGCGCGCCGGTCCGGCGGTATGTGCCGGGTGGCCAGCGCACCGAAGCCGGTGGACACCCCATAGGTGGCGGTGGTGGCCTCGGCCAGCTGTTCGATATGTGCCCTGGCGTCCAGCACGGCCGCGCGGGCCACATCGGTGAGCTGAACGGGGGCGTCATGCCGGGCAACCGCGACCACCTGGTCACGGTGCAGCGCGCCGGCATCCAACAGGACGGGTTCATGCATCCCCCCATCACAGCGCGCGTCGACCCACCCGCGCGAGGGCCGCGCGCTGGAGTGTGTCTGGCATGCCAGACTGCCCAGGTGGGCGGTAGCAGCGATGTGCCGGCGCTGCGACGGGGGCTGGCCATCCTGCGGCTGCTGGCCAGCCATGCCGGGCCGATGACCGCGGCGGCGGTGGCCGGCGAGCTGGGGCTGCCCCGGTCCACCGCTTATCACCTGCTCGCCGAGCTGGTCTGGGCCGGCTTCGTCACCCATCTGCCGGAGGACCGCCGCTACGGGCTCGGCGTGGCCGCGTTCGAGGTCGGCTCGGCCTATCTGCGCCACGATCCGCTGGAGGCGCTGGCCCGGCCGTTGCTGCGCTCACTGGTGGGTCGGGTCGGGCGCACCGCGCACCTGGGCGTGCTGCACGGCTCGGAGACCCTGTACCTGGTGCGCGAGCAGCCGGAACGGCCGCCGGCCACGCCGAATGTCACGATCACCGACGTGGGCGTGCGGCTACCCGCGCAGCTGCCCGCGTCCGGGCGGGCCATGCTCGGGCTGCTGCCGGCCGCGCAGGTGCGGGCGCTGTTCCCCGGCGCGCGCAGTTTCCTGAACCGCACCGGGCGGGGTCCGACCGACCTGCCGGGGCTGCGCCGGCTGCTGGCCGCCGAGCGCCGTCGAGGCTGGGCGGTGGAGGACGGGCACGTCACCGTGGGGTTCGCCTCGGTGGCCGCGGCCGTGCTCGACCACGGTGACCGGCCGGTCGCCGCGATCAGCGTGACCTTCCGGCACGAATGCCCCGGCCAGCGGGAATGCGGCCGGGACTGGCCCTCCCTGGCCGCCGAGGTACGCCGCGCCGCCGCCGAACTGTCCACCCGCATAGGCGGCCACCCAACCCCGCCGTAGCCAACCCCGCCGTAGCCAACCCCGCCGTAGCCAACGCCGCCGTAGCCAACGCCGCCGTAACTGTCGGCCGCCGCCGACCCACTTCGCATACCGAACGCACACTTCGCATAGTGCCCGCGGTATGCGAAGTGAGCCTGAGGTATGCGAAGTGGCAGAGGGGGCGGGTGGCACTGGGCTCGGCACGTTTGCGCGATGCAGGTCAGTCGGCGAGCTTGACCTGGGCTTCGATCGCCTCCATCTCGTCCGACGAATCTTCAACGGTGGCGATGACATCCTCCGACGCCATCGCCACGCTCACCGCGAAGTAGAAGATGATCAGGCTGAACACGGCGACCACCAGCAGGTCGACGAACTCGGGCAGCACGCTGAGGTAGCCCCAGTTGCCGTACCGGCCGAACAGACCGATGATCAGCATCCCGATCAGCCACGGCCAGATCCAGGAGGAGGCCCGCCAGTCGATCGGCGGGCGGTCCTCGGCCTTGGTGAGCGCCAGGGTGACTTCGAACAGCACCCGGCCGATGAAGATGCCGACCAGCAGCTTCATCGTGGTGTCGAAGCCACCCCAGTAGATGATCGTGTTGGCGAAGATGAAGCCCAGCGGGGCCAGCACCTTCGGGTACGGCAAGTTGTAGGGCCGCTGCCGGTCCGGGTCACGCAGGCGCAGCGCGGCCAGCGAGACCGGGGCGAACGCGTACATGATCGCGGTGGCCGAGGTGACCACGTTGACCAGGGCCGACCAGCTCGGGAACGGCAGAAACGTCAGCTCGCCGATGACAAAGGCCAGCACGATGGAGATCAGCGGCACGCCCCGCACGGTGAGCCTGCCTAGGGCGGCGGGCAGCACCTTCGTCCGCCCCATCGCGTAGGTGGCCCGCGCCGAGGTGGCGATGTACACCAGCCCGGTTCCCGCCGGGGAGACGAATGCGTCGGCGTAGAGGACGTAGGCCAGCCACGCGGCACCCGCGCCGGCGGCCAGCGAGGCGTACGGGCCGAAGTCGCCCGCGCCGATCGGGTGCAACCAGCCCTGGCTGGCCAGCACCGTCGGATCGAGGGCGCCGATGAACGCGATCTCCAGCAGGATGTACACCGAGGTGCCGATCATCGTCGCCACGATCACCGCTCGGGAGATGTCCTTCTGCGGATTCTTCGCCTCACCGCTGACCTGGATCGCCTGCTCGAACCCCTGCAGCGCAAACACCACCCCGGCCGGCAGCGCGGCGAAGATGCCGTGCGCGCCGTACGGGGCGAACCCGCCGCCGGCGGTGAAGTTGCTGGCGTGGAAGGTGAGCGAGAGCAGCACGATCACCGTGAGCACCGGCACCGCGGTCTTCCAGATCACCGTGACCGCGTTGCTGTCCGACAACAGCTTGACCCCGACGATGTTGACGACAGTGAACAGCGCCATCAGCAGGGTGGCCCACACGATGCCGCTGCCGGTCAGCGTGCCGTTGTCGTTCAACATGTTGAGGTTCGCCTTGACCCAGTCGATGTTGTTCAGATACGAGAGGCTGGCCTCGACCTCGATGGGCGCGATGGCGACTGCCTGCAGCCAGGTCGCCCAGCCGGCGGTGAAGCCGGCCAGCGTGCCGAACGCGAACAGCGGGAACCGCGCCGTGCCCCCGGAAGCCGGGTACGCGCCACCGAGCTCGGCGTGGATCAGCGCGAGCACGGCCAGCATGACCGCGGCCAGCACCCAGGACAGCAGCGACGCCGGCCCGGCCTTCGTGGCCGCCGTCAGCGCGCCGAGCAGCCAGCCCGAACCGATGATCGACCCGAGTGAGATGAACGTCAGGCCCCAGAACCCGATCGAGCGTTTCAGTCCAGGTGCGCCGGTCGCGGCGCCGGCGCTGACTGTCGGTGTGGCCATGTGATTTCTCCGCTTCCCAGCAGTGCGGCCCCGAGCAAAGACATGACGACTCGGAGTCGCCCAATCGCGTTTCGACGCATCTTGCATCACCTCGCCATAAGCCTATGCAACAATCAGGTAAAGTGATCGACTGACGCGGCAACACTTGCGCGAATGCGAAATCGGGAGTATTTGGCACCCCGTTTGCGCTGGCCAGAAGGCTGCGGTCGGGCCGAATTCGGCACGCGAAAAGAAAGTGGGCGGCGCTTTCGGGCTGTCCATCCGGAGGTAATCCACCGAGACTCTCAGCTATCAGTTAATTCTCAGTTCCGGCTATTTCGCCGCGGCAGTTCCGGACAAAGAGGATGCCCCGGACCGAGGACGATCCGGGGCACCGTGGACATCGAGAAGATTGCTGGGTGAGGGGGCGGCCCCCGACCGCGCACCGTCGAGCGGGCGGGGGCCCGGCGACTACGCCGAACCGTTCATCGACTGCCCGTCGAGCCCGTCCTTGGGCACGATGGCGAACCTCAGCTGCTCCTCCCCGGTGGGCTCGACGTAGCGCTCGATGTCGAGCACCTTGTCGCCGAGCACCTGGGCGGCTGTCTGCTCCAGGTAGACGGTCGCGCCCTGACCCTCGACGACCGCGTCGTCCTCGGCCGGACCAGGGACCAGGGCCAACTCCAGGCCCTGCCCTTCGCCGTCCGCGGCGATCCGCGCGCCGGATCCCTCTGGCATTTCGCCCCGCGAGACGAGGGCGTTGATGGCCTCTGCTGCGCTCTCGGTGATTGCCAACATGGCGCCCGACCGTAGGCGGGACCGTGCCGGTTCGCAGCGTGGAGCACGCCCGGATGGGCCGGCGGTCGATCCGCCGCGGCGGGCCGCACCCATTCAGCTGACATAACCTTGAGGACATGGCGGGGGATACACCGGCCGACGCAACGGACGCGTCGCCGACAGATTCGCACCCCGAACAGCGAACGGAGCATTCGACGAACGAGCAGTCCAGCCCCCCGACAGCGACATCCAGCGCGACCACCCCCAGCGGCACGTCCACCGCCTCCACGCCGACCCCGCCGAGCCCCGCGGCGCAGGTGGACTCCCCCGGCTGGATCCGGCGACTGATCGGCGCCTGCTGGCGGCACCCCGGAGTCACCCTCGGCTCACTGCTGGCGTCCGTCCTGGGCGTCGGGCTGGAGGCCGTCGGCCCACTGCTCACCAAGATCGCGGTGGACAACGCGGTGGCCGGGGTGACCGCCGGGCTGGTCGGCCTGGTGGCGGCCATGGCCGGCCTGGCCGTGGTCCGCCTGGTGGCCGCGTTCTTCCGCCGTTACCTGGGCGGGCGGCTGTCCCTGGACGTCCAGCACGACCTGCGACGCGCGGTGTTCGCCGCGGTGCAGCGGCTGGACGGCCCCAAACAGGACAGCCTGCGCACCGGGCAGGTGGTGTCCCGGGCGATCAGCGACCTGCAGCTGGTGCAGGGGCTGCTGGGCATGGTGCCGCTGGTGGTCGGGACCGTGGTGCTGCTGCTGGCCTCCATCGCGGCCATGCTCTGGCTGTCCCCGTTGCTCACCCTGATCGCGCTGATCATGTTGCCGGCGGCGGTGCTGATCACCGCGCGAACCCGGCGCACGCTGTTCCCAGCCACCTGGTCGGCTCAACAGCGCGCCGCGGACGTGGCCCAGCACGTCGAGGAGACGGTCACCGGCGTCCGGGTGGTCAAGGGGTTCGGGCAGGAAGCGCGGGAGGTCGCCAGCCTGGAGCGCAGCGCGCTGCGGCTGTACGGGGAGCGCCTGCGCGCCGCCCGGCTCACCGCGCGCCTGGCGCCGCCACTGGCCGCGCTGCCCGCGCTCGGGCTGGTCGCGGTGTTCGGGCTGGGTGGGCTGCTCGCGCTGCGCGGCCAGATCAGCATCGGCACCTTCCTGGCCTTCTCCACCTACGTGGGCAACCTGGTCGGCCCGGCCCGCATGATCGGCAGCCTGGTGGTCTCCGCCCAGCTGGCCCGGGCCGGCGTGGAGCGGGTGTACGAGCTGATCGAGTCGCAGCCGGAGGTCGCCGACCCGCCGAACCCGGCCCAGCTGCCACCCGGCCCGCTGGCCGTGCGGCTGGACGGCGTCCGGTTCGGCTACACCCGCGACGATCCGGTGCTGGACGACGTGTCGCTGTCGGTGGCTCCCGGGGAGACGGTCGCGCTGGTCGGCTCGGCCGGCTCCGGCAAGTCGACGGTGGCCATGCTGCTGCCCCGGTTCTACGACCCGCAAGAGGGCGAGATCCGCGTCGGTGACGTTCCGCTGCGCGACCTGCCGCTGGCCACCCTGCGCCGCGAGCTCGGCGTGGTGTTCGAGGAGGCGTTCCTGTTCTCCGACACCATCCGGGCCAACATCGCCTACGGCCGCCCGGACGCCACCGACGCCGAGGTGCGCGCCGCCGCCAGGGCCGCCCAGGTGGAGGAGTTCGTCAGCGTCCTGCCGGAGGACTTCGACACCATGGTCGGCGAGCGCGGGCTGACCCTCTCCGGCGGCCAGCGGCAGCGGATCGCGCTGGCCAGGGCGCTGCTCACCAATCCGAGGATCCTGCTGCTGGACGACGCCACCTCGGCGGTGGACGCCACCACCGAGGCCGCCATCCACGCCACGCTGCGCCAGGTCACCGCGACCCGCACCACGATCCTCATCGCGCACCGCCGCTCCACCCTCGCGCTGGCCGACCGCATCGTGGTGCTGGACGGCGGCCGGGTGCTCGACGTCGGCACCGAACGGGAGCTGGCCGAGCGCGGCACGCTGACCCTGCTCGGCAACGAATGCGGCACCGGGCACGCCGGCCACGACCCGGACGCACTGTGGCCCGACCCACCGGCAGGCAGTGCCGAGGCCAGCGCCGCAACCGGCGCCAGGACGAGCGACGCCGTGGCGGGCGGCCCCGGGGGCGCCACCGGAATGATCGGCAACCTGCCGCCCACCCCGGAGCTGCTGGCCAGGGTGAACGCGCTGCCCGAGCCCACCGACCGCCCCGAGCTGGGCCCGGAGGGCAACCAGGTCGACCCGACCGCGCCGGACCCCGGGTTCGCGCTGCGCCGGCTGCTGCGCCCGGTGCGGATGCTGCTCGCGCTGAGCGTGCTGCTGGTCGGCGCGGACGCGGCGGCCAGCGTGGCCTACCCC
Organism: Pseudonocardia sp.; assembly: GCA_035489915.1. Classification (GTDB taxonomy): domain Bacteria; phylum Actinomycetota; class Actinomycetes; order Mycobacteriales; family Pseudonocardiaceae; genus Pseudonocardia. Next base: position 10,200 of record DATHIT010000119.1, on the reverse strand, counting down.
TCGCTGGCCCGGTTGGCCGTGGACGGCGGGATCATCGGCCAGGCCCCCGCCGTGCTCGCCATGGCCGCCGGGCTCGGCCTGCTGGTGGTGGCCGCGAACTGGCTGGCCGCCTGGGCGCAGACCCTGGTCACCGCCCGGGCCGGGGAGAGCGTGCTGTACCTGCTCCGGGTGCGCAGCTACGCCCACCTGCAGCGGCTCGGCCTGGACTACTACGAGCGCGAGCTGGCCGGCCGGATCATGACCAGGATGACCACCGACGTGGACGCGCTGTCCACGTTCCTGCAGACCGGTCTGGTGCAGGCGGTGGTCAGCCTGCTGACCGTGCTCGGGGTGTCGGTGGCGCTGCTGCTCACCGACATCGGCCTGGCGGGGATCGCGCTGGCCGCGATGCCGGTGTTGATCCTGGCCACGGTGGTGTTCCGGCGGCGGTCCTCGGTGGCCTACGCCGACGCCAGGGAGCGGGTCAGCCTGGTCAACGCCGACCTGCAGGAGAACATGTCCGGGCTGCGGGTGTCCCAGGCGTTCGTCCGGGAGGAGTACAGCGCGGCGGAGTTCGGCGCGCGCAGTGCCGCCTACCGGGTATCCCGGCTGCGCGCGCAGCGCTACATCGCGATGTACTTCCCGTTCGTCACAGCACTCTCCGAGCTCTCTCAGGCGGCGGTATTGGCCGCCGGCGCCAGCCGGGTCGCGGCCGGCGACCTGAGCCCGGGCGTGCTCACCGCGTTCCTGCTCTACCTCGCGATGTTCTTCGCCCCGGTACAGCAGCTGTCCCAGGTGTTCGACGGCTACCAGCAGGCCAAGGTGGGGCTGTCCCGGATCGGCGACCTGCTGCGCACCCCGACCTCGGTGCCGGACGCGGGCTCGGAGACCGGCGCCGACCTGGTTGAGGTGCCGGACCGGCTGCGTGGCGAGGTGGAGCTGGACGCGGTCCGGTTCCGCTACCCGGGTACCGACCGGGACGCGGTGCGCGAGCTGTCCCTGCTGATCCGGCCGGGTGAGACGGTGGCGCTGGTGGGGTCGACGGGGGCGGGGAAGTCCACCGTGGTCAAGCTGCTCGGCCGGTTCTACGACGTCACCGAGGGCCAGGTGCGGGTGGACGAGGTGGATCTGCGCCGCTACCCGCTGGGCCGGTACCGGCGGCGGCTGGGTGTGGTGCCGCAGGAGGCGCACCTGTTCACCGGGGACGTGGCGTCCAACATCGCCTACGGCCGGCCGGACGCCAGCCCGGCGCGGATCGAAGCCGCGGCGCGCGCGGTGGGCGCCCTGGACATGATCGCCGGCTTACCGGCGGGCTTCCGGCAGCCGGTCGGCGAGCGCGGGCAGGGGCTGTCCGCCGGGCAGCGGCAGCTGGTCGCGTTGGCCAGGGCCGAGCTGGTCGACCCGGACCTGCTGCTGCTCGACGAGGCCACCGCCGCGCTGGACCCGGCCACCGAGGCGGCGGTGTTGGCGGCCAGCGACCGGCTCGCCGGGCGGGGCACCGACGGAGCGGGCCCGCGCCGGCGGCGCACCACGGTGCTGGTGGCGCACCGGCTGGCCACGGCGGCCCGGGCGGACCGGATCGTGGTGCTCGCCGACGGCCGGGTGGTGGAGCAGGGCAGCCACCCTGAGCTGCTCGCCCAGAACGGCCGGTACGCGGCGTTCTGGCGGGCCGGCAACGGCGAGCTGGACGAACCGACGGCGGAACTGGGCCGATCGGCCGCCGAGCTGGACGAGCCGGAGGCCTCCGCCGCCTCCCGCCGCTAGCCGGCCGCCATGGCCGACCCGGCCCGGCCATCATCTCGCTCGACCGACACCCGACGAAAACTACGAGCGTAAACTCTTCCAAAGGAAATATTTACCATGATCGGGAGCACGGCTGGCCGCTCCCTACAGGTGAAACGGGTCCAGTGCGGCGCACGCCACGGGCGCGCTCAGCTACGCGGCCCTCCCCGAAGGGACTAGCCTGAAGGCCGCTGGCCAGGCAATCCGATCAAGTCAAGCGAGGCGATTTTCAACCGTGTCCACCAGCAGCTCGTCAGCCGCGTCGGTTCCCCCGTTCCCGACCGCCCAGTTCGGCACCAACGAGTGGCTCGTCGAGGAGATGTATCAGCGCTTCCTCGACGACCCCGAGTCGGTCGATCCAGCGTGGCACGATTTCTTCGCCGACTACCGCACCGGTATAGACATTTCCCCTGGTGAGAAGCCAGCTGAGGACAGCAAGAGCAACGGGCAGGCAAGCGCCCCCAGCGGCGCCGCGGCGCCGGCCAGCACAGTAGTCACCCGACCGAGCCCCGAGCGGCCCGCCCCGGCGGCCACCCCTCGGCCCGAGGCCCCCAGCAACAACGTGGTGCATCCCACCCAGCCCTCTCCCGGGCCCATCAAGGCCACCGGGACGGTGGTGGGCACCGACGCCAAGCCCGCCGCGGGCACCACTTCCCGGGCCGCCAAGCCCGCCGCGCCGTCCGGCCCCACGGTGGACGGCCAGATCATCCCGCTGCGCGGGGCGGCCAACGCGGTGGTCAAGAACATGAACGCCTCGCTGGCCGTGCCCACCGCGACCAGCGTCCGCGCGGTGCCGGCCAAGCTCCTCGCGGACAACCGCATCGTGATCAACAACCAGCTCAAGCGGACCCGGGGCGGCAAGCTCTCCTTCACGCACCTGATCGGCTACGCCGTGGTCAAGGCGCTGGCCGACTTCGCGAGCATGAACAAGCACTTCGCCGAGATCGACGGCAAGCCGACCGCGGTGGCGCCTACCCACGTCAACCTCGGGCTGGCCATCGACCTGCCCGGCAAGGACGGCCAGCGCTCGCTGGTGGTGGCCTCCATCAAGGGCTGCGAGGCGATGAGCTTCGCCCAGTTCTGGTCGGCCTACGAAGACATGATCCGCAAGGCCAGGACCGGCTCGCTCAAGGCCGAGGACTTCGCCGGCACCACGATCAGCCTGACCAACCCGGGCACCCTGGGTACCAACCACAGCGTGCCCCGGCTGATGTCCGGGCAGGGCACCATCGTCGGCGTCGGCGCGATGGAGTACCCGGCGTCGTTCCAGGGGGCCAGCGCCGAACGGCTGGCCGAGTTCGGCGTCAGCAAGATCATCACGCTGACCTCCACCTACGACCACCGGATCATCCAGGGCGCCGAGTCCGGCGACTTCCTGCGCCGGGTGCACCAGCTGCTGCTCGGCGAGGACGGCTTCTACGACAAGATCTTCGCATCACTTCGGGTGCCCTACGAGCCGGTGCGCTGGGTGCAGGACATCCCGGAGGGCGCGGTCGACAAGACCGCTCGGGTGCTGGAGCTGATCGAGTCGTACCGCACCCGGGGCCACCTGATGGCCGACACCGACCCGTTGAACTACCGGCAGCGCCGGCACCCCGACCTGGATGTGCTGTCCCACGGGCTGACCCTGTGGGACCTGGACCGGGAGTTCGCGGTCGGCGGGTTCGCCGGCAAGGCCCGGATGAAGCTGCGCGACGTATTGGGCGTGCTTCGGGACGCCTACTGCCGCACGATCGGCACCGAGTACATGCACATCTCCGACCCGGAGCAGCGCGCCTGGCTGCAGGAGCGGATCGAGGTGCCGCACCAGAAGCCGGCGGTGGCCGAGCAGAAGTACATCCTGTCCAAGCTGAACGCGGCCGAGGCCTTCGAGACCTTCCTGCAGACCAAGTACGTCGGGCAGAAGCGGTTCTCCCTGGAGGGCGGCGAAACCGTCATTCCGTTGCTCGACGCGGTGTTGGACTCAGCGGCGGCCGACGAGATGGACGAAGTCGTCATGGGCATGCCGCACCGGGGCCGGCTGAACGTGCTGGCCAACATCGTGGGCAAGCCGATCAGCCAGATCTTCCGTGAGTTCGAGGGCAACCTGGACCCGGGTCAGGCGCACGGCTCCGGGGACGTGAAGTACCACCTGGGCGCCGAGGGCAAGTACTTCCGGATGTTCGGCGACGGCGAGACCGTGGTGTCGCTGACCGCCAACCCCTCCCACCTGGAGGCGGTCGACCCGGTGCTGGAAGGCATCGTCCGGGCCAAGCAGGACCTCCTGGACCAGGGCCCGGCCGGGTTCACCGTGCTGCCGGTGATGATGCACGGCGACGCGGCGTTCGCCGGGCAGGGTGTGGTCGCCGAGACGCTCAACCTGGCCCTGCTGCGCGGCTACCGCACCGGCGGCACCGTGCACATCGTGGTGAACAACCAGGTCGGCTTCACCACCGCGCCGGAGCACTCCCGCTCCTCGCAGTACTGCACCGACGTGGCCAAGATGATCGCCGCGCCGGTGTTCCACGTGAACGGGGACGACCCGGAGGCGTGCGTCTGGGTGGCCAAGCTGGCCGTGGAGTACCGGCAGCGCTGGCACAACGACGTGGTGATCGACATGATCTGCTACCGCCGCCGGGGCCACAACGAGGGCGACGACCCTTCGATGACCCAGCCGGCCATGTACGACATCATCGACGGCAAGCGCAGCGTGCGGAAGACCTACACCGAGGCCTTGATCGGCCGGGGTGACATCTCCATGGAGGAGGCCGAGCACGCGCTGCGGGACTTCTCCAGTCAGCTCGAACATGTCTTCAACGAGGTCCGCGAGCTGGAGCGGGGCACGGTCACGGCGAGCCCGTCGGTGGAGGCCGAGCAGGCCCTGCCCACCAAGCTGGACACGGCGGTTCCGCTGGAGGTCATCCACCGGATCGGCGACGCGCACGTCCAGCTGCCGGAAGGCTTCACCGTGCACCCCCGGGTCAAGCCGGTGCTGGACAGGCGCTACACCATGTCCCGCGAAGGCAATGTGGACTGGGCGTTCGGCGAGCTGCTCGCGCTGGGCTCGCTGGTGATGGACGGCAAGCTGGTGCGGCTGTCCGGGCAGGACACCCGGCGCGGCACGTTCGTCCAGCGGCACTCGGTGGTGATCGACCGCAAGACCGGCGAGGAGTACTACCCGCTGCGCAACCTGGCGGAGGACCAGGGCCGGTTCCTGCCGTACGACTCGGCGCTCTCCGAGTTCGCCGCGGTCGGGTTCGAGTACGGCTACTCGGTGGCCAACCAGGACGCGTTCGTGGCCTGGGAGGCGCAGTTCGGTGACTTCACGAACGGCGCGCAGTCGATCATCGACGAGTTCATCTCGTCCGGTGAGGCCAAGTGGGGGCAGACCTCGGACGTGGTGCTGCTGCTCCCGCACGGGCACGAGGGCCAGGGCCCGGACCACACCTCCGGACGGATCGAGCGGTTCCTGCAGCTGTGCGCTGAGTGGTCCATGACGGTGGCGGTGCCCAGCACCCCGGCCAACTACTTCCACCTGCTGCGCCGGCACGCGCTGGACGGGGTGCGCCGCCCGCTGATCGTCTTCACGCCGAAGTCGATGCTGCGCAACAAGCGCGTGGTCAGCCCGCTCTCCGAGTTCACCGACGCCAACTTCCGCTCGGTGCTGGACGACCCGAAGTTCGCCGACCAGCGCGGGCCGAGGCAGGAGGTGCGCCGGCTTCTGCTGTGCAGCGGCAAGGTGTACTACGAGCTGGCCGAGGCTCGGGACAAGGCCGGGCTGGACGACGTGGCGATCCTGCGCGTCGAGCAGCTCTACCCGCTGCCCAGGAAGAAGCTGCTGGCCGCGCTGGAGCGCTACCCGAACGCGGCCGACGTGCGCTGGGTGCAGGAGGAACCGGCCAACCAGGGCGCCTGGCCGTTCTTCGGGCTCTCGCTGCCCGAGTTCTACCCGGAGCGGTTCGCCGGCATCAAGCGGGTCTCCCGGCGCCGGATGGCCGCGCCAGCCGCCGGCTCCGGCAAGGTGCACGAGGTCGAGCAGACCCAGCTCATCCAGTCCGCCCTATCCGACGACTAGCCGCGCCAGGCCGGCCGCCGCCCCGGCCTGGCCGCCGCCCGGCCGGCCGCCGCTCGCGTCGCGGGCAACCAGCCGCTCAGACAGCACCAGCGGCTCGACACAGCACCAGTGGCTCGACACAGCACTGGTGGCTCGACACAGCCGCCCAGGCCGCTGTGTGAACACGCCGCGAGCTGTGTGAGCGGCCCCGGGCGGCTGTGTGAGCACGGCGCGAGCTGTGTGACCGCGGGATGCCGGGCGAGCACTGCTCCGTAACCCACCGCCGCTCGGCACCCCCGGCCGCCGCTTGCGTGTCCGACCACCAGCCGCTCACACAGCACTGGTGGCTCGACACAGCTGCCCAGGCCGTGAGCACGGCGCGAGCTGTGTGAGCGGCCGGGCAGCGGCGTGCGACGCGGCGCGGGCTGTGTGAGCGGGGAGCGTGCGGCCCGGGGCGTGGGGCGAGTGGGTTAGTTGTTGCGGGGGTAGGCGCAGAGGGACTGCATGGAGCGGGCGGTGTTGGCGTCCAGCTCGCTGACCTCGCCGCCGGGGCTGATCGTGGTCAGCACCAGGTGCTGCGGGGCGCTGTAGATCTTGACGCCGAGCCCGGTTGTCCCGTTGCGGGTGTTGTTGACCACCGAGCGGGCACCGGCGGGCAGCACGCTGCGCACGTTCAGCGCCGGCCGGTTGTCCTGGCAGAACGCCTGCTCGCCGCTGTACTCGATCTTTTGGCCGTCGAAGTTGGGCCCGGAGTACAGACAGAACGAGCCGAACGTGCAGTACGCGTCGGCCGCCACGGTGATCGCTCCGGCGGCCATCGCGGCACCGGGCACGATGGCCACCGCCAGCAGGCTGGCCACCCCCACCACCGCGCGCACCCGCGAACTCAGTAGCCGCGAGCCGAGCCCCGCCAGCGCGGGCGTTCCGGCCGACGTTCGGGAGCGCGGCGGGGCGGTCGTGCGCTGCGCAGATGCCGGGGAGCCCGGGCCAACCGGCGGTTCGGGTTGCCGGGACCAGTATGGGCCGGCGCCACCGGGGTTTGGCCGCCCGGGCGGTTGTCCTCGGTGGGGTCCTGGTTGACCGCCTTGTTGACCTGGACCCGGCTGACCCGGACCCGGCTGGGCACCGGGGCCATTCGGGCGCGCGGGTGCGCGCAGCTGGTCCCCCCCGGGGCGGCCTTGCTGCGGGCGAAAGCCGCCGGGCGGCGGAGCGGGCGGCGGTTGGCCCGGTGGGGGCTGGCGCGGTGGGACCGGCGGACGGGGTCCGCCCCCACCGGGTGGGCCCCCACCGGGAGGCGGGCCGGGTCGCCCACGTGGCGGCTGGGGGCCGGTTGGCCCCGGTGGCCCAGGCCGACCGGTCGGCGGGGTGCCCCGAGGCGGCTGAGGCCGGCCAGGCGGGGGACCCGGCGCCGGACGAGATTCAGACATTGAGCCGTCCGCCGGCGAGGATCCGGTCAGAGTCGGCGACCTGGGGGTTGCGCCGCATCAACTCATCCAGCCGGCGACCCGAGCTACGCGCATAGTCACTGAGGGTACGACCCGGCTGGATGACTTCGACATCGGCCGGTTTAGTCCGAATCAGCAGCCGCTGCCCTGGCCGGATCCGGTTCGGGTTGCCGATCCCGCTGTCCGAGGCGATCTGCTCGAGGGGGACGTCGTAACGCAGCGCTATCCGGGCCAGCGTCTCTCCGCTGGTCACCTGGTGCTCGGCCGCCTGGCCGGTTGAACTGGGGCCCGATGGAACACCGATCCTGGAGCCCAATGCGGCCGGACTGCCTGGCCGGGCGGCAGCGCCCGGCGCGGCGGAATCGCTGGGGCGGGCGGCCGCGCGGGGCGACTCGGACACCGCGGGCAGGCCGGACGCGGCCGGCGTCGGCGCTCTGCCCGCCCCGGATGCGCTGGCCGCTGGTGCTCCTGGCTCCGGCGGAGCGCCGGGGTGGGGTGGTGCTCCGACGGTCGGGGCGGCGTTCTGCTCGGACGCCCGGGGGGTCGAGGTGATTGCCGGCACCACGAGCTGACGGCTGCTGTCCGGACCCTGGCTGGTGTTCTGCCCGGCCACCACGCAGACCGCCACGACGGCGAAAACGAGTACCGAGGCCGCGATGCCGAGCGCGCGAACCACCCCCGGGCGCGCTTCGAGAGCTCGTTGGAGGTTGCCGATCGCGCTCATTGTCCTGGCCCCGAGGGATTCGAAACCCGCGGCCAGCCTTTCCCGCAGCTCGTCCCGGCTGGGTAAGGGCATCTGTGCTGCTCCGGGATCTGTCCGGGCGGTGGCCGGCTTTCACCCCGGGCCGTCAACCGCGGATGGGCAACCTGCGCCATCGGACCAAGTTGATCGACCTACCGGACGGTAGTGGCGGCCCTCAGGATCGTCAAGGCTAGCCGACGATCAGTGCGCCCAGGTCAGCCAGGGCGCCCTCACGCAGGGCACTGGTGCCCGGCGTCCGAAGTCTTTTGCCGATCTCCGGCGCCCAGATGGCGCCTCGCGGCGTTGTCGTCGGGGCCGATACAACAGCGGTATCGGCCCCTCCTCCGCCTTGCGACGCACCATCTGGATCACCGGATCTCTGGCAAGGACTTCCGACGCAGGGCACTAGAGTCGCGGCGTGTACTTCACCGACCGGGGCATTGAGGAGCTCGAGGAACGCCGGGGCGGCGAGCAGGTGTCGCTGGACTGGCTGGCCGATCGGCTGCGCGCGTTCGTGGACCGCAACCCCGACTTCGAGGTCGCGGTGGACCGGCTGGCCACCTTCCTGGCCAGGGACGAAGGCGACACCGACGAGGACGACGGCTGAGGCGAGGACGACGACTGGGGCGGGGCGAGCGTTCAGCGGCGGCCGAGCAGGCTCCGCCGGCGGAGTGCCTCGGTCAACGTCTCGTAGCGCTTCGCCACCACCGCCTCCAGGTAGTCCAGATCCCGCGCCGAGGCGCCCGGGTCCGGCTTGGGTAGCGGGCTGAGCGTCATCCACTGCTCGTGCCACAGCGACTCCAGCGCGGACTCCCACTGCAGCGCCACCCCGAGCACGGTCAGCGCCTCCCGCTCGGTGGCCGCCGACATCGCCTCGTGCAGCTCCACCAGGGCGTCGGCCAACCGCCGGGCCTTCTCCGCGTCCTCCCGGCGCAGCCTGTCCACCGCGTCGGTCATCCCGCCGGTGATGTCCTTGTATCGCCGTGCCGCCCCCGGCCCCATCGCCGCCCCGGTCATTCGGGCACCTCCGCGATGTCCGGCACGATCAACACCTCGGGGCGTTGCTGGGTGTACCGGTCGAACACCAGCCCTCGGGCCGGCCGGGGCGACCAACTGACCAGCCCGGGCGCCAGCGAGCCCAGCTCGGAGCCCTGCACGTCGAAGGCCACCCAGCAGCCGATGTCGTCCACCCCGGCGCCCATGGTGAGCACCGCCCGCAGCCGCTGCACGCTGCGCCACCAGCCCAGCACGTGCAGCCCGGTCTCCGGGCCACCCTTGAGCACCTGGCGCAGGCCGTCCAGCCCGGACTTGAAGGTGTCCGGGTCCTTCCGCTCGAGCACCCCGCTGGCCCCGTCCACCCCGTAGAGCAGCAGGTAGTGCGGCTCGCCCCGGACGGACGCGCCGGTCAGCCGGCTGGATACCTGCGCGGCCAGCTCACCGATCAGCGCCCCGATGCCGTCCAGCGCCACGGTGTCCACCCGGTGGCCGCCGGCGCGCAGCCGCCGGGCCAGCGCGTCGACCGGCTCCTCCGCCTCCGGGGCCAATGCGGCCAGGGTGAACCGCGCCCCGTCCGGGGTGTGCTGACCGGCCAGGGACAGTGCGGCGGCGCCGAGAACCGAGGATGCGTCGGCCACCGAGGAGGAGATGACCGCGACGTTGCGGCCCGGCGTGGCGACCATCGGCACCGAGGCCGCACTGCCCGCCACGTCGATCATCTGCCCGAGCAGCGCGACCGGGGCACCCCGACCGCCGATCGCCACGCCGCTGGCGGCCAGCAGGTCGGCCAGCCGGGGAGCCCGGCCGGCGTCGAAGAGCCGGGGCTCGGCCAACCCCACCGGCCGACGCCGCCACAGCTCGGCCTGCAACGCGTCCAAGGTGCCCTTGCCGGTGGCGTCCGGCACGCGGACCGTCTCGTTGCCGTGCCGGATGCCCGACTCGTGGTTGAGGATGGCGTGCCAGCGGGGCAGGGTCAGCGCCTCGTCATTGAGGTCGGCGAGCACCCGGCGGGACCGGGGCAGCGCGACCCGCAACACGAACTGTTCGAAGATCGCCGGCCGGCCCCAGAACGCCTCGATGCCGGACACGTCCTGGCTGGACAGCACCAGGTGGATGCCTTGGGACCGACCACGTCTGGCGACATCTTCGAGGAGGGTGACCGCCTCCCTGGTCACCGCGTCCCGGTCGGCGAACAGGAACTGGAACTCGTCGATCACCGCGAC
>DATHIT010000118.1:0-10829 GCA_035489915.1 Pseudonocardia sp. | reverse complement strand
GGTGCGCTGCGCGGCGGCCAGGTTCTGCCGTGACTGCAGCACTGATCCGGTGACGGTGCTGGCCGCCCATACGGCCACAACGAGCGCCGCCAGCACCAGACGGTTGATCATCGACATCCTTCACGCCGGCCGGGCTCGACTCGAGCCGACCTCGGCCACTCCCTCCACCTGGAAAGACGTCTGAGTGGGCAATGAGATGCGAATGATAACCAGAGCAACACGATCGGGTGGTGTTCGGGTCAGGGAATGGGCGGCCACTCCGGCTCGACGACCTCGGTGGCCTGCTCGATGTCGTAGTTCACCGACGAGTACGCGCGCAGCTTGGTGAGCCGGTGATAGCCGTCGATCATGCGCACGGTGCCGGACTTGGACCGCATCACGATCGACTGGGTGGTACAGCCACCCGGGGTGTAGCGCACCCCGCGCAGCAGGTCCCCGCCGGTGACCCCGGTCGCGCAGAAGAACACGTTGTCCCCGGAGACCAGGTCGTCGGTCTCCAGCACGCGGTCCAGATCGTGCCCGGCGGCCACTGCCTTCTCCCGCTCGGCGTCGTCCTGGGGCCACAGCCGGGCCTGGATCGCGCCGCCCATGCATTTCAGCGCGGCGGCGGCGATGATCCCCTCGGGGGTACCGCCAATGCCCAGCAGCATGTCCACGCCGGTGCCGGGGCGGGCCGCGGAGATCGCGCCGGCCACGTCGCCGTCGGAGATGAAATGGATGCGGGCGCCGGTGGATCGCACACTGCGCACCAGCTCCTTGTGCCGGGGCCGGTCCAGGATGCACACGGTGACATCGTTCACATCGATGGAGCGGGCCTTGGCCACCCGGCGCACGTTCTCCGCGACCGGGGCGGTGATGTCGACGGCGCCGGCCGATTCCGGGCCGACCGCGATCTTCTCCATGTAGAACACCGCTGACGGGTCGAACATCGCGCCGCGCTCGGACACCGCCAGCACGGCCAGCGCGTTCGGCATGCCCTTGCTCATCAGCGTGGTGCCGTCGATGGGGTCCACCGCGACATCGCACTCCGGGCCGCTGCCGTCGCCCACCTCCTCGCCGTTGAACAGCATCGGGGCCTCGTCCTTCTCGCCTTCCCCGATGACCACCACGCCGCGCATCGACACGCTGGAGATCAGCTTGCGCATCGCGTCCACAGCGGCCTGATCGCCGCCGTTCTTGTCTCCTCGGCCGACCCACCGACCGGCGGCCATCGCGGCCGCCTCGGTGACCCGGACCAGCTCCATCGCCAAGTTTCGGTCGGGCGCTTCCCGTCGCCGTTCGGACGGCTGCGAAGTGTCCATGTCGGTAGATCCTGGCAGATCAGTTCGCGGGATGGTTGTGACGAGGGCAAACAGTGACGAGCCGGACGTCCGAGGTAATCGAGGACACCCGGCTCCCGCTCGTTTGCCGAGGGCAGACAATGGGGCGGTGAGTACCTCGCCCGACCGCTCCACGAACCCGCTCTCGGTCGACGCCCCAGCGCCCCCGCCGGACCGGGTCGCGGGCGAATCCTCGGGCCAGGCACCGACTGAGTCGGCCGCCCTGCCCACCGAGGGCGCGGAGGCAGATTCCGCGCCAGCCGGCGCACCCGCGCCGCCGAGGCCGGCCAGGGCGACCACCACCCTCGGCGCGGGGTCGAGGGACATGCTGATCTCGATGCTGATCCTGCTGCCGATCGTCGGCTTGATGGCGTTCCTCGGGCGAGGCTGCTCGTTCAGCCCCGGCGGCCCGACCATGGACCCGTCCGCCATCCCCACGGTGGACGCCCGACAGGCCCTGGGTGCGGCCGCGCGCCAGGTCCCGTTCCCGTTGCGGCAGCCAGCTCTGCCGGGGGGCTGGCGGGCGAACATGGTGGACCAGCGCAAGGCGCCAGGGGACGCCAGCGCCGTGCGGGTCGGCTGGATCACCCCGGCCGGCCGGTACCTGCGGCTGGTGCAGACCACCGCTGAGGAGGGCGCTCTGGTCGCCGCCGAGACCGGCGGCCCGCCGACCTCGGCCGCCCCACTGCGGGAGGCCGGGGTGAGCTGGGTGAACTACACGGCCGCCAACGGGGAGCAGTCCTGGGCGCGCCGCGCCGACGGGGTGGAGTGGCTGATCACCGGGGACGGCGTCCATGCCGAGTTCCAGATCCTGGCTCAGGCGCTGGTCGCGGCGCCGCCCCTGCCGCCCAAGGGCTGAGCCGACCGAGGGCTGGGGTCAGTTCGCCGAATCGGGGGCGTTGTCCGCTCCGGGCTGGTCGGCGCGCAGCGCGGCCTCCACCCGGTCCCGCGCGCCGGCCAGTTGCTGCTCGCAGCGCCGGGCCAGTTGCTCACCGCGCTCCCACAGCGCGAGCGCGTCGTCCAGGCTCAGCCCGCCGACCTCCAACGCGCGCACCACCTCGACCAGTTCGTCGCGGGCCTGCTCGTAGCCGAGCTGCTCGATGCCGCTCTCCCGGCCAGCGGAGCGAGCGGTGTCAGCAGCGGGCACGCTGGTGGGATCCACCCGGCCATGGTGCCGGACGCACCGCGCGTCCCGCCGTCCGGGCGGCCTGTGCTCAACTGGCCGCCGGCGGGGCTGAGCGGCTCAGCTCAGCGGCTGGCGTGGCTGACGGGTGCGGGCGGCTCGGCGGCGGGCCGGTCCCGGACGGTGGCCATCGCGTGCGCCAGCGCGGCGTCATAGCCGGCGCAGGCCTCGGCGAACTCCTGGCCGTCGCCCTCGGCCAGCGCCTCGGCGACCCAGAGTTCGAACGCGGTAACCCGGTCGCGGTGGCTGCTGCCATGACCGCGCCACCAGTCCGCGCCGGCGTATTCCCCGGCCGCCTCGGAGAGCAGCCGAAGGTGATAGGTGAAGTGGCCACTGCGCGCGCACGCGCAGTCGCCGAGCAATGCCTGCCAACTGTCCTCGGCCGCGCGCTCCGCGGCCAACGCGCGGTCGGCCAGCGAGCCGGGGGCGCTCCGGGTGGCCCGGATCTCGGACAGGGTAAGCGGCAGGAAGGCGCCAACCGGCGGATGCACTCCGGGCATCACGTCCTCCGCTCGCCCGGTCGGTCAGGTAGGACCGGGATCGTCCACGACCGCGGGGATCGCCCCGTCGGCCAGCCGAATGCGCAGCCGCGCGCCCGGTGGGGCGTCGGCCACGGACCGCAGCACCGGCGCCCGCGCACCCGACGCTGAGCCGCCTGTGACGTGCTGGACCACGGCATATCCACGCGCCAGAGTGGCTGCCGGTCCGAGGCTCGTCAAGCGTGATTGCAGGTGAGTCGCCTCAGTTTCCCGCTCGGTGAGCGCACGCAGCACCGTGTTGCGGCCGGTCTGACGCAGCGCAGTGATCTCCTGAGCCCGCCGGTCCAGCTCGCGGTACGGGTCGGCGAGCACCGGGCGGGCGCGCAGCGCGTCCAGCAGCCGACGCTCCCGATCCACCCAGCCGGCCAGCGCGCGGCGGGCTCGATCGCGCAGCCCGGCGATCCGCGCGGTCTCCTCGGCCAGGTCCGGCACGATCGTCCGACCGGCCGCCGTCGGGGTGGAACATCGCAGGTCAGCGACGTGATCGAGGAGCGGGGTATCGGGTTCGTGGCCGATAGCGGAGACCACCGGGGTGCGTGCGACAGCCACCGCTCGGCACAGCGCCTCGTCGGAGAACGGCAGCAGATCCTCCACGCTGCCGCCGCCTCGGGCGATCACGATGACGTCGGTCTCGCGGTCCCGGTCGAGGGTCTCCAGCGCGTCGATGAGCTGCGGCACGGCCAGCGCGCCCTGGGTGGCGGTGTGACAGATCCGGAACTGGACGGCCGGCCAGCGGTGACGCGCGTTACTCACCACATCGTGCTCGGCCGCGCTGGACCGCCCGGTGATCAGGCCGATCTGCCGGGGCAGGAACGGCAACTTCCGCTTGCGCTCGCGGTCGAACAGGCCCTCGGCGGCGAGCAGCTTGCGCAGCCGCTCGATCCGGGCCAGCAGCTCCCCGATGCCGACCGAGCGGATCTCGTCCACCCGCAGGCTGAAGGTGCCCCGGCCCAGGAAGAAGGTCGGCTTCCCGTGCACGATCACCCGGCTGCCCTCGGTCGGCACGGCTGTGCTTGATCCAGATGTCCGGACCAGCCCGATCGGGCAGGTCAGCGTGAGCGACACGTCCGCGGCGGGGTCGCGCAGCACCAGGAACGCGGTGCCGGTGCCGGGCCGGGCGGTCACCTGGGTGAGCTGGCCCTCCACCCACACCGCGCCCAGGCGGTCGATCCAGCCGGCGACCTTGCGGGCCACCGTGCGCACCGGCCACGGCTGCTCCGGCGAGGTTCCCGGCGCGGCGGCCGCCTGGGTGGTGTTGGCGGGCGTCGGGTCCGAGGGCAGCGGGTTGCTCAACGCCCGGTGACGCTGGTGATCCGGTTGCTGAGCATGGTGACGAACGGCGGCCGGTCCTGATGTGAGGTCTCCCAGGCCAGCAGCTGCTCGAGTTGCCCGACGCTCAGCGCGCGGAACCGCCCACGCAGCTGCGGCAGGCTCCACTGCTCGTACTCGGTCAGGCCGGGCGGACCGGATGCGGCCGGCTGGGCCACCGTTTCCGGCTGCTCCGGCGCGGCCGGTTCCGCGGTGGTCGGTTCCGCTGTGGCCGGCTCCGCTGTGGCCGCCGCAGCCAGTTGCACGTCAGAGCTCGGCTCGGCGCTCGGCGCGCTGTCCGACTTGCCGCGCGGTTTGGCGTCCGACTTGGTGCTCGGCTTGGCGTTCGACCTGGTGCTCGGCTTGGTGCGCGGCTTGGGCTCCGACTTGGTGCTCGGTTTGGTGCTGGCACCGTCGGTCTCGGTTGGCTGGGTGAGCAGCGCGGTGTCCGGGTGCTCAGCGGGCGGGCGGGGCGCCGGGACCTCGGAAATGTCCGGCGCGACAGTGTCGCTGAGGTCCGGCAGGATGCGCACCGGGGTGACCTTCGGCGGCCTCGGCAGGTCGTCGTAGCGAAGCCCGTTGGTCAGGCCGTTGCGCGGCGAGCCCAGCTCCTCGTCCTCGTCGAAGCGCGCCCAGGTGGGTGTCTCAGGCACCGGCCGCAGCGCTCCGAGCGCCCGGTCGCCCTTGATAGCCAGCTCGGTGACCCGCTGCTGCAGCCGCATGGACGCCTGCAGCGCCTGACTGACCGCCGTCACGGGTAGCTCGGTGAGCTTGCGGGGTAGCTCCTGCACCTCTTCCAGTGCGGTGGCCACCAGGCCGGCGGCGATCCGGAGCGGCATCGGCAGCGGTTTCATACCCGCATTCTTACCTGTCACGGCCCGCCTGTGTGCGTCGGGACACGATCTGTGCTAGCGGAGGGGCCGAGCACGGCCCGTCGGGTAACCCAGATCACCGCCTCTGCGGGCCACCGTGCCGCCCGCTTACCCTTAGAGACATGTCTGTCACGTCTTCGGAAGGCAAGCGCGTCCTGTTGGCCAAGCCACGGGGCTACTGCGCCGGCGTGGACCGGGCGGTCATCGCCGTGGAGAAGGCGTTGGAGGCCTACGGCGCCCCGGTGTACGTACGCAAGGAGATCGTGCACAACCGGCACGTGGTGGAGACCCTGGCGGACCGCGGCGCGGTGTTCGTCGCGGAGGCCGACGAGGTACCGGAGGGCGCCATCGTGGTGTTCTCCGCGCACGGGGTGGCGCCCAGTGTGCACACCGAGGCCGCCGCTCGCGGCCTGCGCACCATCGACGCCACCTGCCCGCTGGTCACCAAGGTGCACCACGAGGCCAAGCGGTTCGCCAAGGACGACTACGACATCCTGCTGGTCGGCCACCACGGGCACGAAGAGGTGGAGGGCACCGCGGGCGAGGCGCCGGACCACGTGCAGCTGGTGGACGGCCCTTCGGACGTGGCCGCGGTGACGGTCCGGGATCCGGAAAAGGTGGTGTGGCTGTCCCAGACCACGCTGAGCGTGGACGAGACCATGGAGACGGTCCGCCAGCTGCGTGAGCGCTTCCCCTCGCTGCAGGACCCGCCGAGCGACGACATCTGCTACGCCACCCAGAACCGCCAGGTCGCGGTCAAGGCGATGGCTCCGAAGTGCGACCTGGTGCTGGTGGTCGGCTCGCAGAACTCGTCCAACTCCAAGCGGTTGGTGGAGGTGGCGCTCACCTCCGGCGCCGGCGCCAGCTACCTGATCGACTACGCCAAGGAGATCGACGACGACTGGCTGGACGGGGTCCGGACGGTCGGGGTGACCAGCGGCGCCTCGGTGCCGGAGATCCTGGTGCAGGGCGTGATCGACTACCTGGCCGAGCGCGGCTGGGCGGAGGTGCAGGAGATCAGCACCGCCGAGGAGACGCTGACCTTCTCGCTGCCCCGCGAGCTGCGCGCCCGCCGCGTCGGCCGGTAACCGCCGGACGTGCTCCCGGCCGGGCGGCCGGACCTGCTCACACAGCCCGCCGGGCTCGAGGACAGGCCGTGCGGCTCCACACAGCCCGCCGGGCTCGACACAGCCCGTCGATGGGCTGTGTGAGCACACCGCGAGCTGTGTAAGCAGCCAGCGAGGCTGTGTGAGCGCACGTAGCGCTGTGTGCGCAGGTAACGCAGTCGGCGGTTGAGGTTCTGGCGGGCGCAGGTAACTCGGCCGGCGTTCGAGGTTTCGCCGCGGACACCTGCCAGCCCCGGTCGGTGCCTCAGGCTGGCTCAGGTTGGGCGGGAGCCTCGGGCTGGGGGGCGTTCGCTGGGGCGGCGTTCGGGCGGCGGGCGCCGGTCGGCGCCGGCTGGCGGCTCGCTCCGGGCGGTGCGTCCACGGCGTTCGGGCGGCACCCGGTCCGGCGGCGTGCGCTCCGAGGGGGATCGGGGGTCGGCTGGCGGTCGGCGGTCCGGCGGCAACCGGTCCGGTGGCGGTCGGCGGTCACCGGGCTTGCGCTCGGCGGGCGGCTTGCGGTCGCCCGGTCCGCCCGGCTCGGCGGTGCGCGCGGCACCTCGGCCCGCGCCGCGCCCGGCACCTCGAGCCGCGCGCCGCTCGCCTGGCGCCCGCTCGCCCTGCGCCGGCTCGGCGGGGTCGGCAAGCTCGGCCGAGGCACGCTCTCGCGGCCGGCGTTCGCCCGCTGGCCGGGACCGTGAAGGGCGCTCCGAGGGCGCCCGGCCGGACGGCGGCCGGGAAGGTGAGCGCCGCGCCGGCGGTTCGATGCCGATCGGCCGCTGGAGCACGTACCGGGACACCCCGATGGCCACCGCGAAGGCGGTGGTCACCGCCATGGTCGGGAAGCCGTTGAGCAGCGGTGCGCCGATGGAGAGCAGGTGGTCGGTGAGCCCGGCGCTGCCGGTGCCGCCGTCACCCGAGGCGAATACCACCGCCGGCACGGCGATGGCCAGCAGCAGGGGCGGCTGCACCATCGGCCCGAACAGCGCGCGCCGCTTGACCCAGCACACCGCGAGCACGCAGCCGGCGAAGTAGCAGCCCTTGAAGATCGCGCCGAGCCCGTTGATGCGGTTTAGGTCGATGAACACACCCAGCCCGGTGAAGCCGAGCGCGATGCCGATCGCCGCGTAGCCCGGCAGGCCGAGCACACTGCCGAGGATGGACCGCTCGTAGACGGGCCATCCGGCGGTGGCCGGGCGGGCGGGCTGGCGGGTGGTCACCCGGTCACGGTAGCCCGTCCGCCGCCCGCAACATTTTCGGCCGGGTACCCCGGCGAGTTCATCCCGGGTGACTCGTGCAGGGCAATTAGCGACTCGTCGGCGGAGGCCACCAACTCGGGCGCCTGGAGCTGGCGTGGGGTGCGCTCCACCTGGTTGGGCGCGGGCAGTTCGGCATCACTCACCTTGAGCTCGGTGAGCTTGCGCGCGGTGACCAGCACCCGGGACTCCAGCGAGCTGACCGTCCGGTTGTAGCTGTCCACGGCGGAATCCAGGCTGCGGCCCAGCTTCGCCACGTGGGTGCCCATGGTGGCCAGCCGGGAGTGCAGCTCGCGGCCAAGCGCGTGCACCTGTGCGGCGTTCGCGGCCAGCGCCTCCTGCCGCCAGGTGTAGGCCACCGTGCGCAGCAGCGCGATCAGCGTGGTCGGGGTGGCGATGATGACGTTGTGCGCGAACGCGTGCTCCATCAGCGACGGGTCGGCGCGCAGCGCGGCCTCCAGGAACGGGTCGCCGGGGACGAACAGCACGACGAACTCCGGGCTGGGCTCGAACGTCACCCAGTAGGACTTGGAGGAGAGCGAGTCGACGTGTGCGCGCAGCTGCCGGGCGTGCGCGGTCAGCCGTTCGGTGTGCACGTCCGGGTCGTTCGACTCGACCGCCTCCAGGTAGGCCGCGAACGGCACCTTGGCGTCCACCACGATCTGCTTGTCGCCGGCCAGGTGCACCACCATGTCCGGCCGGACCCCGCCGTCCTCACCCGAGCTGACCACCTGCTGGTCGAAGTCGCAGTGCTCGACCATCCCGGCCAGCTGGACGATCCGCTCCAGCTGCAGCTCGCCCCAGCGGCCGCGCACCTGGGGTGCCCGCAGCGCGTTGACCAGTTGCTTGGTTTCCACGTGCAGCTGCTCGGAGCTGCGGTGCATGGCGCTGACCTGCTCGCGCAGCCCGGCGTAGGCCGACTCGCGGTCCTTCTCCACCACCCGCAGCTGGCCCTCGACCCGGCGCAGGGTGACCGTCATCGGGTCGAGCATCGCGTTGATCGCCTGGGCGCGTGCGGTCGAGTCGCCGTCGGCCTTGGCGGAGAGCGCGGCGGTGACCTCCTTGAGCCGACCCTCGGCGAGCGTCACGAAGGCCTCGTTGTTGCGGGCCAGCGCGTCGGCCGAGAGCGCCTGGAAGCTCTCCTTCAGCTGGGCGTCCCGGCGGGCCAGCTCCCGCTCGCGCTCCATCGCGGCGGTGCGCTCGGCGTCCAGCGCGGCGTTCGCCCCGACCGCCTCGGTCTCCGCGCGGCGGGCCCGTTGCTCGGCGCCGGCGGCCTGCTCGGACAACTCGTTGAGCCGGCGCATCAGCGAGTCCCGTTCCACGTGCAGCGCGGCCAGCTCGGACCGGGCGGCGGCCGAGGAGTCCGCGCTGTTCCTGGCCGTCTCGGCGGCGGCCACCCGGTACCGCGAGCTGATCAGCACCCAGGCCACCCCGAAGCCGGCGCCGATACCGGCCAATAGGCCGATCAGCAGCATGTTGACCGCGGTAATGGGGCTCATGGCTACTAGCGTGCCGTCTGGTCTGACAATTTCTCCGGACGGCACGCCGATCGACCTACTGTTCGAATACGAGCGGCGCGTGCTGGTCGCTGGGCGGTCAGTGGGCCTGCTCGTGGTCCAGCAGCCACCGCTTCACCGGCAGGCCCCAGCGGAACCCGCCCAGTGAGCCGTCCAGCCGGAGTATCCGGTGGCAGGGCACGAACAGGGCCACCGCGTTGCGGGCGCACGCCGAGGCCGCCGCGCGCACCGCCGCCGGACGCCCGGACTTGGCCGCGTACTCGGTGTAGGTGATCGGCGCGCCGGCCGGGACCGCGCGCAGCACGTCCCACGCGTGTCGCAGAAACTCGCCGGAGTACTGCCGGACCGGGATCGGGTCGATCGCGGTCAGCTCACCCGCGTGGTACCGGCGCACCGCATCGGACACCTCCCCGGCGTCGGCCAGCCGCCGCAGCGACCCCGGGCGCAGGCTCGGGTGGACCACCGGCAGCAGTTCCTCGGAGTCGGCGGTCCAGCCGGCCGCGAGCAGCGCCCCGTCGGCGGCCAGCACCGAGGTGAACGGCCCGATCGGGGTGTCCTGGGTGGTTACCGTGGCGGTGATGGTCGCGGTCATGCGCTCTTTCTCCGGGGTGTCTCCTGGGTGTGGGAGGGCTGGGTGGCTGGGCGGGGCGCGGTCAGCGCGGAGGCCCGCCACAGGTGCATGCCGGCGTAGGAGCGCCACGGCCGCCACCGGCGGCCGTGCCGGCGCAGCGCGTCCTGGCCGGCCCGGTCGGTCCCGGGCAGCCCGAGGGCGGTGGCGCCCTTGCGCAGCGCCACGTCGCTGACCAGGAGCTCGTCCGTCGAGCCGAGCACCCGCATCAGGATGTAGCCGGCGGTCCACGGCCCCACGCCAGGCAGCGCGGTGAGCTCCGCGCGCAGCTCGTCGGCGTCCCGCCCGGGGTGCACCCGCAGCGCGCCCTCGGTCATCGCGGCGGCCACCTCGACGATCGTCGCGGTGCGCCGGGCCGGCCCTCGGAGCACCTCCGCGCCGTGCTCGGCGATCGCCGCCGGGGTGGGGAACAGCCGGCTCAGCCCCTCGGCGGCCAACCCGCCGACCCCGTCGGGCAACGGCTCGCCGAGCGCGTCGGTGAGTCGGGCGGCGGCGGTGCGGGCGGCGGCCACGGTGACCTGTTGGCCGAGCAGCGCACGCAGCACGATTTCGGCCGGCTCCACGGTGCCGGGCAACCGCATACCGGGGGCGGCGGCGACCGAGTCGGCCAGCGCCGGATCGGTGGCCAGCGCGGCGTCCACCGCGGTCGGGTCGGCGTCCAGGTCGGCGAGGCGCCGCAGCCGGCTGACCGCGGCGGCCAGGTCACGCAGATCGGTCAGCCGCAACTGGGCGGTGAGGTGGTCAACGACGCCGTTCGCGCTGGTACCCGGGGCGATGGCCAGCACCGCCGGGCCGTGCGGCAGCCGCAGCGTGCGGGCGTAGGAGTGCTCGTCGGCCACCTCCACACCGGGTACCGCGCGGGCGGCCAGGAAGCCGAACACCCCGCCGGCGTGGTACGGCGGGCGCAGCGGAAGTCGCAGTGAGATCGATCCGGCGGTGGGTTCGGGCTGGCCGCCGCGCCGACCGCGCCGGGCGGCCTCGGTGCGCAGCGTGGACGGGCTCACCGCGTACACCGCGCGCACCGTGTCGTTGAACTGCCGGACGCTGGAGAACCCCGCCGCGAAGGCCACCTCGGCCATGCCCAGCGCGGTGGTCTCGATCAAC
>DATHIT010000117.1:0-2410 GCA_035489915.1 Pseudonocardia sp. | reverse complement strand
GAAGGCCGGGGTGTGTGTGGACACCGGCCACCACGCGCCGGGCACCAACATCGAGTTCATCGTGGCGTTCCTGCTGCGCGCCGGCCGGCTCGCCGCGTTCGACTTCAACTCCCGGTTCTACGCCGACGACGACCTGATGGTGGGCGCCGCCGACCCGTTCCAGCTGTTCCGGATCATGTACGAGGTGGTGGCCGCCGATGCGCTGCGGCCGGATGCCGGGATCGCGTTCATGCTGGACCAGTGCCACAACATCGAGGGCAAGATCCCGGCGATCATCCGCTCGGTGCTCAACGTGCAGGAGGCCACCGCCAAAGCGCTGCTGGTGGACCGTGAGGCGCTGGGCGAGGCGCAGCTTCGCGGGGACGTGCTGGGGGCGAACGAGGTACTGATGGACGCGTTCGCCACCGACGTGCGGCCGCTGTTGCGCGAGCTGCGCACCGAGCAAGGCCTGGACCCGGACCCGGTCGCCGCCTACCGCCGCTCCGGCTACCAGGAACGCATCCAGGCCGAACGGGTCGGCGGCGTGCAAGCCGGCTGGGGCGCCTGACGACCCCGTGAGTGGTTAGCGTTGCTATCGCAACGCCTAACCACTCACGGGTCCTGATCTGGGAGGACTGGATGGCCCACGAGGCTGTGCGCGAGTTGCTGGACCGGAGCCACCGGCTGGGCGCGGACCCGCGCAACACCAACTACGCCGGCGGGAACACCTCCGCGAAGGGCGCCGAGACGGACCCGGCCACCGGCGGGCCGGTCGAGCTGATGTGGGTGAAGGGATCCGGGGGTGACCTGGGCACGCTCGCCGAGACGGGGCTGGCGGTGCTGCGGCTGGACCGGCTGCGCGGGCTGACCGAGGTCTACCCGGGGCTGGACCGCGAGGACGAGATGGTCGCCGCGTTCGACTACTGCCTGCACGGGCGGGGCGGGGCCGCGCCTTCGATCGACACCGCGATGCACGGGCTGGTGGACGCCGCGCACGTGGACCACCTGCACCCGGACGCCGGCATCGCGATCGCCACCGCCGCCGACGGGGAGGCGCTGACCAAGGAGATCTTCGGCGACCGGGTGGTGTGGGTGCCGTGGCGCCGTCCGGGGTTCCAGCTCGGGCTGGACATCGCGGCGGTCCAGGCGGCGCACCCGAGGGCGATCGGGGTGATCCTGGGTGGGCACGGGATCACCGCGTGGGGTGCCACCAGCGAGGAGTGCGAGGCGAACTCGCTGGAGATCATCCGGACTGCCCAGGAGTACCTGGACTCCCGGGGCGCGGCGGAGCCGTTCGGCGCGGTGCGTCCGGGTTTCTCGGCGTTGCCCCGTGAGCAGCGCCGGGCGCGGGCCGCCGCGCTGGCGCCGGTGATCCGCGGGCTGGCGTCCACCGACCGGCGGCAGGTCGGCCACTTCACCGACACCGAGCCGGTGCTGGGCTTCCTGTCGCGTGACAAGCTCGAGCCGCTGGCCGCGTTGGGCACCTCCTGCCCGGATCACTTCCTGCGCACCAAGGTCCGCCCGTTGGTGCTCGACG
Organism: Pseudonocardia sp.; assembly: GCA_035489915.1. Lineage (GTDB taxonomy): Bacteria > Actinomycetota > Actinomycetes > Mycobacteriales > Pseudonocardiaceae > Pseudonocardia. The sequence continues at coordinate 894 of DATHIT010000117.1, read as the reverse complement.
TGCCGGCGGGGGCGTCCGTCGAGTCCCAGCTGGACCGGTTGCGCGAGCTGCATGCGGCCTACCGGGAGGACTACCGCGCCTACTACCAACGGCACGCCACGCCGGACTCCCCGGCGATGCGCGGCGCCGACCCGGCAATCGTGCTGGTGCCCGGGGTGGGCATGTTCAGCTTCGGGGCGAACAAGCAGACCGCCCGGGTGGCCGGCGAGTTCTACCTGAACGCGATCAACGTGATGCGCGGCGCCGAGGCGGTGTCGGAGTACGCGCCGATCCCGGAGGCGGAGAAGTTCCGCATCGAGTACTGGGCGCTGGAGGAGGCCAAGCTGGCCCGGTTGCCCGCGCCGAAGCCGCTGGCCGGCCGGGTCGCGCTGGTCACCGGCGGCGGCTCGGGCATCGGGCGGGCGATTGCGCTGCGGCTGGCCGCCGAGGGGGCCTGCGTGGTGGTGGCGGACCGGGACGCCGCCGCTGCCGCGGCTGTGGCCGACGAGTTGGGCTCCGCCGACACGGCGGTCGCGGTCACCGCCGATGTAACTTCGGCCGACGCCGTGCGGGCCGCGGTGGACGCGGCGGCGCTGGCCTTCGGCGGGGTGGACCTGGTGGTGAACAACGCCGGGCTGTCCATCTCGAAGCCGCTGCTGGAGACCACCGAGGCGGACTGGGACCGTCAGCACGACGTGATGGCCCGGGGCTCGTTCCTGGTATCCCGGGAGGCGGTGCGGGCGATGGTCGCCCAGGGCATCGGCGGCGACATCGTCTACATCGCCAGCAAGAACGCGGTGTTCGCCGGCCCCAACAACGTGGCCTACGGCGCGGCGAAGGCCGACCAGGCGCACCAGGTCCGGCTGCTGGCCGCCGAGCTCGGCGAGCACGGCATCCGGGTCAACGGGGTCAACC
>DATHIT010000116.1:0-2175 GCA_035489915.1 Pseudonocardia sp. | reverse complement strand
GGGCAGCGTGTCGGTGAGGAAGTACACCGCGTACGCGGCGATCCCGGCGGCCGCCGCCAGCACCGAGGCCAGCCAGCGCCGGCGCAGCGCCCAGGCGATGGCCACCACGATGGCCAGCAGCGAGGCGCCGTAGAGCAGGTCGTGCACCGCCTGCGCCCCGGCGCGAAGCTGCAGCCCGTCCACGTAGCCGAACAGCGCGGCGCCGGCCAGCAACCCACCCGGTCGCCAGTTGCCGAAGATCATCGCGGCCAGGCCGATGTAGCCCCGGCCGCCGGTCTGGCCCTCCAGGTACCCCAACTGCCCGGGGTTGAGCACCAGCGCGACGCCGCCCAGCCCGGCCAGCGCCCCGGAGATGACCACGGCGGCGTACTTGTACCGGTACACCGAGACGCCCAGCGACTCCGCCGCGTACGGGTTCTCCCCGCAGGAGCGCAGCCGCAGCCCGAACCGGGTCCGCCAGAGCACCCAGTAGCTGATCGGCACCAGCAGCAGCCCGAGGACCACCAGCGGGGTGAACCCGGTGATCAGCCCTCGGAGCAGCCCGGCCACGTCGGACAGCACCGGGGTGTGCCGGTCCTCCAGCGTGCCCAGCCAGTTGCCCAGCGGCTGCACCGAGTAGGTGTCGAACCCGGTGAGCGGGGCGGACTGGCGGGGGTTGTGCGAGACCGGCTGGAAGATGAGCGTGGACAGGTACTTGGTCAGCCCGGCGGCGAGCAGCGTGATGGCCACCCCGGAGACGATGTGGTTGACCCCGAAGGTGACAGTGGCCAGCGCGTGCAGCAGCCCGCCCAGCGCCCCGAACACCACGCCGCCGAGCACCGCGCCCCACGGTCCCCAGGCCAGCCCGGCGAACGCCCCGCCCCAGGTGCCCAGGATCAGCATGCCCTCCAGCCCGAGGTTGATCACCCCGGCCCGCTCGGCCCACAGCCCGCCCAGCCCGGCCAGCAGGATCGGCAGCATCAGCCGCAGCGCCGCCTGCGCGGTACCCGACGAGGTGAGCTCGTGCTGCCCGGTGAGCGCCGAGGTCACCACCAGCACGGCGACCGCCGCCGCGGCCGCGAACGCACCCCGGGCCCAGCCGGGTATCCGGCGGCGGGGCGGCGGCGCGGCGGGCAGGGTGATCGGCGCGTCGGCGGGATTCAACGTGGTCATCGGGCCTCCGAGGGAGCCACCCCGGTCGACCCCGAGGGCGATCCGGGCGGTGGCGGGCCGGGGGGCGGCGGGTCGGCCGGCGCGAACGCCAGGTTGGCCTCGGCGGCCACCCGGCGCCGCTGGGCGGTCAGCTCGTACCGGCGGACGATCTCGTAGGCGATCACCACCGAGATCACCGTCACCCCCTGCATGATCACCGCGATCTCCCTGGGCACGCCGATGTTGTCCAGCGCGAGCGCCGCCTTGTCCAGGAACGCCCAGAGCAGCGAACCGGCCGCGATGCCCACCGGGTTGTTCCGGCCGAGCAGCGCGATCGCGATGCCGGTGAACCCGTAGCCCTGTGGCGCGTTGAGCGTGTAGGCGAAGTCACGGCCGAGCAGTTCGGGCAGCCCGATCAGGCCGGCTACCGCGCCGGACAGCAGCAGGGCGACCACGGTCATCCGGCGCGCGTTCACCCCGCCGGCGGCCGCCGCGGTGGGCGACTCACCGGAGGCCTTGAGCTCGAACCCGAACCGGGTGCGGCCCAGCATGAACCAGTAGCCGATGCCCAGCGCGATGGCCACGAACACCATCCCGAACAACGTCCCCTTGGTGCCCAGGGTGATCCCGGGGAAGTGCCCGCCGGACGCGATCGGCCGGGTGGAGATGTTGTTGCCCTCCAGCACACCGAACGTGTCCGGCCGGATCAGGTAGGCGATCACCCCGGTCGAGATGGCGTTCAACATGATCGTGGAGATGACCTCGCTGACCCCGCGGTAGGCCTTGAGCACCGCCGCCACCCCGGCCCATCCGGCGCACACCAGCAGCGCCACCACGATGATCATCACCGTGTGCAGCACCGGCGGCAGCACCCACAGGCCCCCGACGATCGCCGCCACGCACGCGGCCAGCCGGAACTGGCCCTCCACCCCGATGTTGAACAGCTTCATCTGGAAACCCAGCGCCACCGCCAACCCGGACAGGTAGTACACGGCGGCGCTGTTCACGATGTCCACCGCGGTGGTGCCCTGGCCAACCTGGCTG
>DATHIT010000115.1:0-4899 GCA_035489915.1 Pseudonocardia sp. | reverse complement strand
CCGGGTCTGGCACGCCCCGCCCGGTGCGTTCTGGCAGGTGCACCCGGCGTTGGCGGACACCCTGTGCGGCGTGGTGGCGGACTGGGCGGGCGCGCCCGCCGGGGGCCGCGCCTGGGATCTGTACGGCGGCATGGGTGTGCTGGCCTCGGTGCTGGCCGAGCAGGTCGGGCCGGATGGCACGGTGACCGTGGTGGAGTCCGACCGGCGCGCGGTGGCCGCCGGGCGCGCCGCGCTGGCCGACCTGCCGGCGGTCCGCTGGCGCACCGGGCGGGTGGAGCGGGTGCTGGCCGAGCTCACCGAGGCCGGCCGGCCCGACGTGGTGGTCGCCGACCCGCCGCGCAAGGGCTTGGGCCGCGCCGTGGTGGACGGCCTGGTCGCCGCCGCCCCGGACCGCCTGGTGCACGTGGCCTGCGACCCGGCCGCCCTGGCCAGGGACGTGGGGCTGTTCGCCGAGCGCGGCTACCGGCTGGCCGAGCTGCGCGCCTTCGACGCCTTCCCGATGACCCACCACCTCGAGGCGGTCGCGCTCTTCGTGACGGAGTGAGCGGCGAGTGGCTACGAGAGCACGTGCCACTGACGGGCGAGGATGCCTAGCGCCAGGCCGAGGACCAGCAGCAGGCCGGCCTGGCGGGTGTGCACCCAGGCCAGCGCGGCGTACCAGAGCGGCCAGACCGGGAAATTCTTCGGCGGTTCCTCCGGCGGCGGTCGGCGGAAGTACGGCCACACCTTGATCAGCCGGGGCAGCGCGAGGACCACCAACAGGGCTGGCCACGGCATCGCCCCGACCAGCACGGACACCCCCACCAACAGGTAGAACCCGATCATCAGGCCGAGCGTGGCAGCACGCGCGCGCCGCTGGCCGAGCAACACCGGAACGGTGCGGATGCCCAGCGGCTCGTCGTAGGGGATCTTGTCGATGTGCTTGCCCATGAGCACCGCGACGCACAGCAGGCCGTAGGGCAGCGAGGCCAGCAGCACCGGCCAGCCCACCTGACCGACCGCCGAGTAGTAGGTGCCGCAGACCATCAGCGGACCCCACACCACCAGCACGTCCGGCTCGCCGAGGCCGCGCTTCTTCAGCCGCAGCGGGGGAGCCGTGTAGGCCACGCTGAGCAGGAACCCGGCCAGCGCGAACGCCACCACCGGCCAGCCCCTGGCCAACGCGAGCACCACCAGAATGACCAGGTCGGCGGCGTTGACCCCGAGCACGGCCAACACCAGCGCCCTGCGGGTGACCAGGCCGGACAGGATCGGGTGCGGGGCGTAGAGGGCGCGCGGATACCCGGCCGAATCGGACCCGGCGCGGGTGTCGTACAGGTCGTTCATCAGGTTGTTCGCCAGGTGGGCGAGGGTGATCCCGACGATCGCCAGCACCAACCAGCGCCAGTCCAGCCCGGGTTGGCCCACCGCCAGCAGCGCGGCCACCAGCCCGGCGACCAGCGTCATCGGCAGGACGGCGGCCCGGCCGACGACAATCCACCTGGTCACCGCGTCGATCCGGTCGAGCGGCCCCGGCGGCGGGTTGGTGGTGCGCAACGCGTACGCCCAGGACGCCAGCCGGGAGGAGGAGCTACCCCGCTCGGCTTCCGTCACCCACCGCACCCTACGCCGATCACCACGCTCAGCACCCCCGCCGCTGGTCGCTTTGCTCTGCGCACAAATACGCAACGGACCGGGGCGTTGCGTATGGGTGCGCAGAGCAAAGCGTGCCGGTGACCGGGGTCGGCCGTACTCATACGCCGCACCAGGCTGTGCCGCCGTCCTGCGCCTCTAGCTCCACTTCGCATGCTCAGCGGGCACTTCGCACAGGGTGCAACCTCTGTGCGGTGCACGCCAGGTATGCGAAGTCGCCACGGCCGTCGCGTCCTGACATGCGAGGTGCAGGTCAGTATGGGACGTGCGACGCGGGGCCCGCTAGAACAACGCTGTGGTGGAAAAATCGGCCGGAACGCTCCGCCGCCGCACTCCGCCACCAAGCCCGTGCCGCCGTCCTGCGCCCCTAGCTCCACTTCGCATACCCAGGGCGCACTTCGCATAGTGCGTGCGGTGTGCGAAGTGTGCCTCCGGTATGCGAAGTGGCAACGGGGTCGATCGCACGCGGGGGTTAGTCAATCCATTGACTGCGCGGATCTTTGGTCAACAGGCGCAGCCCTGCGCCAGGACCGAGGGAAGGGCCCTCCGTACACTCGGGCGAGTGTCCCTGCTGCGGAAGATGCACAGCCCGGCCGACCTGAAGCGACTCGGCACCGCGGAGCTGCAGACTCTCGCCGGTGAGATCCGGGATTTCCTGGTGAGCACCGTGTCCCGTACCGGTGGCCACCTGGGTCCGAACCTGGGTGTGGTGGAGCTCACCATGGCGCTGCACCGGGTGTTCGACTCGCCGCACGACGCGCTGATCTTCGATACCGGGCACCAGTCCTACGTGCACAAGCTGCTCACCGGCCGCAAGGACGGGTTCGCCAAGCTCAAGGCCACCGGCGGGTACTCCGGTTACCCGTGCCGGGCGGAGAGCGAGCACGACCTGGTGGAGAACAGCCACGCGTCCACCGCACTGTCCTACGCCGACGGCATGGCCAACGCGTTCGAGCTCACTGGCGCCCGCCGGCACGTGGTCGCGGTGGTCGGCGACGGCGCGCTGACCGGGGGGATGTGCTGGGAGGCGTTGAACAACATCGCCGCCCGCAAGGACCGCAACCTGATCATCGTGGTCAACGACAACGGCCGCTCCTACCTGCCCACCATCGGCGGGCTGGCCGACCACCTGGCCACCTTGCGGCTGCGCCCCAGCTACGAACGGGTGCTGGACGCCGGCAAGCGCGCCCTGGCCCAGACCCCGGTGGTGGGCCGCGCGGTGTACAGCGGGCTGCACGCGGTCAAGGCCGGGGTGAAGGACGCGCTGGCCCCGCAGGCGCTGTTCTCCGACCTGAACCTGAAGTACGTCGGCCCGGTGGACGGGCACGACCTGGTGTCGATGGAGGCCGCGCTGCGCCGGGCTCGGGACTTCGGCGGCACGGTGGTCGTGCACGCGGTGACCCGCAAGGGCTTCGGGTACCCGCCGGCGGAGAACGACGAGGTCGAGCAGATGCACGGGCCGGGCGCGTTCGACCCGGCCACCGGGGAGCCGCTCGGCGCTCCCAAAGGCGGCTGGACCACGGTCTTTGCCGACGAGATGGTCGCGCTGGGCGCCGAGCGGGCGGACCTGGTGGCGATCACCGCCGCGATGCTGCACCCGGTGGGGCTGGCCCCGTTCGCCGCCGCCTACCCGGAGCGCTGTTTTGACGTGGGCATCGCCGAACAGCACGCGCTGACCTCGGCCGCCGGGATGGCGATGGCCGGCATGCATCCGGTGGTGGCGCTGTACTCCACGTTCCTGAACCGGGCGTTCGACCAGCTGCTGCTCGACGTGGCGCTGCACTGCCAGCCGGTGACCCTGGTGCTGGACCGGGCCGGGGTGACCGGCAGCGACGGCCCCAGCCACAACGGCATGTGGGACTTCTCCCTCCTCGGCGTGGTGCCCGGGATGCGGGTGGCCGCGCCGCGCGACGCGGTCAGCCTGCGCGAACAGCTGCGGGAGGCGGTCGCGGTGGACGACGGGCCCACCGCGCTGCGCTACCCGAAGGGCGCGGTGATCCCGGAGATCCCGGCCGTGCGCCGGCAGAACGGTGTGGATGTGCTGCGCGAGCCGTCCGGTGACTCGGTGACCGAGCGGGCCGATGTACTGCTGGTCTGCGTCGGGTCGTTCGCCGAACTCGGCCTGGCCGCCGCCGATCGCCTCGCCGACCAGGGCATCGAGGTGACCGTGGTGGACCCGAGGTGGGTGCTGCCGGTCTCCGAGGGGCTGGTCGAGCTGGCCGCCGAGCACCGGCTGGTGGTGACGGTTGAGGACGGCGGCGGGCACGGCGGGATCGGTTCGGCGGTGGCCGCCGCGTTGCGGGCCGCTGAGGTGGACGTGCCGTTGCGCGACCTGGCCTTGCCGCAGCGGTTCCTGGACCATGCCAGCCGGGGCGAGGTGCTGGCCGCCGCGGGGCTGACCGCGCAGGACGTGGCCCGTCGGGTGACCGAGTGGACCGCGGCTCTGCCGGCGGAGTTCGGCCGGGCCGCCGGCCGCGAGGAGAGCACCGGAAACGGCAGGGCGAACGGCGCTGAGAACGGCACCGAGAACCCGGGCGAGGGTGCTCGTCCGCTCGGTCGCCGCCCCCGCGACTGACCGAGGGTCGAGCCGTGATCGAGGCGGGGGCGCCGGCGGGGCAGCTGTGGCCCTACCCTGGTCAACGTGCGGGTGCTGATCGTAGAAGACGAACAACCGCTGGCTGATGCGCTTGCCAGGGGGCTGCGGCGAGAGGGCATGGCGGTGGACGTCGCCTACGACGGCGACGTCGGGCACGAAAAGGCCGCGGTGACCCGGTACGACGTGGTGGTGCTGGACCGGGATCTGCCCGGAATGTCCGGGGACGACCTGTGTGCCCAGCTCACCCAGGACGGGGCCACCACGCGGGTGATCATGCTGACGGCCAGTGGCACGCTCGCGGACAAGGTCGAGGGGCTGACCCTGGGCGCGGACGATTACCTGGCCAAGCCGTTCGACTTTCCGGAGCTGGTGGCCCGGATGCGCGCGCTGGCGCGGCGGGCCACCCCGGCGACGCCGCCGGTGCTCGCCGCCGGCGATGTGGTGTTGGACCCGGCCCGGCGGACCGTGCGCCGCTCCGGTGGGTTGGTCGAGCTGACCCGCAAGGAGTTCGGCGTGCTGGAGGTGCTGCTCGGCGCGGGCGGTGCGGTGGTCAGCAGTGAGGAGCTGCTGGAACGGGTGTGGGACGAGCACGCCGACCCGTTTACCACTACGGTGCGTGTCACTGTGATGACACTGCGTAAGAAGCTGGGGGAACCGGGCATCATCGAGAC
>DATHIT010000114.1:0-4346 GCA_035489915.1 Pseudonocardia sp. | reverse complement strand
CACCCCCGGCTCGGAGGACCGCCCCAGATCCGCGTGGAGGTTTTCCAATACCCTCACGCCGATGCGCTCCACCAGCTCATCTCCAAGCGCGGGCCTGATGGTGCGTTCGATGTAGCCGCGGTATCCCTCCAGGGTGGTCTCCTCGATCTCGTGGACCTGAAGCCACTCATCGGTCGCCTTGCTCAGCGTCACCCTCGTCTTGGTGCTGCGCTTCGCATCGACCTGGGCCAACAGCCGAGTACGGATCCGCTCTGCTTCTCGTTCGTTCGTGGTCGCTTCCGTCAGATACATCCGGCGCCCGGTGTGGCTCGACACCGGCGTACACCTTCACGCGCAGGGAGTCACCCCGGCGCTCGATCGAGCCTCGATCGCGCCGACTAGGACCAGTTTCCCCACGTCAGATGTAGTACTCACCGCCAAATTGATCCCCATTGATCAATTAATGATCACTAATGGGCAGCGTTTGTGCTGGTCAAGCGTGGTGGGCCCCCGGGGGATCGAACCCCGAACCCGCGGATTAAAAGTCCGCTGCTCTGCCGATTGAGCTAGAGGCCCGTGCGAGGGCCAAGGGTACCTGGCCCGTGTCGGGCCGCTTACCCGATCCGGTGGGTTTGCGCGCGGGATGCGGCCGGAGGGGGCGCGTGTCCAGATGATGGAACCCATGCGCTCATTGCCCCGGTATCTCGTCGCCGTCGGAGTAGCCAGCCTGCTCCTCACCGCGACCGCGTGTGCCAATACGCCAGCCGCTCCCGCTCCTCCGGCCAGCCCGCCTTCGGTGGACGCCTCGGCCAGCAATGCCAAGCAGATCGTTGTCACCGCCACCTTCGGCCAGAGTGACGCCGCGACGAACTACAACAAGGCGCTGGTGCCAGACGGAGCCAAGGCTCTGGTCGCCGAGAATGTCTTCGACGGTGAAACCACGGTCACCCTGAACGTGCGCGGGCTGGTGCCGAACCGGGAGTATGGCGCGCACGCCCACGCCATGCCGTGCGGCCCCACCGGCGACGCGGCCGGCCCGCACTTCCAGCACAACCCCGACCCGGTCAAGCCCTCGGTAAATCCCGCCTTCGCCAACCCGACCAACGAGATCTGGCTGGACTTCGAGACTGACGAAAAGGGCAATGCCACCGAGGCGAGCACAGTGCCGTGGGTATTCGAGAACAACAGGGCCGGCTCGGTCGTGATCCACGCCGACCCGACCCAGACGGATCCGGGCAAGGCCGGCACCGCCGGGGCGCGGATTGGCTGTGTGAGCGTCGGCTTCTAATCCGCTCGTAGTCGACGGAACCTGACCTCCCCGGGGTCCGTCTACACAGGTGTGACGCGCTATGTCCTTACCGACGTCGAGCAGGTCGGCGCTGAGCTCTCCCGGCGGGCCGCCGAGGTCGCGAGCTGGCTGGACGCGGCGGCCGGCCGCGCGCCGCCCGCCGCGCCAGGGTCTGGCGAGTCCGAGCTGGCCGCCGCGATCGCCCAGGTCGACCTGGCCTGTTACCAGGCTCTCTCGGCGGCCGCCGCCCGGCTGGCCTCGGCCGCCGAGTCGGTGGCGGCCTGCGCGGACGCGGTCCGGACGGTCGACGCGGAGCTGGTCGAGCGGATGTGCCGGTGGGTCGGATGAACGAGTTACCGGAGGCCGCGGTGCGCCGCTGGGCGGAGGCCGCCGCGCTGCTCGCCGGAGTCGGCCGGGTGCCAGCCGCGCTGGCGACCTGGCTGGGCCCGGCCTGGTCCGGCCCGGCCGCCCGGGCCTACGACGAATGGGCCGGCGGGTTCGAGCAGGCCACTCGCCGGGCCTCCGGTGCACTGCGGGACGCCGCGGATTCGATCCGGATGTTCGCCGGGCGCTGGCCGGAGCTGCGCTTCGAGGTTGATCTCGGCTGCGTCGACGCGGGCTCGCGGTCGATCGCCGAGGTCCCGGTGCCGGGCCAGCGAGGCCAGCCGTCCGCCTCCGCGTCAAAAGCCGAGCCGCCGCACGACAATGCGGAGGTGCCCTCCAAGCCTGGCTCCCCTCCCGTTCAGCCCGACCCGCAGGGGCCGCCCCCGGATCTGCCCGGGCCGCCGCCGGACGTCCCTGTGCCGCTGCCGGAGCTGCCGGGAACCCACCGGGACGGGCCGACCAACCACGTGCAGGGCTGGATCCAGCAGGCGGTCGCGGCGCTGCGCGAGCACGGCTATCCGCCGGAGCAGATCGACCCGGAGGCGATCGCCACCATCATTGAGCACGAGTCCTCCGGGAACCCCGAGGCAGTGAACAACTGGGACTCGAACGCCGCGCGCGGCACACCGTCGATGGGCTTGATGCAGACGATCGAGCCCACCTTCGACCGATGGCACCTGCCCGGGCACGGCGAGATCCTCGACCCGGTGGACAACATCATCGCCGGGGTGCGCTACGCGGTGGCGCGGTACGGCTCGGTGTCCCAGGTGCCCGGGCTGCTCAGCCTCGCCGCCGGAGGGGCCTACCGTGGCTACTAGTCCCTCAGCACGGCATAGGCTGGCCGACGATGAGCAGCACTGTCAGTGGCCCGCCGTCAGCCGAGGCCCGCTTGTCCGTCGCGGCCCGCGCCTCGGTGGAGCCCTTTCACGTGATGGACGTCTGGGTAGCGGCCACCGAGCGCCAGCGCACGCACGGCGACCTGGTCAACCTCTCCGCCGGCCAGCCGTCCACGCCGGCGCCCGCACCGGTTCGGGCGGCGGCCACCTCGGCGCTCGCCTCCGACGTGCTCGGCTACACCGTGGCCGTGGGGGTGCACGAGCTGCGCGCCGCGATCGCCGAGTTCTATCAGCGGCGCTACCAGGTGTCGGTGGACGCCGACGACGTGGTGGCCACCACCGGATCCTCCGGTGGCTTCTTGCTCTGCTTCCTGGCCGCGTTCGACGTTGGCGACCGGGTTGCGCTGGCCCGACCGGGGTATCCCTGTTACCGCAATATCCTCCGGGCCCTGGGCTGCGAGGTGGTGGAGCTGGACTGTGGGCCGGATACCCGCTTCCAGCCCACCGTCGAGATGCTCGAGGAAACCCATCGGCGGCAGCGGCTGCGCGGGCTGATCCTGGCCAGCCCGGCCAACCCCACCGGCACCGTGCTGGACCCAGCCGAGCTGGCCCGGATCGCCGCCTGGTGCGAGAGCTCCGGGGTACAGCTGGTCAGCGACGAGATCTACCACGGCATCACCTACCCGGGCACGCCACCGACCAGCTGCGCGTGGCAGACCTCCCGGGAAGCGATCGTGGTCAACTCGTTCTCCAAGTACTTCTCCATGACCGGCTGGCGGCTGGGCTGGTTGGTGGTGCCGCCCCGGCTGCGTCGCGCGGTGGACCGACTGACCGGCAACTTCACCGTCTGCCCTCCGGCGCTGCCGCAGTACGCCGCGCTGGCCGCGTTCGCGCCAGAGAGCCTCGCCGAGGTCGAGTCGCACGTCACCCGGTACGCGGTGAACCGGTCGCTGCTGCTGGAGGGGCTACCTCGGCTGGGCATCGACAAGCTCGCCCCGGCGGACGGCGCGTTCTACATCTACGCGGACGTGGGCCACCTGACGGGATCTAGGACATCACAGGATCTCGTCTACCAGCTGCTTCAGGATGTAGGCGTCGCCCTCGCCCCGGGGATCGACTTCGACACGGCGGCCGGCCACCGGTATGTCCGGCTGTCGTTCGCAGGTGCCACCGAGGACATCAGGGAGGCCCTAAGCCGGCTCGGGGATTGGCTCCCTCAGGTGAATACCTAGGGTGATCCGGTGAGACGGGCGGAGATCGGGTTCAATGGCAACGGCCTTGCGTGGTATTTGCGGTACGCCTGACTGCGACCGTTCTTGCTTCCGCGACCATGATTGGAGGTGCATCCTTGATCAACCCTCAGATCGCGTTTGCAGAACAGTGCGTGGGACTTAGCAGGAGCTTGTAGATGCCTATGGCGATGTGAAGGTACACTCAAGATCAACAGACGTGATTGCAGTAGCTGCAATTATTCTTGGGTCGGTCGGCCTGTTTAGCAACCTGACTACTTCGATCGTCTTGGCAATTGTAATTCTGGCCGGTATTGCAATTGGAGTTTGCCGGTCGGCAAGCTCGCGTAAGGCTAGGTCTTAGTACTGCAACGGCGGTTGGGTACTAGCCGGGCTGGCGGCGCCCGGTGTATGTCGACTCGGTGTTCTCCTTGTGCTGGGTGTGGCGAGCACGCTTGTCAGAATGGGGCTGGGTCAGCGTTTTGTTGGTGTGGTGTGGGTGGCGGGTGGAGGATTGGTTCGCCTTGGCTGTGGTGCAATGCCGCTAAGTTAGGGCCTTACTGCTTCTTTGAATCGGTCTTTGTGCCGGCGTGTCGTGGGCGAGCTGAGGCGAGTATTGCGTTTTTTGTC
>DATHIT010000113.1:0-5387 GCA_035489915.1 Pseudonocardia sp. | reverse complement strand
GTCCGGTAGGTGTCCCAGACCCGCTCCTGGAACGTGATGCCGTGCCCTGGCCGGTCCGGTACCAGCACCGCGCCGCCCTCGGTGTGCAGCGGTTCCTCCACGAACTCGTCCAGGAACGGGAAGTACTCCAGGTACGTCGTGCTGTGCAGCGCCGCCGCCACATGCACGTGCAGCTCGGTCATGAAGTGCGGGGCGAAGCCGAGCCCGTGCGCGGCGGCCAGCTCGCCGACCCGCAGCACCTCGGTGATGCCGCCGACCATGCAGGCGTTGGGCTGCAGCACGTCCAGCGCCCCGGCGGTCACGAACGGCACGAACTCCCGGGAGCTGCACAGGTGCTCCCCCGCCACGATCGGCATCGGCAGCGCCCGCGCGAGCCGCCGGTGCGCCTCGACGTCGTCGCTGGTCACCGGCTCCTCGAACCAGTACACGTCGAAGTCGGCCAACCGCCTGCCCAGCCACAGCGCGGTCGGCAGGTCCAGTCGCTCGTTGGCGTCGCACATGATCCGCACCCCGTCGCCGAGGGCGTCACGAACGGCAGCCACCCGCGAAACGTCGGCGGCCGGCTCCATCCCGACCCGCAGCTTGACCGCGCCGAAGCCCTGCTCCACATACCCGGCGGAGAGCTCGACGAGCTCCGCGACCGGCAGCAACGGGGAGGCCTTGCCGGAGCCGTATGCGGGCACCCGGTCCCAGACCTGCCCGAGCTCGGCGGCCAGCGAGTTGCCGTTGCACCGGGCCCGCAGGTCCCACAGCGCGATGTCGATCGCCGCGATGGCGAACGAGTTGATCCCCCGGCCCAGCCGGTGGGTGATCGCCCAGAGCTCGTGCCAGATCCGCTTGGTGTCGTGCACCGACCGCCCGCACACCCTCGGCACCAGTACGTCGTCGAGCAGTGCCTTCACCGCCGAGCCGCCGCCGAAGTCGGTGACGAAGGCGAAGCCGGTGCCCGTGTGTCCCTCGGCGGTGTGCAGCGTGACGCCGATGAGCTCGTGGTGCGCGTCGTCGAAGTCGCGGCTGGTCCGGACGAACGGGAGGCGCAGGATCCAGGTCTCCGCCTTGCTGATCTCCATGCTGAGGGCACGCCTTTCCATGGGTTGACGGGGAATCAGTGGCCGATCCGTACGCCGAGCAGCCGGCGGGCCAGCAGCACCACACCGAGATTGACGGTGAGCATGACCACCGACAGCGCACCCATCAGCTGGAACCGCGACTCGGACGCGAGGTTGTACAGCACCACCGGCGCGACGCTGTTGGTGCCGGTGTAGAGGAAGATCGAGACGTCCAGCTCGCGGAACAACAGGACGAAGTTCAGCACGCCGATGGACAGGATCGGCCCGCGCAGCAGCGGCACGGTGACCCGCCGCATGGTCTCCGTCCAGGAGGCGCCCAGGCTCCGGGCCGCGTCCTCGGTCTCCGCGTTGAGCTGCTTCAACCCGGCGTGGGTGTAGGTGAACGACTGCGGAACCACCCGGATCAGGTAGGCCAGCACGATGATCGTCAGCGTGCCGCCGATCCAGAACGGCTGACCCCCGTAGGTGATGATCATGGCGATGCCCAGGATCGCCCCGGGGAAGGCCAGCGGCGCGAGCATGCTCGGCTGGATCAGCCCGCGCAGCCGCGATCGCCCGCGCTCGAGCAGCCACACCGCGAGTACCGCCACGGCGATACTGGCCAGCGTGGCGACCAGGGAGATCCACAGGCTGTTCCAGAACGACTCGAGGATCTCCGGCTGGTGCAGCAGCGCGCGGTAGTTGTCGAACAGGACCAGGTTCCCCGGGGTCAGCGGCAGCCCGATCGCCTTGCGGAACGAGGTCAGCAGCAACACCCCGAACGGCAGCACCACGCTCACCAACATGACCGCCACGCCGAACAGCCAGGCCGGCCAGCGCCATATCCCGAGGCGGAGCAGGCGCCGCTGCCCCGGCTTGCCGCCGACCGTGGTGTAGCGGCGCCGGCCGTAGATCCGCCGTTGCAGCACGAGCAGCCCACCGAGCGCGACGAGCACCGGCAACCCCAGCACCGCGGCGTACTCGATCTTCGGCGGGAACGTCATCAGCTGCAGCATCGCGGTCGGGATGGTCTGGAACCCGACCGGGCCACCGAGCAACGCGACCGGTCCGAAGATCACAAACGCGCTGATGAAGACCAGCAGGCTGCCGGAGAACACCGGCGGCAGGATCAGCGGCAGCGTGATCGCCCGCAGGGTGTGCGACCTGGTCGCGCCCAGCGACTCGGCCGCCTCCTCCAACCGGGAGTCCATGTTGTCCATCGCGTCGGCGACCGGCAGGAAGATCAGCGGATAGAGGAAGAAGGACAGCACCATGACGATGCCCCTCGGCCCGAACACGTCGAACGCGGGCAACCCCAGCGGGGTGATCACGTACTGGTTGAGCAGGCCGCTGCGCGGGCCGAGCAGCAGGATCCAGCCCATCGCCGCGATGAAGCTGGGCGCGGCGAAGGTGAGCACCGCGAAGGAGCGGAACAGCCCACGCCCCGGCATGTCGGTGCGGCTCACCAGAAACGCCAGCGGCACCGCGATGACCAGCGCGACCGCCGTGGTCACCAGGCCGATCCAGGTCGAGTTCCAGATCGCCTCGAGGATGCCCGGCGTGGTCAGCACCGCCGCGTAGTTGCCGAGCCCGATCCCCCCGGTCTGACCGTCCGCCAGGCTGCGCCAGAGCAGGCCGCCGACCGGCACGGCGACCAGGAAGAACGCGGCCGCCGCCCACAACCATGGCAGCAGCGCCTCCACCCCGGGCCGAGAACGCCCGGAAGGGGGCGACGGAGGCGGGCGGCGCACGGGCGCTTCGACCGTCGCCACCCGTCAGCTCCCCACCGTCGTGGCGAAGGACTTGAGCAGGGCGTCCTTGCGGGCCGCCAGATCGGCCGGGTCGATGACGACCAACCGGTCCGCCGCGATGTGCACCGCGCCGTCCGGGTCCGGCGCACCGGTCAGCACCGACCGCGACCCGATCCCGGACTCCGCCGCCTGGAACTCCGCACTGAGCAGGAACTGCACGAGCAGGCGCGCCGCCGCGGGATGTGGGGCCTGCGCCATCGCCGCGACGTAGGACGGCAGGGTGCCGATCCGTCCCTCCGGGTAGCCGACGGCGAGCGGCTCGCCCGCCTTGCGCGCGGTGGCGATGTCGGCCTCGATGCCCGGCACGCCGAAGTCGGCCTCGCCGGTGGCCAGAAGTTGGGTGAGCGCGAGCGCGGAGTTCGAGACGAGGGTCTTGGCCCCGGCCAGCGCGGGCAGGAACCGCGGATTGACGTCGGACATGGCGGCGACGAATGTCAGGGCGGCTCCGGACGAGCGGGGGTCGGCAACGGCGAATACACCCGGGTGCGCGGCTAGAGCGTCCCACGACGCGGGCGCCGAGGCGGCCGGCAGCCGCGCCGAGTTGTACGAGTAACCCAGTGCAGCCCAGGTGAAGGGCAGGTAGGGCGCGGCCTCGGTGGACAGCGGCGGCAGGATCCGGTCGCGGTTCGCCACCGCGGCGTCGGTGAGCACCTTCGACTCGGACCAGGTGCGCAGCGTCGCCTCGTCATTGAGGCTCACCACGTCGAACTGGAGCGACCGCGAGGTGAGCTGCGCCTGGGTCTTCTGCGCGATGTCACCCGAGCTCTCCCGCACGAAGGTGACCGGGATGCCGTACTTCGCCCGGAACGCGTCGGCGAGCAGCTGGGCCTGGTCGCGGGTGTGCCCGCCGGCCCCGATCACCACCGAACCCTCCTGCCGCGCCTGCGCGACCAACTCGTCGGCGTTGGTCGGCAGGTCGGCGGCGCTCTTGCCGGCGGGTGGCGAGCCGCAGGCCGCGACCAGCGCCGCCGCGGCGAGGGCGACCAGGCTCGCGGCCGCGGCTCGGCGGAGGCTGGGAAGAGCTCTGGACATCGCGCACCTCGTCGTCCTCGTTGACAGCGGTATTGACGGTGTTACTGAGCGGCGGTCGGATTCGGCGGTCGGGGTCAGGACCGGGCGGCGGTGCCGGTCATGGCGTCGGCGGCGCCGGCGGTGTGGTCGACGAGGCTGCCGACCCCGGCGGCGACCTCGAGGGCCACCCGGGTGCCTCGGGGCAGCGGCCGGGCGGCGCGCTGGACCACCCGGCAGGGTTCGGGCAGCTCGGTCACGTCGATCAGGTGGTGCACCTCGTCGCCGAGGAACACCGACTCGCGCACGACTCCCGTCCATGGACCGCCGGCGGCCTCGACCGCGGTCACGGTGATATCGGGCGGACGCACGCAGACACTGACCTGGTCGCCCACCCTCGGGTCGGCACCCGTCCCGTCGGCGGCGGTGACCAGCTGCCCGCTGCCCAGCCGCACCGTGGGCTGCTCACCCACCGCCTCGACCACGCCGGGCAGGAAGTTGGCCGGGCCGAGGGATAGCGCCACGAAGCGGTTTCGTGGCGCAGAGTAGAGCTGCTCGGGCGTCCCGATCTGCTGGATCCGGCCCTCCCGCAGCCCCACGATGCGGTCGGCCAGGGCGAGCGCCTCGGCGCGGTCGTGGGTGATGTAGATCATCGTGATGTCGAAGTCCCGCTGGATCCGGCGGATCTCCAGCCTCATGTCCTCGCGCAGCCGGGTGTCCAGGTTCGACAGCGGCTCATCCAGCAGCAGCACCCTCGGCTCGGTGATCAGTGCCCTGGCCAGCGCGACCCGTTGCTGCTGACCGCCGGACAGCTCATGCGGGTAACGCGCCCCGAGGCCGCCGAGCTGCACCTGCTCCAGCGCGGTGGCGATCCGCGCGTCGAGGCCCCGCCGCCACCCCGCCGCCCTCCGCCTGCGCACGGTGAGCCCGAAACCGACATTGTCCGCAACCGTCATGTGCGGCCACAGGGCGTAGCTCTGGAACACCACGCCGACCTCGCGGCGATCCGGCGACACGAAGACGCCGGGGCCGGCGACGGTCGTGCCGCCGATGGTGATGCGGCCGGCCGTCGGGCGCTCGAAGCCGGCGACCAGGCGCAGCGTGGTGGTCTTGCCGCAGCCACTCGGGCCCAGCAGAACGACCGACTCGCCGGACGTGATGTGCAGGTCGAACCCCTCCACGGCGGTGGTGGCGCCGAAGTCCTTACGCACGTCCTCGAAGATCAGGTCGGACACGGGGCGCATCCTCTCGCGTGCTGTGTCACGGCACGGGATGGAACCTTGTTCCTTCTCACGGCACAATGCAGCATCAAGGTGGCCATCACAGAAGTCAAGGCCTCCAGCACCGACGGCAGAGGAGCGACGATGCGGGTAGTGACCACGGCGTTCCGCGTCCTGGAGGAGGTGGCGGTGCACCAGCCGGTCGGGGTGAGCGAGCTCGCCCGCATCCTCGACGAGCCGAAGAGCACCGTGCAGCGCGCCTTGCAGGCCCTGCACGAGGTGGGCTGGGTGGAGCAGGA
>DATHIT010000112.1:0-15659 GCA_035489915.1 Pseudonocardia sp. | reverse complement strand
CCGGCGGCGATCAGCAGCTGGTTGCGCTCGCGCAGCGGAAGGTCCAGCTGCTCGGCCAGATGCAGCACCATGTCCCGGCTGGGCACCGAGCGCCCGGTCTCCACGAAGCTCAGGTGCCGGGTGGAGATGTCGGCCTGGATGGACAGGTCGAGCTGGCTCAGCCGGCGGTGTTGGCGCCACTTGCGCAGCAGGTCGCCGACGGTGACTCCGGACGGCCGCACCCCGGAGCTGACACCGGTGCTCATCCCGCCTCCGATCGCGAAACTCCGTCCGGGACACTGAGACCGGACGGGCACTGCAGCCGAACGCTACCCGGTCGAGGACTGGCTGGCCGGCTCGCACAGCTGTTACACAGACTTCCCTCACCAGGACCACAGTCCGGCCCGCGAACCTTAGGAGCATGTCCACCATGAATGCCTCCTCGACTGCCGCTGAGACAGGTCGGGGCCAGCTCCGCCGCCCGGACGGAAGCCCGGTTCGTGTCCTCGTGGTTGATGACGAGGCCACCCTGACCGAGCTGCTGTCCATGGCGCTGCGCTACGAGGGCTGGGACGTCCGGGGAGCCGGAGACGGGTTGACCGCAGTGCGGTTGGCCAGGGAGTTCCGCCCGGACGCGGTGGTGCTGGACATCATGCTGCCGGACATCGACGGGCTGGAGGTGCTGCGGCGGATCCACGCCGAGGCGCCGGAGGTCCCGGTGTTGTTCCTGACCGCGAAGGACGCGGTGGAGGACCGGATCGCCGGGCTCACCGCCGGCGGCGACGACTACGTGTCCAAGCCGTTCAGCCTGGAAGAGGTGGTGGCCCGGCTGCGCGCGCTGATGCGCCGCTCGGGGCGCGGTTCGGCGCGGGCGGACGCATTGCTGGTGGTCGGCGACCTGACCTTGGACGAGGACAGCCGCGAGGTGCGCCGGGCGGGGGACGCGGTCACCTTGACGGCCACCGAGTTCGAGCTGCTGCGCTACCTGATGCGCAACCCGAGGCGGGTGTTGAGCAAGGCGCAGATTCTGGACCGGGTGTGGCACTACGACTTCGGCGGCCAGTCCAACGTGGTCGAGCTGTATATTTCCTACCTGCGAAAGAAGATTGACGCGGGGCGTACTCCGATGATCCACACATTGCGTGGAGCGGGTTACGCGCTGCGTCCGGCGGAATGAGCTTGGCGCGATGAAACTTCCGACCGCCGGCGGGCCACGGCGGTCGGGTTCGGCCTGGTGGCCCCGCCGCCCAGCCGCCGAGGGCGCGGGTGCCGACGGGGTGCGCCCCGCGACCTGGTCTGGCCGGATCTCCGACCGGGTGGCCTCGCTGCCGCTGCGCACCCGGATGCTGGTGGCGATGATCGCCCTGCTGGCGGCCGTGTGCCTGGTGGTCGGGTCGATCTCGCTGCTGCTGTTGCGCGGGTTCCTGATCTCGCAGCTGGACGGTCAGCTGGACAGCGTCGGCCACCGATTCGCCCAGTCCTACGGCCACAAGCCGCCCTGCGGCACCGAACAGGACGGCGGCCCGCCCTGCTTCCTGCTCAGCCCGGGGCAACGGTTCGGCACGCTGAGCGCCCGGATCGTCGACGGCAACATGAGCCAGAGCGGCGTGCTGGGCGGCGACGGGACGCCTCACGACATCGGCCGGCGCGACGACCGCGACATCCTCGACGTGCCCGTCGACGGGCAGCCGCACACCCGGTACATCGGCAACCTCGGCGTGTACCGGCTGATCGCCGTGGAGCGACCGGACAAGAGCGCGGTGTTCGTCACCGGGCTGCCGATGACCGAGGTCAACACCACCCTCGTCAGGCTCGGCTGGATCGAGCTCGTGGTGGCCGCGGCCGGGCTGATGGTGGCCGGCGCGGCCAGCACCCTGATCGTGCGCGCCACCATGCGGCCGCTGCAGCGCGTCGCGGCCACCGCGGGGCGGGTGGCGGAGCTGCGCCTGGACCGGGGCGAGGTGGCGCTGGCCGAGCGGGTGCCGCCGGGGGACACCGATCCGCGCACCGAGGTCGGCCAGGTGGGCGCGGCGCTGAACCGGATGCTCGAGCACGTGGCGTCCGCGCTGGAGGCCCGCCAGGCCAGTGAGACCCAGCTGCGCCAGTTCCTCGCCGACGCCAGCCACGAGCTGCGCACCCCGCTGGCCGCCATCCGCGGCTACGCGGAGCTGACCAGGCGCTCGGAGGACTACGTGCCGCCGGATGTGGCGCACGCGCTGAGCCGGGTGTCCTCGCAGGCCGAACGGATGACCTCGCTGGTCGAGGACATGCTGTTGCTGGCCCGGCTGGACGCGGGGCGCCCGCTGGCCAGGGAGCCGGTGGACGTCTCCCAGCTGGTGGTGGACGCGGTCAGCGATGCGCACGCCGCCGGCCCGGAGCACCGCTGGACCCTGCGACTCCCGGATGAGGCGGTCCTGGTGACCGGGGACGCCACCCGGTTGTCCCAGGTGCTGGCCAACCTGCTGGCGAACGCACGGGTGCACACCCCGCCGGGCACCACCGTGCTCGCCGAGCTGAGCGGTGGCCCGGCGGAGGCGTCGCTGCGGGTGCTCGACGACGGGCCGGGTATCCCGCCGAGCCTGTTGCCGCACGTGTTCGGTCGGTTCGCCCGAGGGGACAGCTCCCGATCCCGGGCGGCCGGCAGCACCGGACTGGGCCTGGCCATCGCGCACGCGGTGGTGGTGGCACACGGCGGCTGGGTCGGCGTGGAGAGCGTGCCCGGCCGGACGGTGTTCACCGTGCGGCTGCCGATGCACGGCGCCAGCCCGGTCAGCCCGCCGCACAACGGAGCGGTGGCCGCCGCGGTGCCGGCGACGGCGTCCAACGGGACTGCTCCGAACGGAAGCGTGCGGAACGGCGCCGTGCCGAGCGCGACCGTGCCCACCGCGGCCGTGCCCACCACGGCCGTGCCCACCGCGGACAGCCACGGCCAAGCGCGCTGACCTGGGCTGAAGGCGGTTCTCAGGTCGCGCCCGGCTCACAGCGCGCGCCTAGGCACGGCACAATCCGGCGATAGCGCCGATGGCCACGCTGGGCCCATGACGTTGACCGATCCGCCGCCCGTGGTTGGTCTCCATTCGGCGGCCGCGCCCGCGCCACTAGCCGACGCGGTTCCGGTCGTTGACGTCGTCATTCCGGTCTACAACGAGCAGCGCGATCTGGCGCCCAGCGTGCGGCGGCTGCACGACTACCTCGCTTCGAGCTTCCCGTACTCGTTCCGGATCACCATCGCGGACAACGCGAGCACCGATCAGACCCCGACGGTGGCCGCCGAACTGGCCGCCGAGCTCGACCCGGTCGCCGTGCTCCGACTGGAGCAGAAAGGCCGAGGGCGGGCGCTGCGCGAGGCCTGGTCCGCCTCGGACGCGCCGGTGCTGGCCTACTGCGACGTCGACCTGTCCACCGACCTCGCCGCGCTCCTCCCGTTGATCGCCCCGCTGGTGTCCGGGCACTCCGACCTGGCCATCGGCACCCGGCTGGGAAAGGGCTCCCGGGTTGCCAGGGGCATCAAGCGGGAGGTGATCTCCCGCTGCTACAACCTGCTGCTGCGCGGCGCGCTGGCGGCCGGGTTCAGCGACGCGCAGTGCGGCTTCAAGGCGATCCGGGCGGATGCCGCCGCCGAACTGCTGCCCCTGGTGCGGGATCCCGGCTGGTTCTTCGATACCGAGCTGCTGGTGCTGGCCGAGCGCGCCGGGCTGCGGATCCACGAGGTGCCGGTGGACTGGGTGGATGACCCGGACAGCCGGGTCGACCTGGTGGCCACCGCGATGGCGGATCTGCGCGGCGTACTCCGGCTTGCCGCGGCGCTCGGCTCCGGGTCGCTGCCGCTGGGTGACCTGCGGGCGCGGCTCGGGCGCGGCCAGCAGGCCCTCGGCGGTGCGGTGCCGGTCGGGCTGGGTGGGCAACTGCTCCGGTTCGCCGGCATCGGCGTGCTGAGCACCGCCCTCTATCTGGTGCTCTATCTGATCCTGCGCGAACCGCTGGGCGCCCAGTCGGCGAACCTGCTGGCCCTGCTGGCCACCGCGATCGGCAACACCTGGGCCAACCGGGCGATCACCTTCGGTGTGCAGGGCCGCCGCGGCGCGCTCCGTCAACACACTCGTGCGCTGGTGCTGTTCGGACTCGGCCTGGCGCTGACCGGAGGTTCGCTGGCGGCGCTGCACGCGGTGGTGCCGGATCCGAGCTGGTCCGCCGAGTTGCTGGTGCTGATCGCGGCGAACCTGGTCGCCTCGGCGCTGCGCTTCGTACTGCTGCATGCCTGGGTGTTCGCCGGCCGCCGGAGCCAGCACTAGCCGGCCCGCCGGCGCGCCGGCGCTAACCTGCGACGGTGAACCCTGGACCGGCCGGCTGGGGCCGGGAGCTGTACGGGCGGGTCCTCGACGCGCTCGGCACGGTGACCGGTGGCCCGTTGCTGGACGTCGGCTGCGGGGCCGGGGAGCTGTGCCGGCTCGCCGTCGACCGGGGTATCAGCGTGCGAGGGGTGGATGCCAGCCCGGATGTGTTGGCCTCCGCCGCCCGGCTCGTTCCCGAGGCTGAGTTGCTCGCCGGGGCGCTGCCCGCGCTGCCCGTCCCGGACCGGAGCGCGGCCGCGGTGACCTGCGTGCAGGTACTGATGCACGTACCCAACCCGGTGGCCGCCCTGCGTGAGCTGGCCAGGGTCGCCCGCCCCGGTGCGCCCGTCGTGGCCACCGTATGGGGGCCGGTCGAGCAGTGCGCGTTCGGTGCGTTCGGGCGGGCCTTGGCACCGTTTCTCGGCGGGCCGCTGCCCGGCGGCGGCGGTCGGGGCAACGGTGGGCCGCCGCCGCTGAGCGCGCCCGGGCGGCTGGCCAAGTTGGCCGGCCTGGCCGGCCTGGTGGCCGCGCGGGTCGAGGACGTGCGCTGCCCATTCGACTACCCCGACGAGCGAGCGCTGCTGGCCGGCCTGTACGCCGCCGAGGTGGGCCGCCGCGCGGTGGCCCTGGCCGGCGCCCGGGCCCCGGTGCGCAAGGCGGTGCTCGCCGGGTTGGCGGAGTACCGGACGGCCAGCGGCGGATACCGGCTGGAGAACACCTTCCAGGTGCTCGTGGCGCAGGCTTGACCTGAACCAAAGTTCAGCTTCTACGGTCGGGGCATGTACGCGATCCGACAGCACGAATTCGGCCCACCGGACACCCTGGTCTACGAATCGGTACCCGACCCCGAACCGGCGGCCGGCCAGCTGGGCATCGCCGTCCAGGCCGCCGGGGTGCACCTGGTGGACACCGTGCTGCGCTCCGGCCGCAACCAGGGCAAGTTCCCGGCACCCGTCCTGCCGATGATCCCGGGCCGGGAGGTGGCCGGGACCGTCGACGCGGTCGGACCCGGGGTGGACCCCGGCTGGGTGGGCCGCCGCGTGGTGGCTCACCTCGGGTGGGCCAGCGGCGGCTACGCGGAGCGCGCGGTGGCGGCGGCGGCGAGCGTGCACGAGCTGCCCGACGGGGTCGACCCGGCCGCCGCGGTCGCCATGATCGGCAGCGGCCGGACCGCGCTGGCCATCCTCGATCTCGCCGCCGTGACCAGCCAGGACGTCGTACTGGTGCCGTCCGCCGCCGGTGGTCTGGGCAACCTGTTCGTGCAGGCGGTGCGCCACGCGGGTGGATTCGTGATCGGCCTCGCCGGTGGGCCGGAGAAGGTCGCGGTGGTGGACAAGATCGGCGCGGACGCCGCGATCGACTACCGCGAGCCGGACTGGCCGGACCGGGTGAACACCGCGCTGGGGGGCCGCGAGCTCAGCCTGGTGCTGGACGGGGTCGGCGGCGCGGTGGGCCGGCAATCGCTTGAGCTGCTCGGGATCGGCGGCCGGCAGGTGATCTTCGGCTGGTCGGCCGGCGAGCCGACCCGACTGGAGACCCAGGACCTGCAGGATCGCGGACTCACCGTGACCGCGTTGGGCCCGAGGCTGCTGCGCCGGCCGGAGTTGCTCCGCGAGCTGGAAACCCGCGCGATGGCCGAGCTGGCGGCCGGGCGGCTGGTGCCGGTGGTGGACAGCCAGTTCCCGCTCGCCCAGGCCGCGCGGGCACACGCCGCGCTGGAGTCACGGGCCACGGTCGGCAAGACGGTGTTGCTGCCCGGACGTTAGTGCGGTCGGGTCAGGAGTCGTTCACCACGGCCAGGGTGAAGCCGTCCCAGCCCTTGACCCCGACGGTCTGCAGCGTCGTGGCGCTGACTCGCGGGTTCGCACCGACCAGCTCGGCGAACCGCCGCGAGCCCTGCACCCGGGCGTCCGGGTGGTTCGGGTCGAGGATCTTGCCGCCCCGCACCACGTTGTCCGTGATGATCAGCGCGCCGGGGCGGGACAGCCGCACCGCCCAGTCGAAGTACGCCGCGTTGTTCTCCTTGTCGGCGTCGATGAAGACCAGGTCGAACGGGTCGGGTTGCTCGGCGGCGAGTTTGGGCAGCGACTCCAGCGCCGGCCCGACGCGGATCTCCACGAGTGCGCCCAGGCCGGCGTTGGCCACGTTGGCGCGGGCCACCTCGGCGTGCCGGGGGTCGAATTCCAGACTGATCAGCCGGCCGTCGGCGGGCAATGCCCTGCCCAACCAGATCGTGCTGTAGCCACCCAGCGTGCCGATCTCCAGGATCCGCCGCACCCCCGAGACCCTGGCCAGCAGCTGTAGCAACTTGCCCTGGGCCGGCGAGACCGCGATGTCCGGCAGGCCGGCCGACCTGCTGTTCGCCTCGGCTGCCGCGAGCACCGGGTCATCGCCGATCATCAGGTCGCCGAAATAGGTGTCGACCGCTGCCCACCGATCATCAGCCATGCGCTCATCGTGGCACGCCTGGCTCCGCTCTCGGGGTGACCATCACCTCAGAGTTCTCCAGGGTTGAGGATCACCACACAGCTGAGGACGACCGTTTCGTCAGCTGACCAAGGGGTGCCGGTGCAGGGCGCCTCGGGCCACCGCCAGCTGGTGGGCCACCTCCGCGGTGACCACTTCGGCGTACAGGTCGGCGTGCTCCGGGTGCCCGGACAGCGCCCGGTAGCGCCACACCACGTCCTCCAACGCGGTGAGGAAGTGCTCGGTGATCGCCTGCCGCTGGAACTGCCGATCGGCGGTGGCATCGCTGGTCAGCCGCGCGGCGGTGGGAGGGGCGGCGGCGGGAAGGCCGGGGACGTGGGCAACTGATGCGGACACAACAGACTCCTGGGGACGGTGAGCGTCGGGTGGCTGCGCCGGCCGCGGTCGCGGCCAAGTGCGGGTCAGACGGTGTGACGTCCCGACTGACACAGCGCGCTAGCGGTGCGCTTGTAGTCCAGGTGACGGCGGCACACGAGCTCTCGTAGGTCCGCCATAACTCCACTAATACCGTGGAGTTTGCGCTGGTTCAAGGTGATTCGGGCGTGGCCTGAGATATGCGTGCTCACCGATGGATGGCGGTTTCCGAGAATGCCGGCCTACAGTCGAGCTGGTTTGGCGCACGCCGGAACAATGCCGGATCCGGTGGGGTTGGTCTGACTGATTGGCGCGTGGAGCCTAACCGGGAGGATCCGATGACCCAGAGCTCGATCCCGCTCTCCGTGCTGGACCTGTCGCCGGTGCCGGCCGGGGGCACCGCGGCCGACGCGCTGCGCAACACCATCGACCTGGCCCAGGCGGCCGAGCGGTCCGGTTACCACCGCTACTGGGTGGCCGAGCACCACCTCGCGGATGGTGTCGCCTCGTCGGTACCCGGCGTACTGGTGGCGCTGATCGCCGGCGCCACCGACCGGATCCGGGTGGGCTCCGGCGCGGTGCTGCTGCCGAACCTGGCGCCGCTGGTGGCCGCCGAACAGTTCGGCACGATCGCCGCGCTGCACCCCGGCCGGGTAGACCTCGGGCTCGGCCGCTTCGACCTGCACCGAGTGCTGAGCCGACGCTCCGGGGGTGGCCCTCCGCAGGTTCCGGAACGCGTGGTGGACGGGGTGCTGCTGCCCAAGCCGCAGCCCAAGATGGTGGCCGACACGACCGCCTACGCCGCGCTCGGCGAGCTCCTGGGTTACCGGCTGGACGAGCCGCCGGCGGACTACGCCGCGCAGATCGCCGACGTGCTGGCCTTCCTGCGGGGCAGCTACACCGCGCCGAACGGCAGGCCGCTGCACGTGTCGGCCGCCGAGGGCGCCGACGTCGAGGTCTGGATACTCGGGTCCACGCCGGGGGACAGCGCGCGGACGGCCGGTCAGGCGGGGTTGCCGCTGGCCGCCAGCTACCACGTGGCGCCGACCTTCGTGCTGGAGACGGTGGCCGCCTACCGGGAGGCGTTCCGCCCGTCGGAATGGCTGGACGAGCCCTACGTGATGGTCTCCGCCGATGTGGTGGTGGCCGACGACGACGAGACCGCCAGGGAACTGGCCGCCCCCTACGCCAAGTGGGTGCTGGACATCAGATCCGGCAAGGGCGCGACGCCGTACCTGACTCCGGCCGAAGCCAACGCGCTGGAGTGGACCGACGAGGAGCGGGCCGCCGTGGCCGACCGGGTGGCCACCCAGTTCGTCGGCTCGCCGGCCACCGTGGCCGAGCGGCTGCACGCGCTGACCAAGGTCACCGGCGCGAACGAGCTGGTGGTCACCACGATCACCAGCGAGCACGCCGACCGGGTGCGCAGCCACGAGCTGCTGGCCAAGCACTGGCTGGGGCAGGAGTGACCCCCTACCTGGCCGTGGAGTTGGACGGCGCCGGCCGGCACCCCGCCGCCTGGCGGCTGCCCGACGCGCGTCCCGGCGAGCTGTTCACCGCCGGGTACTGGACCGGGCTGGCCCAGCTGGCCGACCGCGCCGGGCTGGACTTCCTAGCCATTCCCGACTCGTTCGCCCCGCCCGCCGAGGGACAGGCCGGCCTGGTGCGCGGCCGGCTCGACGCGGTGGCGATCGCGGCCAGGGTCGCGCCGCTGACCAGGACGGTCGGGCTGGTGCCGACCGCCACGGTGACCCATACCGAGCCGTTCCACCTGTCCAAGGCGATCGCCACGCTGGACTTCGTCAGCCTGGGCCGCGCCGGCTGGCAGCCCGAGGTGTCCGGTACCCAGGCCGAGGCTGACCTGTTCGGCCGCAAGGAGTGGAGCGACGGCCCGCCGCCGGCGGACACGCTCTGGCGGGAGCTCGCCGACGCGGTCGAGGTGGTCGTGCGGCTGTGGGACAGCTGGGAGGACGACGCGGTCATCCGGGACCAGGCCACCGGCCGCTACGTCGACCGGAACAAGCTGCACTACGTCGACTTCGCCGGCGAGTTCTTCTCGGTGAAGGGGCCCTCCATCACGCCGCGCTCGCCGCAGGCCCACCCGCCGGTGGTGCTGCGCTTGGATCACGTCGAGGACGAGCTCGAAGCGCTACCGGTGGTCGGCCGGTGGGCGCAGGTGGTGCGGATCGCCGCGCCGGACCTGGCCGCGGCGGCCGATGCCAGGGCGCGGGTGCGGGACGCGGTGGCCGCCGCCGGGCGTGACCCGGATGAGGTGGCCGTGCTGCTGGACGTCGAGACCCTGCTCGCCGACACCCCCGACCAGGCCCAGGCCACGCTGGCGCAACTGGACGGATGGCACGACGGGCCAGGCGGAACCGAGCACGGGACGCTCCGGATCCTGGGTACCCCGGTCGCGCTGGCCGACCTTATTGAGGAAGCCGTCGGATCCGGCGCCGCGGACGGCGTCACGCTGGTCCCGTTGGCGCTGCCCAGCGGGATGCACACGGTCGCCGAAGGGTTGGTGCCACTGCTGGTGCAGCGCGGGCTGCGCCCGTCGGCGCCCACGCCCGCCACGCTCCGCGATCGGTTCGGGCTGGCCCGCCCGGCCAACTACTTCACGGAGGCCCGGGCATGACCAGGTCGCGCAAGAAGCAGGTCCACCTGGCCGCGCACTTTCCCGGGGTGAACAACACCACGGTGTGGAGCGACCCGAACTCGGGCAGCCAGACCGACTTCGCCTCCTTCGTGCACTTCGCCCACACCGCCGAGCGCGGGCTGTTCGACTTCCTGTTCCTGGCCGAGGGCCTGCGGCTGCGCGAGCACCGGGGGCAGATCCATGACCTGGATGTGGTTGGCCGGCCGGACACGTTCACCGTGCTCAACGCGCTGGCCGCGGTGACCACCCACCTCGGGCTGGGCGGCACCATCAACACCACCTTCAACGAGCCGGTGGAGATCGCCAAGCAGTTCGCCTCGCTGGATCACCTGTCCGGTGGGCGGGCCGCGTGGAACCTGGTGACCAGCTCGGACGCCTTCACCGGGGAGAACTTCCGGCGTGGCGGGTTCCTCCGGCCCGAGCAGCGCTACGAGCGGGCCGCGGAGATCCTCGAGGTGGCCAAGAAGTTCTGGGACAGTTGGGCCTCGGACGCGGTGCGGGCCGACCAGGCGGCTGGGGTGTTCGTCCCGGACGAGGCGATCAGCCCGGTGGACCACCGCAGCGAGCTGTTTCAGGTGAGCGGGCGGTTCGGCACGCCACGCAGCCCGCAGGGCTACCCGGTGTTCCTGCAGTCCGGGGACTCCGATCCCGGCCGCGAGTTCGGCGCGGCGACCGCCGACGCGATCTTCTCCCGGCACGGCACCCTGGAGGCCGGCCAGGCGTTCTTCGCCGACCTGAAGGGCCGGATGCCGCGCTACGGCCGGCACCCGGACGACCTGAAGATCCTTCCGGCGGCCACCTTCGTGCTGGGTGACACCCCGGCCGACGCCGAGGAGCGGGCCGCCCATGTGCGCCGCCAGCAGGTCGGGCCGCAGACCGCGATCGCGTTCCTGGAACAGGTCTGGGGCCGGGACCTCTCGGCGTACGACCCGGACGGGCCGCTGCCGGACGTGGACCCCGATCCGGAGAACGTGTCGATCACCCGTGGGCGGGTTCGGCACGAGCGGGACACCGTGGCGCTGGCCCGGCAGTGGCGGGAGCTGGCCGAGTCCCGGAACCTGAGCATCCGCGAGCTGATCATCGAGACGTCCGCCCGGCAGTCGTTCATCGGCACCGCCGCCCAGGTGGCCGAGCAGATCGACAGCTACGTGCAGGCCGACGCCAGCGACGGATTCATCCTGGTGCCGCACCTCACCCCGGGCGGCCTGGACGAATTCGTCGAACGGGTCATCCCAGAGCTGCAGGACCGAGGCAGCTTCCGCACCGAGTACACCGGCCGCACCCTGCGCGACCACCTGTTCCAAGGCGACACCCCAGCCACCCGCGACCTAGCGACCCGCGACCTCCACCACCCCCTTCACCCCCGCGAGTCGGGGCTCTCAGCACACTGAGTCGGCGTTCTCAGCACACTGAGTCAGAAGCCGACCGGCCCGGCCAGATCCTGGGCCACCACCAGCGCGGCCTCCCGTCGGTCCGCCTCCTCGGCCAGGCCGGCGCGGGTACCGCCCGGGCCAGCGGACACGGCGGCGCCGCCGTGCAGAGCGATCAGGCAGAGTCGCGCGCGCAGCGTCGCCTCCGGTGCGGGCCCGCCGTCGCGCAGCAGCGCGGACAGCTCGTCCAGCTGACCGAGGAGCTGCCGCGCGGGCGCCAGCTCCCGCAGGCCGGCCCGGTCGTCCTCCAGGAACCGGACCAGCCGGCCATGCCGCCCGGCGAGCAGGTCGGCGTAACGGCGCAGCAGCTCACGACGGGTCGCCGGGCCGGCCGGCTGGCCTCGGCCCCAGGCCAGCAGCTCGCCTACCGGGACGGCGAAATCCTCGGCCAGGCTGGCCAGGATGTCTTCCTTGGTGGCGAAGTGGTGGTAGACCGCCGCCTTGGTGATGCGCAGGCGCTCGGCGAGCTCGCGCAGCGATGTCCGGTCGTAGCCCCGCTCGCTGAACAGCTCCAGTGCCACCGAACGGATGGCCTCCCGGGTATCGGTTCTCCGGTCCACTTCGCCGCCCCCCGTAGCGCCGCCTGACCAAGCGCGCAGCCTACGGGGCGGTCCGGCGCTCGGTGACGGCCAGCCACGCCGCGCCGAACAGGCCGAGCGCCGAGGCTCCGGTGAGCCACCAGAAGGCAGCGTGGAAGGCGGGCCCGGCTCCAGCCGGCAGCGCGCCGGTGAGCACCACGGCGAACAGCGCGCCGCCGAGCGCGCCGCCGACCCGCATCAGGATGTTGACCTGGGTGGTCGCGTCCGGCAGTTGCCCGGCCGTGACCGCACGATAGGCCGAGACGGTGGGCGGCATCATCGCGGCGGCGATCGCCAGGCCGCGGAGCACCAGCAGCGCCTGCACGAGCACGTCGCCGGCGTGCAGGTCGAGCAGCGCGAACGGCACGGTGGTGGCCACCGAGGCGAGGCCGCCGCACAGGCTCACCAGCCCGCCGCCGAACCGGTCCGTCAGCCGCCCGACGATCGGCAGCGCGAGCACGTTGCCGATGCTCATCGAGATCAGCAGCAGCCCGGTGGCCAGCGTGTCCTCGCCCCGGCCGAGCTGGAAGTACAGCGGGAAGAGCAGGCCGGCGCCGAACATCGCGGCGCTGGTGAACGCCGTGGTCAGCCCGGCGGCCGCGTAGCTGGGGATGGCGAAGAGCCGCAGGTCGAGGATTGGGTGCGCCTGGCGCAGGCCGCGGACGGAGAACCAGACCAACGCCAGCATGCCCAGCGCCAGCGGCCCCGCGACGCGCGCGGTGGCGATCCCGCCCTGCTCACCCCACGCGGCGCAGCCGTAGACCAGCAGCGGCACCCCGGCGCTGACCAGCAACAACCCCAGCCGGTCCAGCGGCCCACCGCCGTCCGCGGCCGCGCCACCCTTCGGCAGGTAGCGCAGCCCGAGCAGCAGGCCGGCCACCCCGATCGGCACGTTGATCCAGAACAGCCACGGCCACGGAGCCAGTTGCAGCAGCAGACCACCCACGCTCGGGCCCAGCGCCGGGGCGAGCGTCATCACCACGCCGAGGCTGGCCATCACCCGCCCCAGCCGCCCGGGTCCGACCGCCCTGCCGATCACGGTGAGCCCGGCCGGCACCACCAGCCCGGCGCACAGGCCCTGCAGCACGCGCAGCGCGATCAGCCAGCCCAGCGAGCCGGCCAGCGCGCAGAGCGCGGACGCCAGGGTGAAGCCGGCCAGCGCGAGTAGCCACAACCGGGTCGGCCCGAGCCGGCGGGTCAGCCAACCGGACGCGGGCAGGGACACCGCGAGGGCGAGCAGGTAGCCGTTGGCGATCCACTGCGCGGCGCCCAGGTCGGCGCCGAGGTCGCGGGCCACGGTGTCCAGCCCGACATTCACCACGGAGGTGTCCAGTTGGCCGGTGAAGGCGCCGAACGCGATCACCGCCGCGACCCGCCAGACCTGGCGCGGGATCTTCTCCCCGACGGTGTTCTGGCGAGCGACCGCCGCCTCGGTCACCGGGACGCCCGCCGCACCGTGCGCAGCGCGGCCGACCAGCTCAGCAGCTGATCGAGCAGCGTCTCCAGCTTCTGCACCTGGTGCGCCGGGGCGTCCACCGCGCCATCGGCGAACTCGGTCATCAGCGACAGCGCCACGGTGGTCCGCACGTCGGCCACGTGCAGTTCGCCCAGTACGCAGCGCAGGTGCTCGGCGGCCCGTGCACCACCGGCGTCGACCCCGTAGCTGACGATGCCGGCGGCCTTGTTGCCCCACTCGGGGTAGAGGTAGTCGATCGCGTTCTTCAGCGCGGCGGGGATGGAGCGGTTGTACTCCGGGGTGACGAACAGGTAGCCGTCGAACCCGGCGATCCGCTCGGACCAGGCCTTGGTGTGTGCCTGGGTGTAGCTCCCGTGGATCGCCGGTTCCGGTTCGTCGAGCAGCGGGAGCGCCTGCTCGGCCAGGTCGACCAGCTCGAACTTCGCGTGTTCGCGGCGGACGGCCCGCTGGATGACCCAGTCGCCGATCGCGTCGGCCCGACGACCCGGGCGGGTGCTGCCGAGCAGAACGGCGATCTTGAGCGGGGCCTCGGACGTGTTCATGACGGTCCTCTCGGTAGACGTGCGCACCAAAAGTAAAGTACAACGTGTATGGCAGAAAAGCCAACGCTAGGGTGAGCGTCGATGACCGTGCACAACTCGGAAACCCCGACCCGGCCGCGCCGGGGACGGGCGCCCAAGCGTGACGCGATCATGAGCGCGGCCCGGGTGGTATTCGGGCGCGAGGGCTACATGCGGACCAGCATCGACGCGATCGCCCGCGAGGCGGACGTGTCGACCCGGACCATCTACAACCACTTCGAAAGCAAGGAGCAGCTGTTCGGCGTCGTGCTCCAGGTCAGCGCGACCCAGGTCGCCGACACGTTCGTCGAGACGCTGCGCCGTGGCCTTGCCGACGGGCCGCCGACGGCGGACCGGCTGGAGGCGGACCTGGTGCTGATCGGCGGGGCGCTGACCCACCAGTCCCTCGACCACCCCGAACACTTCGCGATGATCCGGCAGATCAGCGCCGAAGCCGCGCACTTCCCGCCTCCGATGCTGCACGCCTGGCGCGAGGCCGGTCCGCTTCGGGTGCGACGCGAGGTGGCCGATCGACTGCGCGCATTCGCCGAACAGGGGCTGCTGCGCATCCAGGACCCGTTCCGGGCGGCCGGGCATCTGGTCGCGCTGACCTCGGCCGAGCTCCCCCAGCAGTACACGCCGTGGGCCGACCCGATGACCGAGGAGCAGGTCGACGAGGCGCTGACCGCCGCCGTCCGAGCCTTCCTCAACGGCTACGCGGGTGTGTCCGGCGCGACCCCCTCCCTGGCGGCGGGAACCGACTGAGGTCGGGCAGAGTGGAGGCCATGCGGAACTCGGAGGTGCGCTGGTTCCGGGTGGCCGCGGTCGCGGAGGCGATCTCGTGGACCGGGCTGCTCATCGGAATGGTGTTCAAGTACCTGGTGGTGCACAACGAGATCGGAGTACAGATCTTCGGGCCGATCCACGGCGTGCTGTTCCTGATCTACCTGGCGATATCCGTGCTGGTGTGGCGGCGGCAGCCCTGGTCGGTTCCGGTGGGTGTGCTGGCCGTGCTGGCCGGCATTCCGCCCTACGGCACCGTGGTGTTCGAGCGCTGGGCGACCCGGACCGGCCGGTTGGTGGACAGCGGCGCGGAGCAACCGATCGCCGCGCACGGCGGCTAGCTAGCGCACGGCGGCTAACTAGCGCGTTCGGGTCGGAGAGGGGTCAGGCCGTCTCGCGTTCGCGGGCGCCGGACCGGTTGTCCGCCGGGTTGGCCGAGGGCTGCTCGGGGGACGGCGCGTGCGGGTCGGTCAGCCGGGCGAGCGCCGGCAGCGCGGCGGCGATCTTCCGTTCATCCTCGGGGGAGAGCACGTCGAGCAGCCCGGCCAACCGGATTGCCCGCTGCTGGCGGCGTTGGTCGAGCAGCTCCCGCCCGGCCGGGGTGATGTGCACCATCACCACCCGGCGGTCGTCTAGGTGCCCTCGCCGCTCGGCCAGCCCGTGCCGCTCCAGCCGGGAGACCAGCTGGGTCATCGCCGGCTGTGTGACGCCCTCCCTGGCGGCCAGGTCGGAGAGTCGGTGGGGGCCGGCAGCGGCGAGCCGCGCCAGGGTGGAAGCGGTGGTCAAACTGATCCCGCCGCTCGGGCTGAGCAGGCGGATCAACCCGAGCAACCGCTCCAGGCCGGCAACGATGTCGCACCGTTCGGGGGTCGGTGCAGTAACCTCGGTCACCCCCTTAGTGTATCACGTGCTTATGTAAAAAGAGTTATTATGATCGCATGGGGAACGTAGCTCCTAACTCGTGGACCGGCGACGGGCCGGGTGTGATCCTGGTGGCCGTGGACGGTTCGACGACCTCGGTCCG
>DATHIT010000111.1:0-6223 GCA_035489915.1 Pseudonocardia sp. | reverse complement strand
CACCCCCTGGTGCCCACCGCCGACGCGGCCGGGACGCTCAGCCTGGTCGCCGACCTGGAGCGCTGGCTGGCCGACCTCACCGGCTACGCCGCCGTATCCCTGCAGCCCAACGCGGGCAGCCAGGGCGAGCTGGCCGGATTGCTGGCCATCCGGGCGTATCACCGGGACCACGGCGAGGCGCACCGGGAGGTCTGCCTGATCCCGGCCAGCGCGCACGGCACCAACGCCGCCTCGGCGGTGATGGCCGGCATGCGGGTGGTCGTGGTGGCCTGCGAGACCAACGGCGACGTGGACCTGGCCGACCTGCGTGCCAAGATCGCCGAGCACGGGGACGCGCTGGCCGCGCTGATGATCACCTACCCGTCCACCCACGGGGTGTACGAGGCCGGGGTGCGCGAGGTGTGCGCGGCGGTGCACGAGGCCGGCGGGCAGGTGTACGTGGACGGCGCCAACCTGAACGCGCTGCTCGGGCTGGCCAAGCCCGGTGAGTTCGGCGGCGACGTGAGCCACCTGAACCTGCACAAGACGTTCTGCATCCCGCACGGTGGCGGCGGGCCGGGGGTCGGGCCGGTGGCGGTGCGCGAGCACCTGGCCCGGTACCTGCCGGACCGGGGCGCCGGGGCGGTGTCCGGCGCGGAGTACGGCAGCGCCGGCGTGCTGCCCATCTCCTGGGCCTACCTGCGGATGATGGGCGCCGACGGGCTGCGCCGGGCCACCCTCGTCGCGGTCGCGGCGGCCAACTACGTGGCCCGTCGGCTGGGCGAGCACTACCCGGTGCTCTACTCCGGCAAGGGTGGGTTCGTCGCCCACGAATGCATCCTGGACCTGCGCCCGATCACCGCCGCCACCGGCGTGACCGTGGACGACGTGGCCAAGCGGCTGGCCGACTACGGGCTGCACGCGCCGACCATGTCCTTCCCGGTGGCCGGCACGCTGATGGTGGAGCCCACGGAGAGCGAGAACCTGGCCGAGCTGGACCGCTTCTGCGACGCGATGATCTCCATCCGGAGCGAGATCGACCGGGTCGGGGCGGGGGAGTGGCCGGTGGAGGACAACCCGCTGCGCGGTGCGCCGCACACCGCCGCGTGCATCGCGGACAAGTGGGACCACCCGTACCCCCGCGAGCTGGCCGCGTTCCCGACCGGCAACCCCGAGGGCAAGGTGTGGCCGCCGGTGCGCCGGATCGACGGCGCCTACGGCGACCGCAACCTGGTCTGCTCCTGCCCGCCGATCGAGGCCTACTCGTCGTGAGTGGCGATGGTCGCTATAGCGACCATCGCCACTCACGACGTTGGGGATAGGTCCACCACGGCGGCGATGATCTCGTCGCCGTCCAGCAGCACCGGGTCGTTGTGGTCCGCGCCGGGCAGCCGCAGCGTGCGCACCAGCCCGGGCGCGGCCGCCGCCACCGCCTCGCTCTGTTCCGGCGGTACGACCCGGTCCGCGCCGCCGTAGACCACGATGGTCGGCGCGCGGACCCGCTGGATCGGACCGACCACGTCGAGCCGGTCGCGCAGCATCAGCCGTACCGGCAGGAACGGGTAGTGCAGCTGGCCGACCGAGGCCAGGTCCCGGAACGGCGAGCGCAGCAGCAGCCCGGCCGGCGGATGCTCGACCGCCAGCCCGGTGACCACCGCTCCGCCCAGGCTCTCGCCGAAGTAGATCAGCCGATCCGGCCGGGCGCCGGCGTGCTCCAGCAGGAACCGCCGAGCCGCCCGCACGTCCTGGGCCAACCCCTGCTCCGACGGGCTGCCCGGGTTACCGCCGAACCCCCGGTAGTCCAGCAACAGCACGCTGAACCCTTCCGCCGCCAGCCGCTGGGCCAGCCCCACCCGGTATCCTCGGTGCCCGGCGTTGCCCGACGCGAACAGCACGTGCACGCCGCGATCCGGACCGGTCGGCCCGACCAGCCAGGCCCCCAGCTCCAGGCCGTCCTCGGTGGGCACGGTCACCTCGCGCGCGGTCGGCCCGGCCACCGACGCCGGGCCTGGATGACCCGCCGGCAGGTAGATGATCCGCCGCTGCACCGCCCACAGCAGCGCCAGCATCAGCAGCGCCACCGCGACGAGCACCAGCACCGTCCTCGCCATCCGCCCAGTGTGCCGGTCGCCGGGCATCCGCCGGCGACCCTGCGCGCGGATGCGCGCGCAGGCGCGCGGCGACGCGAGGGGCGTCGCCGAGCGGCGTCAGAGGGGGTGGCGCCGGGCGGCGTCGTCGGGAGAGACTGCGCCGGAGGATCGACGGTGATCAGGCGCGCGGCCGGGGGCCAGCGCCGAGGGGGTGTCGTGGCGGAGGTATCACTGGCCGGGATAACGATCTCCTACTGGGGCCCGGACGGCTCGGAGTACACGGCGGTGCGGGACATCGACCTGCATGTGCCGGCCGGCCGGTTCGTCTCTGTGGTCGGGCCCACCGGCTGCGGCAAGTCCACCCTGCTCAACGTCGCGGCCGGGTTGATCACCCCGACCAGCGGCGAGGTACGCATCGACGGAGTACCGCTGCGCGGGCTGAACGACCGGGCCGGCTACCTGTTCCAGCAGGACGGGCTGCTGCCGTGGAAGACCGTGCTGGACAACGTCGCGCTCGGCCTCCAGCTGCGCGGCGTCCCGACGGCCGAGCGCACCGAGACCGCGATGGAATGGATCCGCCGGGTCGGGCTGGCCGGGTTCGAGCGGTCCTACCCGCACCAGCTCTCCGGCGGAATGCGGCGGCGCACCTCGGTGGCGCAGACCTGGATCGTGGACCCGGACATCCTGCTGATGGACGAGCCGTTCGGCGCGCTGGACGTGCAGACCCGGCAGATCATGGAGAACGAGCTGCTCGCGCTGTGGACCGGCACCAGCAAGACCGTGCTGTTCGTGACCCATGACCTGGACGAGGCGATAGCGCTGTCCGACGAGGTGGGGCTGCTCTCCGCCGGGCCGGCTAGCCGGGTTGTCGGGCATTACCCCATCGACCTGCCTCGACCTCGTGACCTGCTGAACATCCGCACCGAGCCGGCGTTCACCGAGACGTACACACGGATCTGGTCGGACCTGCGGACGGAGGTGATGACCAGCTATGAGCGTTCAGCCGCGCACGCGACCGGCAACTGAATCAGCCAGGCGACGGCGCCGGGACAACAGGCGCGCGGTGCGGATCCGGCTGGCCCAACTGCTCATCGGCGTGGTGCTGCTCGGCGCATGGGAACTGGGCGCGGCGACCGGCCTGGTGGACCCGTTCTTCTTCAGCCGGCCGTCCGCGATCGTCGGCCAGATCGGCGCCTGGGTGGCCGACGGCGGAATCTTCCGGCATCTCTGGGTGACCCTGGTGGAGGCGATGCTGGCGCTGTTGATCGGCTCGGCCGCCGGGCTGGGCGTGGGGTTCCTGCTGGCCAGGGTGCAGGTGCTGGCCGAGGTGCTGGACCCGTACATCAAGGTGGCGAACTCGCTGCCCCGGGTGGTGCTGGCGCCGATCTTCCTGCTCTGGTTCGGGCTGGGCATCTGGTCCAAGGTCGCGTTCGGCTTCACCCTGGTGTTCTTCATCGTCTTCTTCAACACCTACCAGGGCATCCGCGAGGTCAACCAGGTGCTGGTGGACAACACCCGGATGCTCGGCGCGAAGGAGGGGCAGCTGCTGCGGCACGTGTTCCTGCCCAGCGCGCTGAGTTGGATCTTCTCCAGCCTGCACGTGAGCGTCGGGTTCGCCATCGTGGGCGCGGTGGTCGGCGAGTACCTGGGTGCGTCGGAGGGAATCGGGTTCCTGATCTCGCAGGCAGAGGGTGTTTTCGACACCACGGCGGTGTTCGCCGGGATGGTGGTGCTGTCCATCGTGGTGCTGCTGATCGACGTCGTGGTGCACCGCGGCGAGCGGTACCTGCTGCGGTGGCGGCCGACCGGCCGGGCGGACACCGGCGCGAACTGAAGGGGGTCGCGATGGGGCGACGAGGGATGGCACTGGTCGCGGCGGCGCTGGCGGCGGTGTTGGTGCTGGCCGGCTGCGGCGGCTCGGGCGGCGGTGACTCCGGCGGCGAGGTGCGGCTCGGCGTGGGCGGGCAGCCGCTGCTGGTGTACCTGCCGACCACGTTGGCCGACCGGCTCGGCTACTACCGGGACGAGGGCCTGAACGTGCGCATCGAGGACCTGCAGGGCGGCTCGAAGGCACTGCAGGCGCTGCAGGGCGGCAGCGTGGACGTGGTCAGCGGCTACTACGACCACACCATCCAGATGCAGGCCAAGAAGCGCGACGTGGTGGCGTTCGTGAACATGCTGCGCTACCCGTCGCTGGTGCTCGCGGTGTCGCCGAAGGCGTCCAAGCCGATCAACTCGGTGGCCGACCTGAAGGGCACCAAGGTCGGCGTCACCGCGCCCGGCTCGTCCACCGACTTCTACCTCAAGTACCTGCTGGTGCAGAACGGGTTGGCCGCCACCGACGCCGCGCCACAGGCCGTCGGCGGGGACAGCTCGGCGGTGGCGGCCATGGAGACCGGGCAGGTGGACGCCGCGGTGATGCTCGACCCGGCGTTCTCCCTGCTGCGCAAGAGGGTCGGGGCCGACGCGGTCCGGGTGCTGTCCGACACCCGCACCGCGGCGGGAGTGCAGCGCGATCTGAAGGTGTCCACCTACCCGGCCGCCGTGCTCTACTCCGACGCCAGCTGGCTGCGCGACAACCCGGAGACCGCGCGCAAACTGGCCAGGGCGATCAAGCGCGCGCTGGACTACGTGCACAGTCACCCGGCGGCGGACATCGCGGCGAAGATGCCGCCGGAATACTCCGCCGGGGACGCGGAGATCTACGCGCAGGCCATCGAGAGCGCCAAGCAGGCGTTCTCCCCGGACGGCCGGATCGAGACCTCCGGCGCGCAGGCGGTGCACGGCGTGCTGAAGGAGTTCACCCCGGAGATCGCCCAGGCGAACATCGACCTGAGCAAGACGTTCACCAACGACTACCTCGGCGGTTGACGCAGGTCAGCGGTCGTGAGTGGCGATGGTCGCTATAGCGACCATCGCCACTCACGACCCTGGGGACACGGGACACTAGCCTCACGGGGTGAGTCCGCGTCGGCCGTATGTGTTGTTGTCCGCCGCCGTGTCGGTGGACGGTTACCTGGACGACGCGAGCCCGGAGCGGCTGCTGCTCTCCTCGCCGGAGGACTTCGCCGAGGTGGACGAGGTGCGCGCCGGGGTGGACGCCATCCTGGTCGGCGCCGGCACGGTGCGCGCGGACAACCCTCGGCTGCTGGTCCGCTCGGCCGAGCACCGCCGGGACCGGGTGGCCAGGGGGCTGCCGGCCAACCCGGTGAAGGTCACCCTGAGCAGCTCCGGCGACCTCGACCCGGCCGCCGCCTTCTTCACCGCCGGGGAGGCCGAGCGGTTGGTGTACCTGCCCGACTCGGCGGTCGCGGCGGCCACCGGGCGGCTCGGTGCGGTGGCCACCGTGGTCGGCGGCGGTGACCCGCTGGACCTCATCACGCTGCTGGAAGACCTGGCCGGGCGCGGCATCGGGCGGCTGATGGTGGAGGGCGGCGCAGAGGTGCACACCTTGTTTCTGGCGCACGACGTGGTGGATGAGGTGCGGCTGGCGGTGGCCCCGCTGTTCGTCGGTGACCCGGCCGCGCCCCGGCTGCTCGGCCCCGGAGCACGCCGTGAGCGGCTGCGGCTGGTGGACGTGCGCCAGCTGGGCGACACCGCGGTGCTGCGCTACCTGGTCAGGTGAGGGCGGCGGCCCGGCCGGTGGCGACCCGCTCGGCCAGCTCGATCAGCCGGGCGCGCAGTGGCTCGGCCCGCCGGGCGAACTCGGCCTGCTGCCTGGCGTACTCGGCCCGCCCGGCCGGGGTCTCGATCGGCACCGCCGAGTAGCCGAGCTCGGTGAGGTCGTACGGGCTGGCCCGCATGTCCAGCTCGCGGACCGCCACGGCCAGCTCGAAGCAGTCCGCGACCAGCTCGGACGGGGTGGCCGGGGCCAGTTTGTACGCCCACTTGTACAGGTCCATGGTGGCGTGCAGGCAGCCCGGCTGCTCGGTGTCCGGCTGACCTGCCCTGGTCGGCGCGGTCTCGTTGCGCGGCACGGCGGCGGGGGTGAAGAACCGGAACGCGTCGTGGTGCGTGCAGCGCAGCGGCATGGACTCCACCACCGCGTCGGTCCCGGCCGCGCCCAGCCGCAGCGGCAGCTGCTCGTGCCGAGGCCGGTCGTCCCGGTACACCATGGCCCACTCGTGCAGCCCGAAGCAGCCCAACCTGGCCGG
>DATHIT010000110.1:0-8254 GCA_035489915.1 Pseudonocardia sp. | reverse complement strand
GGTGGCCACCACGTCCTGGCCGACCCCGGCGGTCGAGCAGCACGTGGCGACGCTGGAGCCTGGTGTGCTCCGGTTCGGCAGCCCGGCCGGGGTGGAAAGCTCGAGCCGGTCGGAGGTTGCGGCGGTCCAGTCACACGGCGTTCTGGGTGGTCGGTCCTGCGCCTACGGGACGTCCTTCGACGAGGCGGTGGACCAGCGCGCCGAGGACGCGGTAGCCCTGTGCTTCGACAGCGATCCACTTCCGGCACGACTGGACGTTCTGGGGGTGATCGAGGCGGACCTGGAGCTCAGCGCGGACCGGGACCAGGCCCTGGTGGCGGTCCGGGTGTGTGACGTGGCCGCCGACGGCGCCTCCACCCTGATCACCCGGGGCGTGCTCAACCTGACCCACCGGGACGGACACCAGCGGCCCGAGCTGCTCGAACCCGACCGACGCTACCGGGTTCGATTTCCGCTGCACGCGATCGGCTACTCGATCCCCGAGGGGCACCGGGTGCGCGTTGCGATCGCGCCGACCTGCTGGCCGATCGTCTGGCCCTCTCCGGAGCCCGTCCGGCTGACCGTGTTCCTGCCCGGCTCGCGCATTCACTTCCCGGTGCTGACCGGGGACGCGGATACCCGGTTCCCGTTTCCCGAACCGGTACAGGCACGGCAGTTCCCGCACACGCCGGTCGACGAGTCCGAACGCGGCAGCATCACGCGCGACCTGGTCACCGGCGAGGTCACCGCCGTCTACCAGAGCGGCGGGGGATACCAGCGCGAAGAGCTCGGCGAGGACATGCGGTATCACTCGCACGAACGGGACACCTTCCACATCGTCGACGAAGACCCGAACTCCGCGACCGTGCGCAGTGAGCGGCGCATCCAACTGTCCCGCGCGGACTGGCAGACCACGGTGGTCGCCCGCGGCGAGATGACCTGCGACAAGGACGCCTTCTACGTAAACACCGACCTAACCACCTACCTAGGCGACCAACAGATCTTCCACCGGACCTGGCGGTTCGCCACGCCCCGCGACATGACCTGACCACTTGTCGTTGGAAAAAGACGCGACCAGTGGCACTTGTCGTTGGAAAAAGACGCGACAAGTCGAGGTGGTCGGTACGGGCGGCGGCGCGTGGGTGGGGGAGATAGGTGTAGATTTATATCTATCTCTGTTATGTTTTTCCGCGGGAGGTTGGCAGGATGGCTGTGGGTAAGGCGGTGGTCGGGGTACTCGTTGGGGTAGTGGTGCTGGTTGCCTGCACGGGACCGAGCCGGTCAGCGGCCCCGAGTCGCTCCGCCGCTCCGGCCGCGCCGCACGACTGTCCAACCGCGCCCGCTGGTCCCGCGCCGGCCGCGCCCTCTGGGCAGGCCGCGCCCCCTGGGCAAGCGGCGCCGGCCTCGCCGGCCTCGCCGGCTGGGCAGGCCGCGCAGGCTGGGCCGGCTGGCTCGGGCATCGCTGTCGCCTCGTCGGTTGCGCCCAGCGATACGAGCACCAGCACAGTGCTGACCAACCTGACCGGCCCGCAGATCCAGTGCGGCAAGACCGGGCTGGACACCTACTCGGACGTGCAGTTCGCCACGCCGACCGGGCCAGGCGGCCAGCCACACCCGCTGAAGATGGACATCCAGGTTGCCCAGGGCGTGTCGCGCGCGCCGCTGGTCGTCTACGTCACCGGGGGCGGGTTCATCTCCGCCGGCAAGACCAACGGGCTGAACCTGCGCAGCTACGTCGCCGAGTCCGGCTTCGTGGTGGCCAGCGTCGAGTACCGGACCGTGACCGACGGCGCGACCTGGAAGGACGGGGTGTCCGACGTC
Source organism: Pseudonocardia sp. (assembly GCA_035489915.1). Taxonomy (GTDB): domain Bacteria; phylum Actinomycetota; class Actinomycetes; order Mycobacteriales; family Pseudonocardiaceae; genus Pseudonocardia. The sequence goes on along the minus strand of DATHIT010000110.1, from coordinate 6,454 downwards.
AAGGCGGCGATCCGCTACCTGCGCGCGCACGCGGACCAGTACCGGATCGACCCTTCCCGGGTGGCGGTCTGGGGGGAGTCCGCCGGCGGCTACCTGGCCTCGCTGGTGGGGGTCACCGCCGGCATGTCCGAGTTCGACGTCGGCGCGAACCTGGACCAGAGCAGCGCGGTGCGCGCGGTGGTGGACAAGTTCGGCCCCTCCGATCTGGCCCGGCTGTCCGACGACTTCGACGCGGCGACCCGGCGCGCCTGGCTTGCCCCGGATACCGCCGCGGCCCGCTACGCCGGAGTCGGCGCGGGCCGCTCGCTGGCGGACAACCCCTCGGCGGTGGCGGCCGCGGACCCGATCACCTATGTGGAACGGTCTGACCCGCCGTTCCTGCTCATGCACGGCAGCGCGGACACGCTTGTCTCACCGAGTCAGACGCTGTTGCTGCACACAGCGCTGCGGGCCGCGGGGGTGGAGAGCACCCGGCTCGTGCTGGCCGGCGCCAACCACGGCGACCTGGCCTTCCTGGGTAACCCGGCGGCGGCACTGCCCTGGTCCACCCAAGAGGTGATGGACCGCCTCGTGCAGTTCCTCCACTCCCATCTCGCCCCGGCCTGACCCGAGCCTCAACCCGATCGACCGTCACGACGCACACCCTCGCACCGCCTCGCACACCGTCCAACCTGTGTGCGGCGGCGCGAGGGTGTGCGCGGTCGTCAACTGGCACCGCCACCGGGTCACAGAGGGCCGTACGGGTACTCGGGCTCTTGGACTCGGGTGACCGTGGTCTGGTCGTGGCTGTCCCGGTAGTGCGAGCGGTTGTGCGAGTTGAGGTCGTTGTGGCTGTCGATCTCCGGCGCGGTGACCGTCCGGGTGTGCGTGCTCGTGTCGGTCCGCGGCTGCATCGCGGTCTGCGTCGCGCTGCCGTCGCCGGCTGAGTTCACCGCGGTGCTGCCGCCCCCGTCGAGGTCTCCTGGGAAAAAGTCGGAGAGGGCGATCGCGCCGCCGTGACCGGCGGCGAGTGAGTGGTTCTCCGTTGCGGTCGCGGTACCCGCCGTCGCGAGTAAGCCGGCGGCTACCAGGGCGGCCATGGCTGGCAGCCTCTTCACGCTGTTCATGGGCGTCCTTTGCGGTCTCGGTTGGGCACCGCCGGCGCTTCCCCCGGCGTGCCGTCTTGCGGGAGGGACCCGGGGATGCTAATCCCACAAACCTCAGGAGTCACTACTGTCACAAGTGAAACCCCACGTCCGGATGGGTACCGATCGGCGGACAAATCAATCGAAACCAATCACGGCATTGCGGCGAAATTGGTTGCGAGGCGGAGACTTACCGTTGACCGGCGAACGGGGCAGTCAGCGGTCGGACCTGAGCGCCGGACCCGACGTGCGGCGCGGGCTCTCGGTTACCCTGGCTACGACCCATACCTCGATTGGTTGACACGTGGCCAGTACATTGCCTTACCGCCCGCTCCGGATCACCGACGCGGACGTGATCGCGCTGATCGAGCGCGAGGTACGCGAGCGGCAGCTCGGACCGGGCGCTCGGCTGCCCACCGAGCGGGATCTGGCCGAGCGATCGGGTGCGAGCCGCACCGCGGTGCGCCGCGCGCTGGCCAACCTCGAGGCGCAGGGGCGGATCATCCGGCACGTGGGCCGAGGGACGTTCGTCGGTCCGGCCCGCTCCGAGCCGGCGGCCCCACTGCAGGTCCAGGCCACCAGTCCGGCCGAGATCATGGCCGTGCGCCTGCTCATCGAGCCGCAGACCATGCCGCTGGTCGCGACGGCGGCGAACCGGGACGACTTCGTCGAGATGGAGCGATGCCTGCGCGGCGGCGAGGCCCACCAGGAGCACGAGGAGTTCGAGCGCTGGGACGCCGCGTTCCATCGGGCGCTCGCCGCCGCGACGCACAATGCGCTGCTCGTCCAGATCTGCGACACCATCAACGGGGCGCGCCACCAGCCGCTGTGGGGGCGGCTCAAGAAGCGCAACTTCACCCAGGAGCGCCGGCAGGATTACCTGCGCGATCACCGCGACATCTACGAGGCGCTGCTGGACCGCGACGGCGCCGCGGCCCAGGCGCACATGCGCGCGCACATCCTGCGGGTGCAGGCCAACCTCTTCGGGGCGGAGAACTAGTCGGCGGAGTCGCCTTCGCGGTAGGTCGTGAGTGGCGATGGTCGCTATAGCGACCATCGCCACTCACGACCCCAGGCTGAAATCCGGCAGGACTGGATCGGGCGTGCGCGGGGTCAGGAGACCAGGCCCCGGCGGAAGCCGTGCGCCACTGCCTCGGCGCGGTCGGTCACATGCATCTTGCGGAACAGGCGCCGTGCGTGCGTCTTTACGGTGTCTTCGGAGAGGTAGAGCTCGCGGCCGATCTGCCCGTTGCTCTTGCCCTGGCTCATGCCCCGTAATACCTGTAACTCTCGCTCGGTGAGCTGCAGTTCCGGGCCGCGCGAGGTCCGGTCCGGCATCGGCAGGGCCGCGGTGGCGCTGACCGCGTGGGCCAGGGTGGCGACCAATTCCGGTCGAGCCACGTCCCACCGCAGGTAGCCTCGGGCTCCGGCGGCGATCGCCTGGGCGATCCTGCCCGCGTCCATCGGTGTGCCGAAGACGATGACGTTTGCGTCCGGGTATGCGATGACCAGCCGGCGGGCGATCTCCACCCCGGTTGGAGCGCTGCGTTGAGCCCCGACGAGCACGAGGTCAACTGGCTGGCGGGCGTAGCGCATCAGCAACAACTCGTGGGAGATGCCCTCGACGCGCAGGATCCCGTCGACCGCGGACATGACCCGCGTGAGTTCCTCGCGAACGATTCGACGATCGTCGCTGACCAGTACCGTCGTCACAGAGACTCCTTTTCGCGCCAGCTGCCGGCCGCATTCGAGGTTTACTTCCCCACTTCACCTATCGGCTGCCAAGAAGGCAACCTTGACCATGTAAATGCGCTCTGTTGCACCTCAGTCGGGTTGCAACCTCCAGCGGAACGGCTGGAGCTACCGCTCGGCGGCCAGCCGCACGCCCAGCCCGATGAACAGGCCCCCGGTGGCCACATCCACCCGGCGCCGCGCGGCGTGCCGACGCCGCAGCCAACCGCCGATCTGCCCGGCGAGCACCCCGACGGTGCCGTCGACCAGGAACTCCAGCACGATCATGATCGCGCCGAGCACGGCGAACTGAAGCCAGACATCGCCCAGTTGCGGATTGATGAACTGGGGCAGGAAGGCGATCGTGAAGATCACCATCTTGGGGTTCAGCAGGTTGGTCAGCAGGCCGTTCAGGTACGCCCGCCGGCCGGAGATCCCACCGGTGGCCACCGGCACCTCGCCCCGGTCGTCGTTGCGGTGCCGGATCAGCTGCACGCCGAGGTAGATCAGGTAGGCGGCGCCGAGCAGCCGCACGGCGGTAAAGGCCACCGGCACCGCCGCGAACAGCGCGGCCAGCCCGGCGGCCGCCACGATGATGTGCACCGCCTCGCTGGTCGCCACCCCCGCCGTGGCCAGCAGACCCGCCCGTGGCCCGCCCTTCACGCCGCACCCCAGGACGAACAGCATGTCCGGCCCGGGGGTCACCATGGCGACGGTGGTGGTCACCGCGAACAGCACGAGCAGGTGGTGGTCGATCGGCATGGCTCGATCGTTGCCGACGCTAGACAGCAGGTAAACCGCGATACCGCGGCAATTCTGCCCGCGCAGACCGGCCGCGGCCGGTGCAGAGTCTGTGGGGTCTGCGCGAGCGGTACTGGGTCTGCGTGGGCTGGATGCGCCCGGGCGGGGGCCCCGGCGGGGGCTAGGTCGGTTCGGGTGGGATTGCCTCGGCGACGGCGGCGTGTAGCGCGTCGGCTAGGCGCGCGGCTGGCTCGGGCAGTGGGTGTGGCAGCCGGGCCAGCAGGATGCGGCGCTGTTCCCCGGGGCCGCCGCGCACGTTGAGCACACGCACACCCGGGGGAGCGGCGCTGGCCAGCGAGGAGGGCACGGTGGTCAGTCCGCAGCCGGCCGCGACCAGGTGCAGCTTGGCCAGCCAGTCGCGGGCGGTGTGCGCGATCTCGGGTCTTTCGTCCAACCCCGGCCAGACTCCCATCAGTTTCTCCTCCCTGGAGGAGGGGCTGGCGATCCAGCGCTGGCCTCGTAGGTCGGCGACGTCGACGGAGTCAGCCAGGGCGAGCGGATGGGTGGCGGGCACCGCGACGCTCAGGCTTCGTTCGGCGAGCGTGCGCAGGACGAGCGGGGGCGACTCGGTATCGGGCGGACGGAACGGTGGCACCGAAGCCAGCAGCGCGAGGTCGACGCGGCCGGCCCGCAGCGCGCGGACCAGCGCGGGTGTGCTGCCCTCCCTGGTGATGACCGTGATCGCGGGGTGGCTGCGCCGCAGCGCGGCGATGGCCCTCGGGATCACCACGGCACCGGCGCTGGTGTACCAGCCCAGCCGCACCGTCCCAGCCTTGGCGGGCAGTCCGTCCAACTCGCGCGTAGTGGCGTCGATGTGGTCGAGAACGGCCACCGCGCGGCGCAGCACGATATGCCCGGCGGGGGTCAGCCGTGCCCCATCTCGACGCCGCTCCAGAAGCGGCGCCCGCGCGGCGCGCTCCAGGGCCGCGATCTGCCGGGACACCCCGGACTGCGTGTAGCCCAGTGCGGTCGCGGCGGAGGTGAGCGTGCCGCGCTCGGCCACCTCGCGGAAGACCCGCAGCCCGGTCAGCGAGACGTTGCCGAAGTCCATGACTATTACGCATACCACCCATGCCGAAGTTTCGTTGGCCGCATGGACACGGCGTTCCTAGCCTGGACGTCATGACAGCACGCATCGCACTGGTCACCGGGGCTAACCAAGGCATCGGCTTCGCGCTGGTTGAGGGGCTGGCCGCCCGGATGGGCCCGAACGACCTGGTACTGCTCACCGGCCGCCACGACCAGCGGGTCGCGGACGCCACCGCCCTCGTCGCCAAGGCCCCGGACACCAGGAGCCGGGTGGAAGGACGAACGCTCGACGTCAGCGACGCCCAGGCGGTAGCCACGCTGGCCGCCGAGCTGAAGGAAAGTCACGGCGGGGTGGACATCGTGGTGTCCAACGCGGCCGCCCGGATCACCCCTGAGCGCCCGCAGTCCGAGCAGGCTGACGAGTTCATCAACGTCGCCAACGGCGGCACGCACGCGATGCTGGGCTCGTTCGGCCCGATCCTTCGCCCCGGCGGTCGGCTGATCGTCGTGGCCAGCTCGCTGGGCACCCTCGGCCACCTGGACCCCCGCCTGCACCCCCGGTTCGACGGCGCCTCGCTCGAGGAGGTCGAGGAGGTCGTCGAGTCGTGGCGGGCCGCCATCCACGCCGGAACCGCCGAGGAGCTGGGCTGGCCGCAATGGCTCAACCTGCCGTCCAAGGTGGCGCAGGTCGCCGCGGTGCGAGCGGTCGCGGCACAGCGCCGGGAGCGCGACGCGGAGGAAGGGACCCTGGTCGCGGCGGTCTGCCCCGGGCTCGTCGACACCCCGGCCTCACGTCCATGGTTCGGCGACTTCAGCCAGGCGCGGACGCCGGCGCAGGCCGCCGAGCCGATCCTCGACCTGGTGCTCGCCGACCGGGTCGACCCGGCGACCTACGGCGAACTCGTCCGCTTCGGCAAGCCGCTTGCCTGGCAGAGCGGTATGCCCCCGGAGTACCAGAACCAACTGCTAGCGAAGTAGCTCGTCGCGGCCAGCCCCGGCGCGGCTGACTAGCACTGGCGGACGGGCTACAACTCCGCCGGGCCCTCCTGGGGGACCATGCCGAGCTGGTCGGCCACCTGGCCCATGATGTCCTGGACCGCGATGGTGTCGGCGAGCGGCATGACCGCGCTCTCCGGCCGGCCGGCCGTGACGCACTCGGTGACCTCACGTAGCTCGTGGGTGTAGCCGCCGCCGGTGTGCGGGAGGATGATCGTCTCGGGCTCCTGGCCCGCGCGGTGCAGGATCAGGGTGTCCGGGTGGTGGAAGCGGGGGAGCACGTCGATCCACCCGTCGGTGCCGAACACCCGGGCCTGCCCGGGGGTGGCGCAGCGCAGCGAGGAGAACAACGACGCGCTGCGACCGTCGGAGTACCCGAACAGCACGGCTTCCTCGACGTCGACCCCGCCCGGGGCGAGGACGCCATGGGCGGTGACCGAGTCCGGGGTGCCGAGCACCATCTGCGCCAATGAGATCGGGTAGACGCCCACGTCGAACAGGGCGCCGCCACCGATTGAGGGGTTGTAGAAACGGTCCTCCGGGTCGATCGGGGCACGCACCCCGAGGTCGGCCTGCACCGCAGCCGCGGCGCCGATCGCCCCGTCGGCCATCAGCTCACGCGCCCGCACGATGGTGGGCATGAACCGGGTCCACATCGCCTCCATGGCGAAGACCCCGGTGCTGGCGGCCAGCTCCGCGATTTCCCGGGTGGCCGCCGGGGTGACGGTGAACGCCTTCTCCACCAGCACGGCCTTGCCGGCGCGCAGCGCGGC
>DATHIT010000109.1:0-2181 GCA_035489915.1 Pseudonocardia sp. | reverse complement strand
GGCTGGCGACGAGCTCGACCTGGGCGAGGGCTCCCGCTACGTCGGCTCGTTCCGCGCGCACGGGCTGCTGGTGCCGGTGTGGGACCTGGACCGGGACATGCACGTCAAGGAGTGGACGGCGCCGGCCGAGGCGTTCGCCGGCCGCCTCACCGAGGCACTGGCCTCCCTGGACGAGCGCCCCCCAACCGACGCCGAACGCCGCGCCAGAGACTCCCTCGCCGGCCGCCAGGTCACCCTGCGCTAAACCGGCTCACGCACACTGTGCCGCCCTCACGCACATGCTCCGGCATGTGCGTGAGGACACCGATGTGTGCGTGGCCGGCCGGTTGGTTCAGTCCAGCGGGTCCCTGGCTAGGGGGCAGGACATGCAGCGCGGCCCACCCCGGCCGGAGCCCAGTTCCGAGCCGGCGATCGGGATGACCTCGATCCCGGCGTCGACCAGCCGGGCGTTCGTCTCGGTGTTCCGCTCGTAGGCCACCACCACGCCCGGGGCCAGCGCGAGGGTGTTGTTGCCGTCGTCCCACTGCTCGCGCTCGGCGGTGACCGGGTCCAGCCCGGTGTCGATGACGCGCAGCTCGAGGACGCCCATCGCCGCCGCGGCGGCCACCCGGAACGGCGCCGGGCCGGAGACGTCGATGCCACCGCTCGCCCCGGCCCGCACCGTGTAGGCGCGCAGCGTGTTGGCGATTGTCGGGTACATGACGACCGCGTCCCGGTCGACCCTCGTGCACACGGTGTCCAGGTGCATGGTCGCCCTGGTCTGCGCGATCGGTACCACCAGCACGGCGGTGGCCAGCCCGTCGGCCAGCGCGGAGCGGGCCAGCGACTCGGCCCCGGCCGGCGTGGTGCGCTCGCCCACCCCGACGGCCAGCACCCCGGGGGCGAGCAGCAGCACATCGCCGCCCTCCACCGGGGCGTGGTGTGCCTCGTAGGCCCGCTTGGTGCCGGCGAACCGGGGGTGGTGGGCGTAGATCAGGTCGGTCAGCGCGGTCTCCCGGCGCCGGGCCGGCAGGGCCAGCGAGGTGATCGCCACCCGGTCGGCCAGCCACACCGAGGAGTCCCGGGTGAACAGCAGGTTGGGCAGCGGATCGAGGACAAAGTCGGTGGGGGCGTGCATGGTGCGCACCAGCGACCGGGCCAGCGCCGCCGCGGTGGACCCGCCGGGCAGCTCGGCGAAGGCCAGCCCGGCCATCAGCACCTCGGCCAGCTCCTCGTTCGGGAGGTCGGTGAGGAACTCGCCGAGCAGGGCGGCCAGTGGTGGGCCGAGCCGACGCTCGTCCAGCACGCTGGCGATGCCCGCCTCCCGGGCGGCGGGATCCTCCGCCAACGCCTGGACCAGCAGGTCACCCAGCAGCAGCACCTCGACGCCGCGCTCGGTCAGCGCGGCGGCGAACGCGTCGTGCTCCTGCTGGGCCCTGGCCACCCACGGGATGCCGTCGAACAGCAGCTGGTCGTTGTTGCGCGGGGTGAGCCGGGTGAGCTCGTGCCCCGGCCGGTGCAGCAGCACGGCGCGCAGCCGGCCTACCTCACTGTCCACCCTGGAGCTATCGACCCTGGACGGTTCCGCCACGCCCGGCAGACTAGCCCCCGTGAGTGGCTAGCGTTGCTATGACAACCGCTGGCCACTCACGGGGTCAGTGGGTGACGTCGGCGGTCCGGCTGGCGCGGACCAGCTCGGCGTAGGAGCCGCCGGCGGTCATCAGCTCCTCGTGCGACCCGAGTTCGACGATCCGGCCATCCTCCATCACGGCGATCCGGTCCGCGTCCCGCGCCGAGGCCAGCCGGTGGGTGATCGCCACCACGGTGCGTCCGCTCAGCACCGCGGCCAGTGACCGCTCCAGCTCACCGGACACCGACGGGTCGACCAGCGAGGTCGCCTCGTCCAGCACCAGGGTGTGCGGGTCGGCCAGGATCAGCCGGGCCAGCGCGAGTTGCTGCACGGTGGCCGGCGGGACCGGTTCGCCGCCGGCCCCGAGCGTGGTGTCCACCCCGCTGGACAGCTGGCCCGCCCAGCCAGCCGCGCCGACCGCGCGCAGCGCGTCCCACAGCTCCTCGTCGGTGGCCGACCGGGGCAGCGTGAGGTTGTCCCGCAGGGTGCCGGCGAACACGTGCTGTTCCTGGGTGACCAGGACGACCTCGCGGCGGCGTCGCTCCAGCGGCAGCGCGCTGACCTCCGCGCCG
>DATHIT010000108.1:0-23343 GCA_035489915.1 Pseudonocardia sp. | reverse complement strand
TGCCGCTGACCGCGGCCGAGTTGGCGCAGATCCGCAGCCTGGGCGACGAGGTCGACCTGGACGAGGTGCGCGAGGTGTACCTGCCGCTGTCCCGGCTGCTCAATCTGCACGTTCAGGAGGGCGGCCGGCTCTACCGGGCGTACCGGACGTTCCTCGGCGACCAGCCGGCCCGCACCCCGTTTGTCATCGGCATCGCCGGGTCGGTCTCGGTCGGCAAGTCCACCACCGCCCGACTGCTCCGCACCCTGCTGGCCCGCTGGCCGCATCACCCGCGCGTCGAGCTGATCACCACCGACGGCTTCCTGTACCCGAACGCCGAGCTCGAGGCGCGCGGGCTGATGCAGCGCAAGGGCTTCCCGGAGTCCTACGACCGGCGGGCTCTGCTGCGCTTCGTGCGGGAGGTCAAGGGCGGTAAGGACGAGGTCCGCGCCCCGGTCTATTCGCACCTGACCTACGACATCGTGCCGGACCAGTCGATGGTGGTGCGCCGCCCGGACATCCTGGTGCTGGAGGGGCTGAACGTGCTGCAGCCGGCGCCGGCCACCCGGGACCGGCGAACCAGCCTCGCGGTGAGCGATTTCATCGACTTCTCGGTGTACGTCGACGCAGTCCCGGAGGACGTGCGCAGCTGGTACATCAGCCGGTTCCTGCGGCTGCGGGAGACGGCGTTCCGCGACTCGGCCTCCTACTTCCGCCGCTACGCCGACCTGGACACCCCGGCCGCCACCCGGCGAGCCGAGCAGCTCTGGGATGAGATCAACGGCCCGAACCTGCGGAACAACATCGCGCCGACCCGGGGCCGGGCCACCCTGGTGCTCACCAAGGGCCGCGACCACGCGGTCACCCGGATCCGGCTGCGCAAGGTCTGAGCGGCTCCCGCACCCGGGTTCAGGGGGCGGTGGCGAGCTCGCTGATCTGATAGAAGGTGACCTTGCCGCCGTCGTTGGGGCCCTTGCTCTCGTCGGCCCCCTGGTAGTCGCCGACCTGGAAGCGGACCGTCTCGTCGTGGAAGGCGTCCGGGACCGGCGAGCTAGCCTGCCTGGTCTGCCCGTTGTGGGTCGTGGAGAAGGTCATCTGGCCATTGCCGATGTCACTGATGGTGATGTCGAACCGCTCGTTCAGCGGCACCCCGGTCAGCAGAGGGTAGGACTGGAGGTCCGAGCCCTTGTGTTTCTGCTTGACCACCACCCGCAGGTCCCCGTCCCGGTAGTGCATCATCACGTAGGGCACCGAGCTGATGTCGTCCGCGCCGTGGATCTGGCCGATGATGATCGACTTCGAATCCTCGGGCACCTGGTTCACCGCGAGCGAGGCCTTGAGGGTGTGCGGGCCGCTGGTGGCGGCGGAGAAGTTGTTCAGGCTGTTCAGTTCGGTGCGCGGGTGGTCGGAGTTCTCCGTGGTCGCCCCTTCGGCCGGAGCCCAGAAGGTGAGGCTGCCGTCCTCGTTGGCGGTCAGCCACGGCGGGGTGAGGGCAGCCGGCTCGACGATCGCGGCGTTGCCCTTCTTGCCCTCCTCCGGGAGGGTGAGCTTCCAGCCCTCCCAGTTCACCGTGCCGGGCGCGGGCTCGGCGCCGGAGGGCGCGGCGCTCGGCGGGGCTTGCTCAGCGCGCTCGCCCCGGGTAGCAAACGCCAGCCAGAGCCCACCCCCGAGCAGTACGACGATCACGACCGCGATGGTCAGCTGCCGACGGCTGAGCGGGATGGAACGGGTGTCCGGGACCCGGGGGAGCTTCACCACTCCAAGGTAGCGTGCACGCCGACCCCGCCCGCCAGCGGAATACCGAGGGTCGAAACGGCCGCTGTTAGCTGGGCGCCGTCGAGTACGGCCCGGCTGTGTCGTTGCGCTGGGTGCTGGTGCACATGATCGAGGAGACCGCCCGGCACGCCGGCCATCTGGACATCGTCCGGGAGCTCATCGACGGCGCCACTGGCGATCACCAACGTCCGGCGGGCTAGCTCACCGGGAGATCAGCCAGAGGAAGCTGCCCGCTCCGGCGATCGCGCAGTACGCGGCGAACGGGTACAGCGTGCGAGCCTCGAAGTAGCGGGTCAGAAAGCGCACGGCGAGCAGGGCGGACAGGAAGGACGCGACGCTGCCGGCGAGCACCTGGCCGCCGATGCCGGCGCCGAGCGGCCCGAACAGATCCGGGACCTTCAGCACCCCGGCGGCCAGAATCACCGGGGTGGCCAGCAAAAAGGAGAACCGGGCGGCCTCGGCGTGGGAGAGCCCTAGCCTCAGGCCGGCCACCATCGACACCCCGGACCTGCTGATCCCGGGCAGCAGCGCGAGAGTCTGGGCCGCGCCAATGAGGAACGCACTGCGGGTGGGCATCGCCGACAGCCGTTCGTCCGCCTCGGCGGACGACGCGCCAGTCGCCTCGGCCAAATACGGCTCGGGTCTCGCCTCGGCGCCGGACTGCTCGGGACCCGCCATGGCGGGTACCGGCGCTGGCCGGCGCAGCCGCTCGCCCAGCGTCAGTACGACGGCGTTGAGCAGCAGGAACGCGGCGGCAGGCAGTGGACGGCCGAGAGTGGTACGGAACAGGTGCTCGAGCAGCAGACCGGTGAGCCCGACCGGGATGGTGCCCAGCACCAGCAGCCAGGCGAGCCGCTGATCCGGGGTGTGCACCCGGCGATCGCGCAGCGAGGTGAACAGTCCGGTCAGGATGCGCGCCCAGTCTCGCCAGAAGAACACCAGCAGTGCCAGCGCGGTGGCCACGTGCAGGCCGACGATGAACGCCAGGTAGGGCGACTCGGGCGCGGAGACGTTCAGATCCCGCGCCCAGCTTCCCCCGATCAGCGCCGGTAGCAGCACCGAGTGGCCGAGGCTGGAGATGGGGAAGAGCTCGCTCACCCCCTGCAACGCCCCGACCACGATCGCCTCCAGATAGCTGAGCCCAGTCACCTGGCGACGCTCCCCTGATCGTCTTCGGTCCCCGCTGGACGCGGCGGACGCCATCGGAGCGTAGCAGTCCTACATATAGAGAACGGGTCGCTCTCAGCTTGCGTGAGTTTGGGGTTCCGCATGGGCCTGGAGCCGTAGGGTGGCATCGGTGAGAAGCGCCCCGCCGGCGCGGAAGCCCTGGTGGGTGCGCTCGGGCCGATGGGCACGAGAGAGGGCGGGGGCATGCGGGCCGAGGCGTTGAAGGGACATCTGGACGGGCTGCTGCTGGCCGCTCTGGAGCCGGGGCCCGCGCACGGGTTCGCCGTGATGGCGGAGCTGCGCCGGCGCACCGGCGGAACCGTGGACCTGGAAAGCGGGACGCTCTATCCGGCGCTGCGCCGGCTCGAGGAGGCCGGCCTGATCGCGGGTACCTGGACCACCGTCGCCGGGCGGCGCCGCCGTGAGTACCAGCTCACCGATCGCGGCCGGCGGGCGCTGAGCGTCGAGCGAGGCGTGTGGCGGGAGTTCGTGGCCACCATCGGCGCCGCGCTGGAGCCGTCGGAGGGGTTCCAGGCGTCGCCGGGCAGCCCGGCATGACCCGGCCGGAGCCCGGGGGCGCGATCGACGGCTACCTGGCGCGGCTGGGCGGGCTGCTGTCGCCGCGGTCGACCGACCCGGCCGCCGCCGACTTGCTCGACGAGCTGCGCGACCACCTGCTCTGCCAGGTGGAGCGGGAGGTGGCCGACGGCGCCGAGGCGAAGGCAGCCACCGACCGGGCGGTGGCCGAGTGCGGCCCGGTGGACGGGCTCGCGTCGGCGTTGCGCGCTGAGCTGGCGCGGCCCCACCTGCGGCGGCTGAGCGTGGCGCTGCTGCTGCTCGGCGTGACTGCCGGCGCGACCTGGACGGGCGTGTTGCTGGCCGGGCCCGCCGAGCCGTGGACCGAGCGCACCGAGCCCGGCCCGATTGTGTTCTTCGACGCCGGCGGGGAGCTTGCCGGCACCGCCACGCTGCTGGCCGCGGTGTTGGGTGTGCTGCTGGTGGTCGGCCCCGGGCGGTTCACCGCGCTGGCCGGACTGCGCGCCGGTTGCCAGCGCTGGTCGCTGCGGGCGTGCTGGCTGAGCATCGGGCTCGGGCTGGCCACCGCGGCGCAGTTGGGTGGCTACCTGCTGGTCCGCGGCCTGGTCGCGCCGAGCTCGCTGGCCTGGCCGGTGGTGATCGCCATCGCGGTGCTCACCATGGCCGCCGCGCCGGTGCTGCTTCCGCCGCTGCGCGGGCTCCTCGGCCCGGGCGGGCTCGCCCGACCACGCGTCCTCGCCTCACCGCGCGGCCGGTAGCGCCGAGACCAGGCGGACGGGCTGCGCCATGGGAGGTTCCGCGGTCGTAGTCGGCTGGGGCCTGGGGCTCGCAGTGCTGTTGTTGCTGCTGATCGCCGCCGGGTCCGCGGTGATTGCCCAACTGGGCGTGGGCAGCCAGGTGGTGGTCGCGGCGGCCAGGGCGGTGGCTCAGCTCGCACTGGTCTCCTCGGTGATCGTGGTGGTGGCTCGTTCGCTGTGGCTGAGCGTGCTGTTCGTGCTGGTGATGTTCGCGGTGGCGTCCTGGACATCGGCCCGGCGGGTGTCCCGAGGGGGTGGCGCGGCGGCGTCCTGGCTGCCCATCGCGGCGGGCACCATCCCGGTACTCGCGATCGTGGTGGCCTGCGGCGCCGTGCCGCTGACCGGGATCGCCATCGTGCCGATCGCCGGAATCGTCATCGGCGGCGCGATGACCGCGACCTCGCTGGCCGGCCGCCGTGCCCTGGACGAGCTGGCCACCCGGCACGGCGAGTACGAGGCCGGGCTGTCCCTCGGGTTCCTGCCCCGGGACGCGGCGATGGAGGTGTGCCGGCCGGCCGCCACCCAGGCGCTGGTGCCGCCGTTGGACCAGACCCGCACGGTCGGATTGGTCACCCTGCCTGGCGCGTTTGTCGGGGTGTTGTTGGGCAGCGGCGATCCGGTCCAGGCCGGCGCCGCGCAGTTGCTGGTGCTGATCGGCCTGCTGGCCGCCGAGGTGGTCGCCGTGCTGATCACCATCGAGCTGGTGGCCAGGGGGAGGATCCGCCGCCCGCCGGGTCCGGTCGATGGCCGTTCGCGGGGTCCGGGCCGGCAGCTCTGGCGTTTCTGGGGTAGAGCTCGAGGTGCCGATCGACCGACGGCAGCAGGTTGACAGCAGGTGACACGGAAGCGAGGCGGCCGACAGTCCGCAACAACGCAGGGCACCGGCGCGCCCGGCCGGGCGCTGACCCAGCCCGCTACCTCAGGTGGTCGGTGAGGGTGCCGTTGGTGCCGAACAGCTCGTTCTTCCACCGCTCCAGCAGCTCGGTGGCGTCGAAGTCGTCCGGGTGGAAGCCGCGCCGGTTGTAGGCGCGCACGTGGTCGAGCATCTCCCGGGTGAGGAACGGCGAATGACGCAGCGCGGCCAAGCTCCGGATCAGCCGGACCGGGTTGTAGGCCGCCGGGTCGCGGGCCAGCGAGATCGTGGTCAGCCCGATGACGATCGGCACAAACAGCGTGTTGACCAGCCGCATCGTGTTGATCCGCAGGCGTTCGGTGCCGCCGGTGCTCCGGTAGACGTCGAACGCCACGGTCTTGTGCTCGGACTCTTCCAGGGCGTGCCAGAGCAGGACCGACCGGACCTCGTTCTCACCCAGTAGCCGCCGCGCCTCCGCGCTGCTCAGCAGGCACTCGGCGATGGTCGCCGTGTAATGCTCCAGGGCGGCGGTGACCGCGAGCTGGAACCGGTGCGGGAAGAGCCGGTCGGAGCGGATCATCAGGTAGTAGGTGAACCGGTCCACCAGCCGGGTCGGATACCCCATCTCGCGGAGCCGGTCGTTGAGCGCCCGGTGCTCCCGGCCGTGCGTGACCTCCTGCCCGATGAAGCCACCCACCTGGGCCTTCAGCTCCGGGTCGGTGACCTGGCCGGCGTAGCGGCGCACCGCGCGGATGAAGAAGTCCTCGCCCTCCGGGAACAGCCCGGAGAGCACCGCGACGACGTGGCTCATCACCAGGTCGCCCTGTACGTAGTGGCGGCGCAACGACCCGCTCGGGTAGGCGAACCCGATCCGGCGGGTGCGCACCGTGCGCTTCGGGATTGCGGGCTGGGCGGTCATGCAAACACTGAAACGTATGTAACAAACCGCGTCAAGATGTAAAGCGGAGCTGATCGGCCTGCCGGTCTCCTGGCTAGGCCTCGTCCAGGCCGAGCTGGGCGCGACCGGTGCGGTTGAGGTCGTCCACGGTGGCCCGACCCACCCAGTTGACCTCGTAGTCCTCCGCCGCGAAGTCGCCAGGGCTCGCGCCGGCCAGGAACGCCTGGCCGCAGGCGCGTGCATAGGCGGCGTTCTTGGCGCAGTGCGGGCTGGCCGGGATGTACATGACGTTGCCCCACCGGTCCGGGTTGCTGCCGTCCGCGACGGCGTGCACCAGGTCGCCGTGCCACCACACGGTGTCGCCGGGTTCGACCGCCGGGATCACGCTCAGCGCGGGCAGCAACACCTCGTGGTGCTTCTCGCTGACCGGCAGGGACTGCCCGTTGGCCGCGCCGCACAGGTCGTCCTCGGCGAGGTCGGGTTGCAGTGCCCGCAGCAGCAGGTAGGCCATCGCGGACGGGATGGGCAGCAGCTGCAGCACGCCGTCGGTCGGCCGCATCTCGGACAGTGCCGTCCAGCCCTGGAATGTGCGGAACGCCGAGCACATCACCGTGGAGGGAAACTCATTGACCTCGGTGCGGTAGGCGCCGTCCCACGGATCGTAGTCGCGCCAGCGGCCGTCGAACACGTGTCGGAACACCCGCTGGTAGGCCGGCAGCAGCCAGCGCTCCACCGATCCGGAGTCGGTGTGCGCGGAGAGCCCGAGGGAACCCGAGCCCGGCTGGCGGCGGCGGATCCGGTCCGGGTAGGCGGTGTCGCGGTTGGGGTCGAACCAGCTGCGCCCCTCGGACTCGTGACGCCAGAACGAGTTCAGGAACGAGCGGACCAGCACCATGTTGTCGTCCTGGCGAGCCTGCATCTGCGGCCTGGACCAGTA
Source organism: Pseudonocardia sp. (assembly GCA_035489915.1). Taxonomy (GTDB): domain Bacteria; phylum Actinomycetota; class Actinomycetes; order Mycobacteriales; family Pseudonocardiaceae; genus Pseudonocardia. Next base: position 16,399 of record DATHIT010000108.1, on the reverse strand, counting down.
GACCGGGTAGATCTGCGGCTGGCTGGAGGCCAGCCCGGCGAAGGCGTCGTCGGCCGGGCCCCGGTAGGTCTCGGCGAATCGGTTCTCCGCCAGGTACTCGGCCAGCTCGGCGTCCCAGGCTTCGGCGCGCGCCCGGGGGAAGGTGCCCCGGACCACCGCGCAGCCACGCCGACTGATCGCCTCCCGCGTGCCGCCGGGCACCGTCCCGGCGGCGATGTCGGCGAACCGGACCACCGGGATGACCGCCCAGCCCGCGTCCCGCTCGGCCACGACCGAGGCGACTTCGGTGCGCATCGCGTCCTCGACCTCGGCGAACACCTCGGCAAGATCACCGGGGGAGCACAGCTGGGCGCGCAGTGCGTTTTTCGTCGTGGAGATCGCGGCCGAGACGTCCGCCGGGATCCGGGTATCGCCGAGGGTGCGGATCATGGGCTCCACCATTTGGTTAGGAGACTTTACTAGAATGGATTGCTACCGTACTGCCAGCTCGTGGCGACTGACAAGAGGTGACATGGGCGAACCACCGCCACCTCGGCCGGAGCTGCCTCGGTTGGCGTTGCTGCGGGATATGACCGATCGGGCCGTGCTCGACCGGGTGTTCGCCGACGGGCGCGCCACCCGAGCCGACCTGGCCAGCCAGACCGGCATCTCCAAGCCGACGATCTCCGAATCGGTGCGTCGGCTGGAGGCGGCCGGCCTGCTCCTGGCCACCGGCAGCGACCAGACCGGCCGGCGGGGCCGGATTGCCACCGTCTACCAGCTGGCCCCGGAGGCCGGCTATGTGCTGGCCGTCCAGGTCAACCAGCACGGCGTACACGCGCTGGCCGCGACCCTGACCGGGGCCACCCTGGACGAGCGGCAACACCGGCCGGTGCGCCCGGGGGATCCCGGTGCGCTGGCCGACGCGCTGCGCGACACGGTCCGCGCGGTGGCCGCGGCGAGTGCGGGACACGGCTCGCCGAGGGCTGTGGCGGTATCCGTGGCCAATCCGGTCGACCCGATCACCCGCGAGGTCATCCCGTTGCCCGGATCCCCGTTCCCGGAAGGCCACATCCCGGTGGCGGAGATCGTCTCGGCCGCGCTGGTGGCGCATGGACCGGCGGTGGGCCAGGTCCCGCTCCTGGTGGACAACGACGTGAACTTCTCCGCGCTGGCCGAGCGCCGCGCCGGTGCCGTGATCGGTGCGGAGAGCTTCGTCTACGTGTATCTCGGCGCCGGCCTCGGCATGAGCCTGTATCTGGGCGGGCAACTGGTGCGGGGCGCCCACGGGCTGGCCGGCGAGATCGGTTACCTGGACGCTGTGCCCGGGGTGCCCGGGGTGCCCGGGGTGCCCGGGGTGGCCGGGGTGGCCGGGGCGGCCGGGGCGCCGACCCGTTTGGCGGCGGCGCTGGCCGCGCGCGGTTTTGGCCGGTCGGAGAGCCCCGCGCTGGACGTCGAGGTCATCCTGGCCACCCTGGACCGGGCCGGCGCGGGGGACGAGCGGGCCGCCGAGGTGGTGGCCGAGCTAGCCGCCATGATCGCCGGGGTGGTCGCTGCCACCTGCACGATCGTCGACCCAGATGTGGTCCTGCTGGGCGGCCCGCTGGGTACCCACCCCGGCCTGCTGGAACCGATCCGGGCCAGCGTCGCGCGGACCGCGCTGGCCCCGGTACGCATCCACCCGGGCGCGCTCACCGACGCCGCGCCGCTGCGCGGTGCCCTCCTCTCCGCGCTGGACACCGCCCGCGCCCGAGTCCTACCCCCCACCACCCCCTGACCCCTCCGCTGCACGGGTACCGCCGTCTCGCGGTACTCAAGGTGATCGCCGTCTTGGTGTCTGGAGGGACGGATTCCGTCCCTCCGGACAGCGAAACGTGGATCACGCAAGCCGACGCCGAGCCTCGACTGACTGGCGGGTTGGGGGGCTTTGCTCTGCGCACCTATATGCAACAGGGCGCCCGTTGCGTAGGTGTGCGCAGAGCAAAGGGGGTTCCGCCGGGCGGAAGTCGGGCCTGGACGCGGACCGGTGTGGGGGAGTGTGTGCAGCCAGAGGCCGGCGACAAGGGGATAGCCATGCTGGAGCAACGCGGCGCCACGGAGCGCATTCGCGGGGTCGTGCAGAACTGGGCGCTCTTCCGGGATGCCGGTGATTGGGCGGCCTTTGCCACCGTCTGGCACGACGACGGGTGGATGACCGCGACCTGGTTCCAGGGCCCCGCCGCGGACTTCATCCAGGCCAGCCGGTCGGGTTTCGAGGCCGGGGTGAACATCCTGCATTTCCTCGGCGGGACCACCGTCGAGGTGCGCGGCACGCGGGCGATCGCGCAGACCAAGATGACCATCCAGCAGCGCGCTGAGGTGCACGGCGTCGAGGTGGATGTCACCTGCACCGGGCGGTTCTACGACTTCTTCGAGGAGCGCGACGGGCGGTGGGCGGTGGTGCGCCGCCAGCCGATCTACGAGAAGGACCGGATGGACGTGGTGGATCCCGGCGGGTCAGTGCAGCTGGACCGCGGCGCCCTGGACCGCTACCCGGTCGGCTACCGGTACCTGGCCTACCTGCAGCGGGCCAACGGGCACGACGTCATGCCCGGGCTGCCCGGGCTGCGCGGCCCCGAGGTGGAGCTGCTCTACGCCGAGGGCGCCCAGTGGCTGGCCGGGTCCGCCCGCCCCGGCACGCCGCTGAAAGCGACCACCCCGGCGTCGCCGTAGCCGGTCAGTCGAGCTGGCCCACCGGGCGCAGCATCAGCTCGTTGACCGCCAGGTGCGCCGGGCGGGTGACGATGTAGTGCACCGCGTCGGCCACCTCGTCGGGCTGCAGCCAGCGGTAGTGTCGATCCTTGGTGATGCCGGTGGTCAGCGGCGAGTCCACCCAGCCGGGCTCGACCAGCGCGACCCGCACCGACCGCTCCACCACCTCCTTGCGCAGCGACTCGCTGAACGCGCCGACCGCGTACTTGGTGGCCGAGTAGATCCCGTTGCCGGGGCCGATCCGCCGCCCCGCGATTGAGCTGATGCTCACCACATCGGCCACCCCCCGCGCCCCCTTCGCCGAGCTGGCCAGATGCGGCAGCGCGGCGTGCGTGCTGTTCACCACGCCGGTGAAGTTGGTGTCGATCAGCGGCCGCCAGCTGCCCGGGGCGCTGCTCGGAAAGTCCCCGGACATCGCCGTTCCGGCCGCGTTGACCAGGACGTCCAGCCGCCCGGCCAGCTCCACCAGGCGGGCGATCTCGGCCTCGACCTGCCCCAGGTTGGTTACGTCGGCGACCAGCGGGACCGCCTGCCCACCCCGGCGGGCGATCCGTGCGACGAGTTCCTCCAGTACCGCGCCGCGTCGGGCGAGCAGGCCGACCACGGCGCCCTCCTCGGCCAGGCGCAAGGCGATAGCCTCGCCGATCCCGCTGGAGGCGCCGGTCACCACAGCCACCGCACCGGTCAGTCCCAGAGCCACCGCGCATCCCCCTGGTCAGTCTCGTCGGACCCCATGCGGATCACGGTAAGCGCTGATCGCCACGCCGAGGATCAGCGGGTCGCGGGTCGGCCGGGTTCCGCCGGCTCGAGGATGATTCGGGCCTTCTCGTTCACCCCGACCAGCAATACCTGGGTGTCCGCGCTGAGTGCCCGCCAGCTGTGCGGCACGCCGGCCGTCCAGTAGAGCGCGTCGCCGGCCTCCAGCAGGTATTCCTCGTCGCCGGCGCGCACTTGGGCGGAACCGTACATCACGTAGCAGAGCTCGTCGTTGCCGTGTTGGAAGGTTCGGTCGCCGTGCTCGGTCGCGCCGGTGAACTCCAGCGCGTGCAGCTGGCGGTGCCCGCGAACCAGCGGCCGGACCACACCGGTGGATCCGTCGTCCAGGATGTTCTCCGCGGCCTTGACGATGTCGATGCGCGCCGCGTCCTGCGCGGCGGCCAGCAGCGCTACGGCGGTGGTGCCGAGCGCCTCGGCCAGTGACTGCAGGGAGCGCAGGCTGGTGCTGGCCCGGCCGTTCTCCACCTGACTGAGGAACGGCACGGACAGTCCGCTGCTCGCGGACACCTCGGCCAGGGTCCGGCCCAGCTCCTTGCGCAGGGCCCGCACGACGGGGCCGACCGGTGGCGCGGCCATGTCACCAACCTTTAACTCGGTTCGCTGGTGCCCGGGGTGGACACTGGCTACTGTCTATCAAAGTTTTGATGACATCAAAACTTTGACACTCCGGAGGATGTCATGGAACAGCACACCCTGCGCCGCCGGGGTACCGGGCTGATCGGTGCCGACCTGGGCCGCGCGTTTCCCGGGTTCACCCTGTTCGCGCCGCTGGCCAGCAACGGGCTGGTGCGGCTGGTCGACATGGCCGGCGAGCCCGCGCACGAGTGGCGGCTGCCCTACCGCCCCGGCCGGCACCCGCGGATCCTGGCCGGTGGCGCTCTGGCCTACAACGGTGTGCACCCCGACGGGCCGGCGCTGTTCCCGTTCTGGGACAAGTACCGGGGCGGCGTCATGCTCCAGGTCGCCCCGGACGGCGAAATCCTGCACGAGTACCGCGACCCGATGGCCCACCACGACGCGCACCACCTCGGCGACGGCGGCATCCTCTACACCGCGCTGGAGCCGCTCTCCGGGGCCGAGGCCCGGTCGGTGGCCGGCGGCGTCCCGGGCTCCGAGGACCGGGGGACCGTACACGCCGACGTGATCAAGCAGGTGGACCCGGACGGGCGCCCGGTCTGGTCGTGGCGGGCGATCGAGCACCTCGACCCGGCCGACTACCCGCTCCAGCCGCACTTCCCGCGCGAGCACTGGCCGTTGATCAATAGCGTCTATCCGCTGGCCGACGGAAACGTGCTGGCCAGCCTGCGCAGCGTGTCCTCGGTAGTGGTGATCGAGCGGTCCTCCGGCAAGGTGATCTGGCGGCTCGGCCCAGACGTGCTGGCCCAGCAGCACTGCGCGCACGAGCTCGCGGACGGCCGGTTCCTGATCTTCGACAACGGGGTGTTCCGGTCCGGTGAGAGCGTCCCGTACAGCCGGGTGATCGAGGTCCAGCCGGACACCCGGGAGATCACCTGGAGCTACCGGGACAGTCCACCCGAGGCGTTCTTCACCCCGTTCATGGGTTCCGCGCAGCGGCTGCCGAACGGCAACACGCTGATCACCGAGTCCGCCTACGGCCGGATCTTCGAGGTCACCACCGATGGCCGGGTCTGCTGGGAGTTCGTCGTGCCGGACTTCCCCGGCTACGCCGAGCCGAGGATGGCCGCCGCGTTCCCCGCCGCGTCCAACGCGATCTTCCGGAGCTACCGCTACGCCGCCGAGGAAATCCCGTGGCTGGCCCGGCGCCGGTGACCGGGCCCGGCGCGCCGGACACCTCGGCCGAGGTGACCGGGACCGGCGGGCCGGATACCCCGCCTGAGGTGACCAGGACCGGCGGCCCGGCGGTCGGACGCCGGACCGCGCCGGTGGACGAGCGGGTGCGGCCCACCGTGCTGGTGCCGCTGGCCGTCCAGCACCTCCTGGTGATGCTCGCCGGCCCGATCTCCTCGGCGTTCCTGATCGCCCGCGCGCTGCGGCTGACCCCGGAGGCCAGCGCCAACCTGTTGGCCGCGCTGTTCCTGCTCAGCGGCATCGGTACCGCGATCCAGTCGCTCGGCCCGCTGCGGATCGGCGCCCGGATGCCGTTCGTGATGCTGCCCGGCGGGGCCGCGGTGGCCCTGTTCATCCAGACCGCGCAGGCCACCAGCCCGGCCACCGCAACCGGGGCGGTGCTCATCGCCGCTGTCTTCCTGTTGGTCGCCGCTCCGCTGTTCGCCTCCCTGATGCGGTTCTTCCCGACCGTGGTACTCGGTTCGATGATCGTGGTGATCGGGCTCAACCTCATCAAGATCACCGCTGGGCTGCTGGTCGACACGGCGCGAGGACCGTCCGGTACGTCGCTGGCGCTGGCCGGTGGGACGGCGTTGGCGGTGGTGCTGGCCTTCCGGCTGCTACCGGTGGGGTGGCGGCGGTTCGCGGTGATGATCGGAATCGCGGTGGGGACCGCGGCGGCCGCCCTGCTCGGCCGGTTGGGCCCGGTGGGCTCCGGGCCGGTGCTGTCCTGGCCCACGCCGCTGCCCTTCGGCGCGCCGACGGTCAATCTGCTCGCCTCGGTCCCGTTGCTGCTCTACGCAATCGGCGCGATGGCCGAGGCGACCGGGCAGACCGTGCTGAACGCGGGCGCCATCGGCAGGCCACTCGACCGGCGCCGGGACATCCCGCGCACCATCCGTGGCGACGCGGTGACCTCGTTGCTCAGCGGGCTGTTCGGCGGCCCGCTGATGGTGACCAGTGGGGAGAACATCGGCATCGTGCGGCTCTCCGGGGTGCGCAGCCGTTTCGTCACGCTCGGCACGGCGGTGTTGCTCGCGCTGCTGGCCTTCGTGGCCCCGGTGGCCAGGCTGATCAACGCCATTCCGTCCGCCGTGGTGGGCGGGGCCGGCATGGTGGTATTCGGGATGATCACCGTGATGGGCATCCACATGCTGCGCGCGGTGGACCTGGCGCGGGACTCGAACCTGATGACGGCCACGTTGGCGGTGCTCGCCGGGGTACTGCCGATCGTGGCCCCGGCCACGTACCAGGCGCTGCCGCCGACGGTGGCCATGGTGCTGGGCAGCGGGGTGACCACCGCCGCCGTCGTCGGGGTGCTGGCCAATCTGGTGTTCCGCGCGTCGGGGAAACCGGGTTGATGGCCACGCCAGGATGATTTTGTGACGATCACGGCCGAGAACAATCAGCGCATCCGCTTACGACCGCCGCGCGAGGGTGACGAGCAGGCGGTGCGTGCCGCCCAGATCGCGTTGAAGGAGGACGATTTCGGATTCGCGTTCGGCCTGACCCCGGACACCCCGTGGATGAGCTACCTGGAGTGGCTGGCCCGCGAGCAAGCCGGCATCTCGTTGGCGCCGGATCGGGTGCCGGGCACCTTCCTGTTGGCCGAGGTAGCCGGACAGCTGGTGGGTCGGGCGTCAATCCGGCACGAGCTCAACGACTGGTTGCTCGCGCATGCCGGGCACATCGGGTACGGCGTGCTGCCCCAGTTCCGCCGCCGCGGCTTCGCCACCCAGATCCTGCAGCAGAGTCTGATTATCGCCAGAGCCTTCGGAGTCGACCGGGTGCTGGTGACCTGCGATGACCACAACGAGGACTCGGCCGCGGTGATCGAGCGGTGTGGCGGGCGCCGCGACGAGCAGTGGCCCACCACACCGGGCACCGTCCCCAAGCGTCGGTACTGGATCGACTGACGGGTGGTGTTACGGGGCGAGGCGGTGCAGATCGCGGGGGAACAGCGTGGTGCGGCGGATGTTGTCCGCGTCGATCAGCCGCGCGGTCCACCGCTCCAATCCCAGGGCGAACCCTCCGTGCGGCGGCATGCCGTGCCGGAAGGTGTCCAGGTAGCTCTGTAGGGCTCGGTTGATTCGCCTCGTTCGGCCAGGGCCCGCCGGTAGTCGGTGTAGCGGTGCAGTCGCTGTCCGCCGGTGACCAGTTCGAGGCCGCGGAAGAGCAGGTCGAAGGAGTTGGTCCAGCGCGGGTCGCCCGGCTCGGGGTGGGTGTAGAAGGGCCGCTTGGTGGCCGGGTAGCCCTCCACGGCCAGGAAGTCCGAGCCATATTGCTTCCGCGCCCATTGGCCCAGGTAGCGCTCGTGGTCAGGCGCCAGGTCCGGTTCGGAGGGGTCCGCGCCGACCAGGGCCAGAGCGTCGCGGAAGTGGATGATCGGGATGTCGTCGGGTACCTCGGGCAGGTTGGCGCCGATCAGTTCGGCTTCGTCGTGGGCGCTTGCCTGGATTTCGCTGACCATCCCGGCTAGAGCCTTTCGCAGCACGGCCAGCACGTCGCGGTGGTCGGTGATGAAGCCGATCTCGGCGTCCAGGGAGACGTACTCGGCGAGGTGGCGCACGGTGTCGTGCGGCTCGGCGCGGAACACCGGGCCCGTCTCGTAGACCCGTTCGAAGACGCCGACCATGATCTGCTTGTAGAACTCGGGGCTCGCGCGGAGCGCATCCTGCTCATCGCCGGTGCTCGAGAGCCGAATTCGTGGCGGATCATCCACGAGTTCGCACTGCGCTAGTCAGCGCGCGGCGGTGACCATGATTTCCACCAGCAGGCCTTTGTGGGTGAGCTGGGCCTCTACGCAGGCCCGCACCGGCGGGTTCTGGTGGTCCACCCAGTCGTTCCACTCCTCGTTGTGCTCGCCGAACATGCTCATGTCGGACAGCCACACCTGGGAGGTCAGCAGCTTGGACTTGTCGGTTCCAGCCTCGGCGAGCAGCTCGTCGATGCGGTGCAGCACCTTCTTTGTCTGGTACCGGACGTCGCCGGTCGGGGGCCAGCCGCTGACGACGCCGCACAGGTAGACGGTGTCGCCGCGGGTCACGGCCTGGCTGATGACCGGGGCCCCGGGATACGGGGTCCCGTCTTGCTGAACAGTAATCTGGTGTCGGCCAATGGTCACGAGAGAATGCCCTCCACGATGTCCGTCGCGTCCGCTCACCCGGTGTCTACTAGCTGGAGCAACCCCGGGCGTACCGAATTTCCGACCCCGTCTCCGTCAGCGCTGCCGCCGGAAACGCCGGCCGCGCCCACGCCGCAGCCACGGGGCACGACGCTCCGGGCGCGGGCGGATAGCTGGGGGAAACACGTCGGCACGGGTATGTATATGCCGTGCTGCTGCGCCAGTTGGAATACCTCAGCGCCCTGGCGCGGGAGCGGCATTTCGCGCGCGCGGCGGCTGCCTGTCACGTCTCCCAGCCGGCGCTCTCGTCGGGTATCCGGCGGCTGGAGGCCGAACTCGGCGTGCAGATCGTCCGACGGGGGCGGCGGTTCGAGGGCTTCACCCCGGAGGGCGAACGGGTGGTGCGCTGGGCCCACCGCATCATCGCTGACCAGGACGCCCTGCGGCACGACCTGTCCACCCTGCGCGGTGGCTTGAGCGGGCAGCTCCGGGTCGGCGCGATCCCTACCGCGCTGACCGCTATCTCGCTGCTCACCGCGCCGTTCCGGGAGCGGCATCCGCTGGTGCGCATTTCGGTGCAGTCGATGGCCTCCCGGGAGATCGTGCACGGACTTGCCGAGTTCGAGCTGGACGTCGGATTGACCTACGTGGACGGGGAGCCGCTCGGCGGGGTGCGCACTGTGCCGCTCTACGCCGAGCGGTACCTGCTGCTCACCCCGGCGGACGGCGAGTTCGCCGGGCGGGCCGAGGTGGGCTGGGCCGAGCTGGCGGATACCGAGATGTGCCTGCTCTCGCCGACCATGCAGAACCGTCGCATCCTGGACGCGCACTTCGCCGCGGCCGGGGTGGCCGTGCTGCCCTCGATCGAGGCGGACACCGTCTCGGTGCTCTACGGCCACGTCGGCACTCACCGCTGGTCGACGGTGATCGCGCACGCCTGGCTCTATATCTTCGGGGTGCCGCCGGGGATGCGGGTGATTCCGCTGGCCCGGCCGAGCCGAGCGCATCACGTGGGCCTGGTCCTGGCCGCTCGAGACCCGGAGCCGATGCTGGCCAGGGCCATGCTGGACATCGCTCGGGAGGTGGACGTGCGGGCCGAGCTGAACGCCGTACTGACCCGCCACCTGAGTGGCGCCTGACCGGTGCTGTGATAGACGCGGTTTATCACGGCATATCCAAGAGTGCTTTGACCGGACCGCTCGGCGCGGACCAGTATGTCGTATGCAATCTGGGCTCACTGACGTTTTCGCCGCCGAGAGGGTCAGAGCCATCGCGGCCGCGCACCAGGCGGAGCGCGGGGCGCTGCTGCCGATCCTGCACGACATCCAGGCGGAGTTCGGGTACGTCGACCCGGCCGTCGAGCCGGTACTCGCCGACGCACTGAACCTGTCCACCGCCGAGGTGCACGGCGTCATCTCCTTCTACCACGACTTCCGCCGCGAGCCGGCCGGGCGAGTGATCGTGCGGGTCTGCCGCGCCGAGGCGTGCCAGGCGGTGGGGGCGAACGAGCTGGTCGAGCACGCCGAGGCGAGCCTGGGCGTGCCCGTCGGGGAGACCACCCGGGACGGCGCGGTGACCCTGGACGAGGTGTTCTGCCTGGGCAACTGCGCTCTAGGCCCGGCGGTACAGGTGGGCGAGCGGTTGCACGGCCGGGTCAGCCCGGCACGGTTCGACGCCCTGCTGGGAGAGGCGCGATGAAGGTCTACGTACCGAGGGACAGCGCGGCCCGTTCGGTCGGCGCGGACGAGGTGGCCGAGCGGATCGCCGCCGCGGCGGCCGCCGCCGGCCGGGGCGCGGAGGTGGTGCGCACCGGCACCCGAGGGATGCTGTGGCTGGAGCCGCTGGTCGAGGTGGAGACGCCGGACGGTCGGATGGGCTACGGACCGGTGCTGCTGGAGGACGTGGACGGCCTGGTCGCCGCCGGCATGCTGGACGGCGCCGAGCACGAGTTGAGCCTCGGCCTGGTCGACCAGCTGGACTGGATGCGGTCGCAGCGGCGGGTCACCTTCGCGCGCGTCGGAGTTATCGACCCGCTGTCCGCCGACGACTACACGGCGCACGGTGGGCTGGCCGGGCTGCGCCGCGCGCTGGACATGGCGCCGGCGGACGTGGTCACCGAGGTGACCGACTCCGGGCTGCGCGGCAGGGGCGGCGCCGGGTTCCCCACCGGCATCAAGTGGAAGACGGTGCTCGGTGCGCAGGCCGAGCAGAAGTTCATCTGCTGCAACGCCGACGAGGGGGACAGCGGCACCTTTGCCGACCGGATGCTGATCGAGGGTGATCCGCTCACCCTGATCGAGGGCATGACCATCGCCGCGCACGCCGTCGGGGCCACCGAGGGCTACGTCTACCTCCGCTCGGAGTACCCGGACGCGGTGGCCACGCTGCGCGCCGCGATCGACATCGCCTACACCCACGGCTGGCTGGGGGAGCGGGTACTGGGCTCGGACCTGCGCTTCGACCTGCACGTGCGGGTCGGCGCCGGCGCCTACATCTGCGGCGAGGAAACCTCCATGCTGGAGAGCCTGGAGGGCAAGCGGGGCACGGTGCGGCCCAAGCCGCCGATCCCGGCGCTGGAGGGCCTGTTCGGCCAGCCCACCGTGGTGAACAACGTGCTCTCGCTGGGCTCGGTGCCGGCGATCATGGCCGACGGCGCGGCGGCGTTCGCCGAGCTCGGGGTGGGCCGCTCGCGGGGTACCCAGGTGTTCCAGCTGGGCGGCAACATCGCCCGGGGCGGCATCGTGGAGACCGAGTTCGGGGTGACCCTGGGCGAGCTGGTGCAGATCTTCGGCGGCGGTACCGCGTCCGGCCGCCCGGTGCGCGCGGTGCAGGTCGGCGGGCCGCTCGGGGCTTACCTGCCGGTGGAGCGGTTCGACCTGCCGATGGACTACGAGGCGTTCGCCGCGTCCGGCGCGATGGTCGGCCACGGCGGCATCGTGGTCTTCGACGACACCGTCGACATGGCGGGCATGGCTCGCTTCGCCATGGAGTTCTGCGCCGAGGAGTCCTGCGGGCGGTGCACGCCGTGCCGGGTCGGCGCGGTGCGCGGGGTGGAGACGATCGACCGGATACGCGCCGGGGAGGACCGGGAGAAGAACCTGGTGCTGCTCGAGGACCTGTGCGAACTGATGACCGACGGCTCGCTGTGCGCCATGGGCGGCTTGACCCCGATGCCGGTGCGCAGCGCGGTCAAGCACTTCGGAGAGGACTTCGGCAAATGAGCCTGCTCAAGGAACCCGACTTCGGCACCCCGGCTCGCCCGGGCGAGGCCACCGTGACGGTGACCGTGGACGGCGTGCCGGTGACCGTGCCACCGGGCACCTCGGTGCTGCGCGCGGCCGGACACGCCGGCATCGACATCCCCAAGCTGTGCGCCACCGACAGCCTGGAGGCGTTCGGCTCCTGTCGGCTGTGCGTGGTGGAGATCGACGGCGCGCGCGGCACCCCGGCGTCCTGCACCACCCCGGTCGCCCCGGGCATGGTGGTGCGCACCCAGACCGAGAAGGTCGCCAAGCTGCGCCGCGGCGTGATGGAGCTCTACATCTCCGACCACCCGCTGGACTGCCTCACCTGCTCGGCCAACGGCGACTGCGAGCTGCAGGACATGGCCGGGGTGACCGGGCTGCGCGAGGTGCGCTACGGCTCCGGGGTGGACGCCGGGGCCAACCACATGGACGCCCCGAAGGACACCTCCAACCCGTACTTCGATTTCGACGCCTCCAAGTGCATCGTGTGTTCCCGCTGCGTGCGGGCCTGTGACGAGGTGCAGGGCACCCTGGCGCTGACCATCGAAGGGCGCGGCTTCGACTCGAAGGTCGCGGCTGGCGCCGGGGTTCCGTTCATGGAGTCCGACTGCGTGTCCTGCGGCGCCTGCGTGCAGGCCTGCCCGACCGCGACGCTGCAGGAGAAGACCGTCATCGAGCTGGGCATGCCCACCCGCAGCGTGATCACCACCTGCGCGTACTGCGGCGTCGGCTGCTCGTTCAAGGCCGAGCTGCGCGGCGACGAGCTGGTCCGGATGGTGCCCTACAAGGACGGCGGGGCGAACGAGGGCCACTCGTGTGTGAAGGGCCGGTTCGCCTTCGGCTACGCCTCCCACCCGGACCGGGTGCTGGAGCCGATGGTGCGCGACTCCATCGCCGAGGAGTGGCGGAAGGTCTCCTGGGAAGAGGCGATCGGGTTCACCGCCCGGCGGCTCCGCGAGATCCAGACACAGCACGGCACCGGCTCGATCGGCGCGATCACTTCCTCCCGGTGCACCAACGAGGAGGTCTACGTCGTCCAGAAGATGGTCCGCGCGGCGTTCGGCAACAACAACGTGGACACCTGCGCCCGGGTCTGCCACTCACCGACCGGGTACGGGCTCAAGCAGACCTTCGGTACCTCGGCCGGCACCCAGGACTTCAAGTCGGTGGCCAAGGCCGACGTGATCATGGTGATCGGGGCGAACCCGACCGACGGGCACCCGGTGTTCGGCTCCCGGATGAAGCGGCGGCTGCGCCAGGGCGCGAAGCTGATCGTGGTCGACCCCCGACGGATCGACCTGGTCCGCTCGCCGCACATCGAGGCCACCCACCACCTTTCCCTGGCGCCGGGCAGCAACGTGGCGATGGTCAACGCGATGGCCCACGTGGTGGTCACCGAGGGCCTGGTGGACCGCGAGTTCGTCGAGGAACGCTGTGAGGACTTCGCCGCGTGGGAGGCGTTCATCGCCGGCGAGGAGCACAGCCCGGAGGCGGTCCAGACGATCACCGGGGTGCCCGCCGGGGACGTCCGGGCGGCGGCGCGGCTGTTCGCCACCGGCGGCAACGCGGCGATCTACTACGGCCTCGGGGTGACCGAGCACAGCCAGGGCTCCACCATGGTGATGGGCATGGCGAACCTGGCCATGGCCACCGGCAACATCGGCCGCGACGGCGTCGGGGTGAACCCGCTGCGCGGTCAGAACAACGTGCAGGGCGCCTGCGACATGGGCTCCTTCCCGCACGAGCTGCCCGGCTACCGGCACGTCTCCGACGACGCGGCGCGGGCCATCTACGAGGAGCTCTGGGGCGCTCCGGTGCTGGACGAGCCCGGCCTGCGCATCCCGAACATGTTCGACTCCGCGCTGGACGGCTCGTTCCGGGCGCTGTTCGTGCAGGGCGAGGACATCGCCCAGTCCGACCCGAACACCCAGCACGTGCACGCCGCACTGGCCGCGCTGGACCTGGTGGTGGTGCAGGACCTGTTCGTCAACGAGACCGCCAAGTTCGCCCACGTGCTGCTGCCCGGTACCTCGTTCCTGGAGAAGGACGGCACCTTCACCAACGCCGAGCGGCGGATCAACCGGGTGCGCCCGGTGATGGCCTCGCGCACCGGCAAGCAGGAGTGGCAGATCGTCAGCGAGATTGCCCAGGCGATGGGCTACCCGATGCGCTACGAGAGCTCGGCGCAGATCATGGACGAGATCGCGCTGACCACGCCGACCTTCGCCGGTGTCTCGTTCGCGCACCTGGACAAGGTGGGCAGCGTGCAGTGGCCGTGCAACGAGGCGGCGCCGAACGGCACGCCGATCATGCACATCGACGGGTTCGTCCGGGGCAAGGGCCGCTTCGTGCAGACCACCTACGTGCCGACCAAGGAACGCAGCACCCGGAAGTTCCCGCTGATCCTGACCACCGGCCGGATCCTGTCGCACTACAACGTGGGCGCGCAGACCCGGCGCACCGCGAACGTGGCCTGGCACCCGGAGGACCTGCTGGAGATCCACCCGCACGACGCCGAGGTGCGTGGCATCAGCGACGGCGACCTGGTTTCGCTGGCCAGCCGGGTGGGGCGCACCACGCTGCGCGCGACCATCGCCGAGCGGATGCCGGTGGGCGTCGTCTACACCACCTTCCACCACCCGGTGACCGGGGCGAACGTGGTCACCACCGAGCACTCGGACTGGGCCACCAACTGCCCGGAGTACAAGGTCACCGCGGTGCAGGTGGCGCTGTCCGCCGAGCCGGTGGCCGCCGGGTCGGACGCCGCGCGTGACGACGTTCGGGTGGCGGTGGCCGGTGGCTGAGCACCTGACCTACACCGCGGCGGGCCCGGTGCTGCGGATGGCGGACGAGATCGCGGTGCAGTTCGACCGCCGCCCGATCGCCGAGGCGGCCACCGAGATCGCCGGGCACATCCGCACGTTCTGGGAGCCGAGGATGCGCCGGGCCCTGCTCGCGGCGATCGACACCGGCGCGGACACCGCTCCGGCGGTGCGCGCCGCCGCGGCGCTGCTGCGGCTGCCAGGGTGAACTCAGCCCGACTGGTGCATGATCGAGGGGTGCGCACTGAGGACCGCCCGGTCCAGCCCGCCGCCCGCGCGGTCCAGCCCGCCGACCGGCTGGCCACGTCGGGCTGGGACGAGGCGAGGCGGGCGGCCCACCAGGTCGCCGTCCCGCTAGCGGCCTCGGCGGTGCCGCTGGCCGAGGCGCTGGGCACGGTGCTGGCCGAGCCGGTGCGCGCGCTGGTCCCGATACCGTCGGTGGACTGCTCGGCGATGGACGGGTACGCGGTGTGCGGGCCACCGCCGTGGGCGGTGGTGGCCAGCGCCCGGGCCGGCGAGGACATCCCCGCGCCGCTGTGGTCGGGCGCGGCGTGCGAGATCGCCACCGGTGCCCCGGTACCCGCCGGCACGTTGGGGGTGCTGCCCTACGAGCAGGCCCGCCGGACCGGTGAGCTGGTCGACGGGTCGGTCGAACCGGGTCGGCACATCCGGCGCTCCGGCGAGGAATGCGCCGAGGGGGAGCAGGTGCTCGCGGCGGGCGCGGTGCTCGGCCCGGCGGTGCTCGGCCTGGCCGCCGCGCTCGGTTACGACACCGTCCCGGTCCGGCCCACCCCGACGGTGGCCGCCCTGGTCACCGGGAACGAGCTGCTGGAGCGGGGCTTGCCGTCGGGTGGCCGGGTACGCGACGCGATCGGCCCGATGCTGCCTGGGCTCACCGCGTGGGCCGGCGGCCGGCTCACCGGCACCACCGCGCTGGCCGACTCGGCCACCGCGCTCGCCGAGGCCCTGCGGGCCAGCGACGCCGAGCTGACCATGGTCTCCGGCTCGTCCTCCCGGGGCCCGGCCGATCACCTGCGACCGGTGCTGCTGTCGTTGGGCGCCAAGCTGGTGGTGGACGGCGTGCGGTGCCGGCCAGGGCACCCGCAGGCGCTGGCCCGGATGCCCGACGGCCGTCTGGTGGTCGGGCTTCCCGGCAACCCGTTGGCCGCCTTCGTCGCATTCCTCACCCTGGCGTTGCCCGCGCTGGCCGGGTTGCGCGGGCTGCCGCTGCCCGCGCTGCCTTGCGCCGACCCGCCGGTCAGCGGCCTAGCCGGCAAACCCGGGGCCACCCAGCTGGTCCCGGTGCGGGTGCGCGCCGGCCAGCTCACCGAGCTGCGCTTTGCCGGCAGCGCCATGCTGCGCGGCCTGGCCGCCGCCGACGCACTCGCCGTGATCGCCCCCACCGGCCAGGTCCGCCTCCACCCCCTGCCCTGACCCGAGCCCCGGCAGCCGCCTCGCACATGGTGGCGCAGAGCGGGTGGCGGCGGCGCAGAGCGGGTGGCGGCGGCACAGACCGTGCACAGTCTGTGCCGCGGGTAGTGGGTCTGCGCGGCCCGGAGGCCGAGCCAGGTTGCACCGCCGACCAGCGTCCGCTGTTGCGCGCGAGCCGTCAGAGCGGTCGGTCGACCCGGTCGGCCGGCGAGACTACGCCGAGGTCGACACCATTCTGGATTCTCGCGCTCAGAACGTGAATCCCGTCGACCTCGGCGCAGTCAGCCCGCTGACCAGTCGTGGGACCGGCCCGGTGGACCCGGAGGCTGTGCCGGCGCCCTGGGCGACTTCGCACGTCCGGGCTCGGCGACGGGTGCTACTGGTAGCGGAGGGCTTCGATGGGGCGCAGGCCGGCGGCTCGGTTGGCCGGGTAGCCGCCCGCGACCAGGCCGATCAGCAGG
>DATHIT010000107.1:0-7520 GCA_035489915.1 Pseudonocardia sp. | reverse complement strand
AGCCTGAGAACCTCGTCCAGGCTGTGCAGGACGCGATGTGGCAGCCGAGCTACCCGGAGGCGGCCCGCTGATGGCGACCACCCAGCACGGCCGCCCGGCCCGGCCAAGCGCCCATGACAAGGCCTCGAGGTTCCTGGACCTGCCGGTGGGCCTGGCGGCGACCGGAACCCGGCGCGAGACCGACTCGATGGGTGGGATCGACGTGCCGGCCGAGCGGTACTGGGGCGCGCAGACCCAGCGCTCCCTGATCCACTTCTCGATCGGTAATGATCGGATGCCCAAGGCGGTCTACCACGCCTACGGCTACGTCAAGAAGGCCGCCGCGATCGTGAACGGCCGCGAGGGGCGGCTGCCGGGGTGGAAGGCCGATCTCATCACCCGGGTTGCCGACGAGGTGATCACCGGAGCGCTGGACGAGGACTTTCCGCTGTATGTCTGGCAGACCGGCTCGGGAACCCAGTCGAACATGAACACCAACGAGGTGATCAGCAACCGAGCCATCCAACTCGTCGGCGGGACATTGGGCAGCAAGACCCCCGTGCACCCGAACGACCACATCAATATGGGCCAATCCTCCAACGACACCTTCCCCACCGCGATGCACATCGCCGCGGTCAAAGAGATCCACGAGCACCTGATCCCGAGCGCGCGGGCGTTGCAAGAGGCATTCCAGGCCAAGTCAGCGGAATGGATGGGCGTGGCCAAGACCGGTCGCACCCACCTACAGGACGCCGTCCCGGTCACCGTCGGACAGGAATGGTCCGGCTACGCCCACCAGCTCACCCAGGCAATCGATCGGGTACGAGATTCATCCCGGGGACTGTATGAACTCGCGGTCGGTGGCACCGCGGTCGGCACCGGTCTCAACGCACCCCCCGGATTCGGCGCCGCCGTCGCGGCTGAGATCGAGGGCCTGACCGGCTACCCCTTCACCACCGCGGCCAACAAGTTCTCAGCCCTGGGCGGCCTGGATGCCATGGTTAGCGCCTCGGCGGGGCTCAGGGCGCTGGCCGTGCCGCTCATGAAGATCGCCAACGACCTGCGGTGGCTGGCTTCCGGGCCGCGCTGTGGCCTCGGTGAACTGATCCTCCCGGCGAATGAGCCCGGCAGCTCGATCATGCCTGGCAAAGTCAACCCCACCCAGTGCGAAGCCATGGTCATGGTCTGCATCCAGGTCCTCGCCGACGACAGCGCCGTCGCGTTCGCCGGCAGCCAGGGCAACTTCGAACTCAACGCGATGCGCCCCATAATCATCAACAACTTCCTACACTCGGCGACCATCCTCGCCGACGCCTGCGAAAAGCTGCGGAAATACTGCATCGAAGGCATCGCCCTGCACCGCGAGCAGATCGACCAGTACCTCGACCGCTCACTCATGCTGGTCACCGCCCTGAGCCCAATCATCGGCTACGACAAGGCCTCCACCATCGCCCACAAAGCCAACGACGAAGGCACCACACTCCGCGAAGCCGCCCTAGCCACCGGCTACATCAACGCCGACGACTTCGACAAGATCGTCAACCCCGGAAAAATGGTCGGCCTGCCCACCGGGTGAGCGACCGCTCCGCATCTTCCACACGCACGGGACAGCGACCTTCGATCCGCGGAAGACAAGCTAGTCAACCGGAAGGGGCATGTGATGGCCAGCGCCGCGCTATTGCGGTACAGGCTCGGCCGTCAATACCGGTTTCGCAATGGGATCGGCGGTGGTCTAGGGTTGGCCATCGCATGCTTGGTCAGCTACTGGCTGATCACGACAATCCTCACCCACGTCTACTCGGTATCCCGCTCAGACGAGCTCTTCGGCGACATGTGGGCCGTGGTCGCCCCCGCGTTCGTCTACCGGAGCAGCTACCACCAGAGCGTGCGCGCCGCGCTCTCGCGTGTCGCCGCCACGGCGGTGAGCTTCCTGCTCTGTCTGGTGTTCCTGCTGGTCTTCCGTTCCGTCCGTGGGCTCTGGCGGTGCTGGTCGGTGCCGGGGCCCTCGCCGTGACACTTGCCGGCCGGCTGGAGGACGCTGTCATCACCGCCATCTCCACCACCGTCGTGATGGTCGTCGCGGCGGTCAGCCCCGACCACGCCTGGCAGCAACCCGTCTTGCGCCTCGCCGACACCGTGGTCGGCGTCGTCGTGGGTCTAGTGGCCGCGTACATCACTCAGACGGCCCTAACGGGACGGAGACAGGAGGCGTTCGCCCGGCCATGACTGCCGCGCCGTCGGTCGACACCTCGCTCGGCCTCAAGCTACTTCCCACCGTACTCAGCGTGATCGCCGGAAGCGCGGACGTGATCAGCTTCCTGGGGCTGGGAGGCCTCTTCGTCGCGCACATCACCGGCAACCTGGTCATTCTCGCCGCCCACGTCGTCACTGGCACCCGGGTTGGGATCGCGCCCATGTTGTCGGTCCCTGTCTTCATCCTGGTGCTCGGTCTGCTCAGATTCCTCGCGGCCGGGCTGGCAGCGTTGGGGCTGGCCTCGTTGCGGCCCTTGCTGGTGCTGCAGTTCGTGCTGCTCGGCGGCTTCCTGGCGCTGAGCATCTCCGCCGGCCCACGCATCGACCCGGACGGGTTGAACGGAGTCCTCGCCGGGATGCTGGGCGTCTCGGCGATGGCAGTGCAGAACGCGCTGGTGCAGCTTTCCGTACGAGAGGCACCGAGTACGGCGGTTATGACGACCAACATCACCCGGTTCACGATGGACGTCGGCGAAGTGCTGCTGGGCCGTGACCCGGGCGAGGTGGCGGCAGCGCGCCGACGCGCCAACCACACCTGGCCGGCGATCGTGGGCTTCGCCGCTGGCGCCGGGTTGGGCGCCGCCCTGTTTATGATCGCCGGCCCACCGTCAGCCGCCCTGCCCACCGGCCTCGCCTTGCTCGCACTCACCTGTGTGCTGCGGCGGCCGCCGGCGTTACGCCGAACATCCCCGTTGATTACGAGCCGCCGCATCAAGGACTGCCCGAGCCACCGAAGAACGTTGCCGGAGCAGGGCTGATGCAGTTCCTAACCGGGCCCCGACGTCACACGCGCCAACTGACCTTACGGATATCACTGCATCTGAGGAGCGCATGATGAAGTCCGTCTCCACAGCCCCGCCCGTACCGACCGAGAGGGTCACCGTCGACGAGGTGACCTACGAGGTCGCCGAAGCCCGCACGGTCCTCGACATCAACCGCGACCTGCCCTGGCACAGCGGCCGGTGGCCCATGGAGTCCTGGTTCATCGTTTCCAACCTGGACTGCGACGGACAGCGGATCGGGCTCCAGCTCCAATTCCAGATCCAGACCCCGCCGACCGGGCTCGAGGTGATGCAGCTCAACGTGGTCGCCGTGAACGAGAGCGCTGGCATCTCGCGCAACTTCGAGTACCTCTACCCGCGCGAGCAGGTCGAGCTGAGCGCGGACCGCATGCACATCAGCTCTTCTGAGCTGACGTTCAGCGGCGACCGCACCGGCTGCGCGGTCAGCGTCCGAGCCAAAGGCCGCGCGGATCGACCTCACCACGACCGCCGCGGCCCCGCCGCTGCTGATGAACGGGCAGGGGCAATTCTTCTTCATCGATCTCGACGAACAGTACGAGTTCGCCCTCCCCGCGATGCCCACGCGCGGAACGGTCGTCATCGACACCGTGACCTACCAGGTCACCGGCACCTCCTGGCTGGACCGCCAGTAGGGCGGACTGCCCGGCTTCTTCGCCCGTGGACTCGGCGGCAGCGCACAAGCCCCCGGCCCGGACCCCGCGGCAGCCCCCAAGGTGATGAACTGGATCTGGACCAAACCCCAGCTCGACAACGGCGTCAACGTCGCCGCGGCCCAGATCCGCGACATGATCAACAACAAGATCTACCTCATACTCACCGCGGTCCACCCCGACGGCACCCACGTCGTGGTGCCCCGCACGCAACCCGTCGAGACCAGCGAGTACTGGACCAGCCCCACCACCGGGCACCGCTACCCCACCTGATGTGTCTTCCGCGCCTCACAGATCGACACCGAACTGACGTGGAGGTGCCCTACAAGGAGCAGGAGATCGTCTCCGACATAGACATCCTCACCAAGTTCGAGGGCACCGCCACCGTCACCGGCACCTACCAAGGACAGCAGGTGACCGGCACCGCGTTTCTCGAACTCGTCGGCAACTGGTCCTAACGCTCCCAGCTGGCCGCGCTGCCGCCACCACCGCCAGCCGCCGCGACATCCGCGCCCGACCGCACCGCTTCCGCCCGCACCCGACCCTGAAGGGCCCAACCCGATGGCCGATGCCGGACCGACACGCACGGCTCTGGTGGACGTCCACGTCCACTTCCTGACCGACCACTACGTCCGGACGGCGAAGGACGCCGGGCACCTCCACCCTGACGGCGGACCCGGCTGGCCCACCTGGAGCGCCGCTGAGCACCTGGACCTGATGGATCGGTGCAGCATCGCGGCCTCCATCCTGTCGATCTCCTCGCCAGGCGTCTCCTTCGGCGACCCCGCCGCTACCCGCGCGCTGGCCCGGCATGTCAACGACGCCGGCGCGGAGGTCCAACGCGCCCACCCCAGCCGGTTCGGGCACTTCGCGGCTCTTCTCCCGGCTAGCCGAGCCGGCTCGACACCGCGCGAGTCCGTAAACGGCGGTTCCCGAGCGACCCTGCGACGGCGGATCAGCTGGCGATCGGTGGGCGCACGCGGGAGGCGCGCGGCTGAATAGCCAGATGTCCATCTACCAAGAAGGCGAGGAGCGCCGACATGCCTTTCCAACGTATTGATGTGCACACTCACGGCATGTCCGACCAAGCGGTCGCGGCGGTCGCCGGCCGGGGCTACGAGCCGACCGGCGGCTACCGGATATCGGTGCGCTGGACCGCACAGGCCGCGCTCGCCTACATGGACCGGCAGCAGATCGCCGCCCAGCTCGTGTCCATGCCGATCTCGTTCGCCGGATCGGACGACGACCCGGACTTCGGGACAAACGTATCCCGCATGATCAACGAAGGGCACGCCGAGCTGATCGCGACACACCCCGGCCGCTTCGGGGCCTTCGCGACGCTACCGGCCGACGGCCCCGAGCAGGCGCTGGAGGAGCTCGCGTATGCCCTGGACGAACTGCGGCTCGACGGAGTCGTGCTGACCTCGAACGTGCGGGGACGTTACCTTGGTGATCCGTCCCTCGAGCCGGTGCTGGCGGAACTGGAACGGCGGGAAGTACCGGTCTTCGTGCACCCGGAGGACTGTCCGCACATCGAGGTCCTTGGCTTCGGCCGCCCCAGTTCGATCGTGGAATTTCCCTTTGACACCGCACGTACCGTCACCAACGCCTTGTACACAGGTGTCTTCCAGCGGTATCCCCGGCTGCGCTTGATCCTGGCGCACTGCGGAGGAGCACTGCCCACCCTGGGATGGCGGATCGCCGAACACACCGTCATGGGACGCGGCCCGCACGACGCCGACATCGATCCCGAACACGTCGCGCAGGTGCTGCGAGGGCTCTACTACGAGACGGCACTGGCCGGCAGCCGCAACTCGCTGCTGCCGACCCTCGAACTGACCACCGCCGACCACATCTTGTTCGGAACCGACTGGCCCGCCGCCCCCGAACCCACTGTCGAACGCAACACCAGCAACCTGACCAGCTTCGACGGCTTCACCAAGGACGAACTACGAGGCGTCGAGCGCGCCAACGCACTCAAGCTGTTCCCCCGGCTAGGCTGACAACCGAAACACCGGCCGGGGGGCGGTGCCGGCAAGGACGTCCCGATTGCGGTGCCACAAGTGTCCATCCTTGACCTCGCGCCGATGGACCGGCCGCCCTATCCGGCCGACGGGATCGCTCAGGCGAAGGCCGCGCACAGCTGAGCCAGCCCTACAGCGACGCCATGACCCGTTCGGCCACCTGGGCCAGCTGATAGACATGGCCGGACCTCTCCTCTCCGATGCACGCCCACTTCTTCATCACCGACGACCCGTGCTGTCCCAGCCAGCACGGAGGCCCGCTACGCCCGACAGAACATGTCGACCACTGCCGACTGTCCGCCTCGATCATCATGCAGGGCCGCCGGGAAGATCACTCTGCGGCGGGTTGCCAGTGGCCTGGAGCGCAACTCATCTAGGGTCAAATGAGTCGATGCGCGCGGGCCATCCCCCGTCCAATGACTCGCCGGCCAGGGCGTATGGTACCCGCTCCTGGTGTGTCCAATGCATGGACTGGGCCGTGGTCAACATAGACGATGCGCGATCGGGCGCAACGAAGACGCTGATCGGGCGTGGGCGCGAGCTGGCGTTGATCGGCGCGTTTCTTGATCGGGCCGCAGCCGGCGGGGAGGCGCTGCTGCTGTTCGGAGAGGCTGGTGCCGGCAAGACGGCGCTTCTAGATGCCGCCGGCCGCGCGGCGGCCTCGGAGGCGGGCACCCGGGTGCTACGTGCGGCCGGCGTGGAGTTCGAGGCGGATATGGCGTATTCCGCCCTGCACCAGGTCTTGGATCCCTTGCAAGAGGAGCTTTCGCAGCTCAGCGACACACACCGGGCCGCGCTGAACGTGGCCCTGGGGTTCGGTGAAGGTCCGGCGCCGGACCGGCTGGTTGTGTCCAATGCGGCGCTCACCTTGCTGCACGACGCGGCTGCGACTCGCCCGATTCTGGTGGTCGTCGATGACCTGCCGTGGCTGGACCGGGCGAGCGCCGGCGTGCTGGGATTTGTGGCCCGCCGCCTGACCGGCAGCCGGGTAGGTTTCCTCGCCGCCTCGCGGTCAGAGCAGGAGAGCTTCTTTGAGCGGGCCGGGCTGCCCGAACATGAGCTGGGCCCGCTCGATGAGCAGGCAGCCAGCGAGCTGGTCAGCACCCGCTTCCCCACGCTGGTGCCGCGGGTTCGCCGGCAGGTGCTGGCCGAAGCGCGCGGTAACCCGCTCGCCCTCCTGGAGCTGTCCACGGTATTAGATGGCCGCCAGCCCGCCGTCCTGGCACAGTTGCCGGCCGTACTCCCGGTGAGCCGGCGTCTGCTGGCAATGTTCGGCTCCCGAGTGACTGGCCTGCCGGCCCAGACCCGTCAGCTGCTGCTGCTGGCGGCGCTGGATGGCAGCGGAGACCCCCGCATCGTCGACCTGGCCCGAGGCGGCCAGCAGCGGGTTGATGATCTAGCCGTGGCGGAGCGGGCGCGGCTGGTCTATGTCGATCAGCACACCCGCCGCCTGGCCTTCCGGCACCCGCTGATCCGTACCGCGGTGGCGGAGCTGTCGACGCACGACGAGCGTCGCCGAGCTCACGCGGCGCTGGCCGAGCTGTGGGCAGAGCAGCCCGAACGCCGCGCGTGGCATCTCGCCGAAGCAGCTACCGGGCCCGACGAGCACATCGCGAGCCTGCTCGAGCAGGCGGCGCATCGCATCATGCGACGGGGTGATGGCGTGGGTGCGGTGCACGCGCTGATCCGGGCCTCGGAGCTGAGCCCGGACGGCGCCGACCGCAGCCGCCGGCTGGCCGCGGCCGCCTACATCGGTGCGGAGGTGACCGGCGAGCTGCACAGTGCGCCGCGGCTGCTGGCCGAATCCCGCA
>DATHIT010000106.1:0-7154 GCA_035489915.1 Pseudonocardia sp. | reverse complement strand
TGCGTTGGCGGTGCCGGTGCCGGGCGAGCCGTTCACCCGGCCGGACTCCGGCGGGCCCAGCTTCGCCGAGGCGGCCCGGCGCGCCGAACCCGGCCGGCTGCGGATCGGCCGGTACGCGCGGCCGATGTTGCCCGGGCTGGCCGTCGATCCCGCTTGCCTGGCCGCCTATGAGCGGGCCAGCGAGCTGCTCACCGAGCTCGGCCACGAGGTGGTGGACGGGGTCGACACCGGCATCGACCCGGGGTTCGTCACGGTGTTCGAGACGCTCTGGGCGGTGCTGGCGCACTCCGTCCCGGTGCCGCCGGGGGCCGAGGAGACGCTGTTGCCGCTGACCCGGTGGTGGCGGGCCCTCGGCTCGGCGGTCAGCGGCCCGGATTTCCTGGCCGCCGGGCAGGCCGCGCACAACGCCTCGCGGCGGATCATCACCGCGCACCGGGCGGTGGACGTGATGCTCACCCCGACGTTGGCGCAGCCGCCCCGCCCGGTCGGCTGGTTCACCGCCGGCGGCGACCCGGCCGAGGACTACGCCCGTCAGCAGGCGTTCACCCCGTTCACCGCGATCTACAACGTGACCGGTCAACCCGCGCTGAGCCTGCCGCTCGGCTGGACGAGGCCGACGCCTGACCAGCCGACCCTCCCGGTGGGCGTGCAGCTGGTCGGCGCGCCCGGAGCGGACCGGCTCCTGCTGGAGCTCGGCGCCTCGCTGGAGGCCGCCGCGCCCTGGAAGGACAGCCACCCGCCCACCTGGTAGCTCGCCGGTTCTCCGGGCACGGTTGGCGGACGTCCGCGAGTACATACCTAGGACTGCGGATGTTCTCCGAGCAGTTTCTCGGCAGAATTGGCGCACCCGCACCGGCGGCCCGAGTCGCCGTGGCGCCTCGTCGATGTCGTCGTGATCAGCGGGCGAAGGAGCGATGTAGCCCTCATGAGTGCGCGAAAGCGGCCGTTCGAGCTCGGCGGCACATACGCTGTCATGGCGGTCTGTTACGCACTCGCGGTGTGGGATGCGTTTCGCGCTTACCGGAGCGAGGCTCGTGCCGGTGAACCCCGCTCGGTGAGGGCTGGGTACATCTCCCGCTTTCTTTACTCACCCGAGGCGCGCCCTCGGGGGCTGGATTACCACAGTCCCCCTCCGCCGGCGAGCTCGCGGCTTCCAAGATCTTGAGCGTCTGAGCGCTACGCTCGGTCGCGATTACTGACAGGTAGCATCAAGGGTTGCTCGTCACCCTTTCAGGATCGCGTTACCTGCAATTAATTATAATCTCTTGTGACTTTCTCAGGGTTGTGGATAGCCTCTCAGTGTTATAACCACTCGTTGGAGTGGATCACCGTGCAGCTATAGGGGTATGGCTGGCGGTTCGCGTGAGTGAGTTGTTGGGGCGGGGCGGCCTCACACACGACGAAAACGGGGGTCGCAAGTGCGACGGATCCTGGCTTTCTGCGCGGTTCTGCGAGCGGGGGCGCGCGATCTGGCATCGGTCGGGGTGCCTCTGGCGCTGCTGATTGCGCTGACCAGATCAACCGAAGTGCAGCGGGCGATACCGCTGGCTCATTTCACGGTCGTTATGGCGTTGCTGGCTGTGGCCGGAGGCGGGATGACGGCCATCCTGGCGCACGTCGTAGGGCGGTTGGCCGCCGATTCCCGTGCGGCCTGGCTGAGCATCGCGCTGGCGCTGTATACCTTGGCCGCGGTTCCGGCGGCCACCATTCACGCCACCTTCGCGGAGGCGGAAACCGCGGTCAGCGCGGCTCGCCTGTTTGCCCATGCGGCGGTCGTGGTGTTGCTCGGCCTCGCGGCCTGGGCTCCGCCGCTGCCGCACTACTGGCGGGGTTGGTGGCTATCGGTCCTGGGGCTGATGCTCACGCTGCTGGTCGGCGGACTGTCCAGCGGCTTCCCCGGAACCGCGCTGGCGATAGTCAACGCGGCACCGGTGGGGCTCGGGCTGGCGGTCGCCGGTCCGCTGGCCGGGTTCGCCGTGGCGGTGGTCGGATGGCTGCGGGGGAACGTCGCGGTGTCGGTGATCGGCATGGGCTGCGCGATCCTGATGCTGGCGCCCGTCGACGGCACCGGTGCCGCCGACGGCCCGGTTGCCGAGTTCGGGTTCACCTACCCCAGCATCCAGCTCTTCGGCATGCTCCTGGTGCTCGCCGGGCTGGTCCAGCTGGTGCGCAGGACCCTCTGGGCGGTCGACTCATCTCGCGCCGAGAAGCAGAAGGAGCTCCTGGCGGCCAGGCGAAACCTGGTGCGGGCCGCCGAGCGTGACCACGAGCTGCGCAACGGGCTGGCCGGCCTGGCCGGGGCCGCGCACCTGTTCAAGTCGCCCGCACTCGGCGACGACGCCCCCGTGCTGAGCAGTGCGGTGGCCGCCGAATTGTCCAGGCTGGACACCCTGCTTCAGGTCTCGGACGGGTACCCGCGGGGTGTCAGCCAGGCGTATCCGGTGTTGCCGGTGCTGCGCCAGCATGTCGCACTGCGCCACTGCGCGGGCATGGATATCCGGGTGGACGCCGAGCTCGGGCTGTGCGTGCTCGGCGCGCCCGCGACGCTCGCCCAGGTGCTCACCAATGTGCTGACGAACTGCGCGAAGCACGCCCCGGGCAGCCCGGTGCGGATCCAGGCCAGCAAGGTGGAGGACATCGTGCGAATACGCATATCGGACTTCGGGTCCGGGGTCAGGCCGGGCGCCGAAGAGTTGGTGTTCGAGGTGGGTGTGCGGGGCGAGCGGTCCCAGGGTGACGGGCTGGGACTGCACATCAGCAGGCGGTTGCTCGAGCCCGAAGGCGGGCGGATCTTCATGCGGCCCAGCCCGCCGCACGAACCCGGCTGCACCGTTGTATTGGAGCTCCAGGCCGTCGCGGACCGCCCAATGCTCCAGCGTGCCGCAATGGCGGACCTGTCATGACGGGGACGGCCGGTGCGGCGCGGGGTGCGGAAGGTGACAGCATCGAAGGCTACTCGGTGATCATCGTCGACGATCATGAGCTGTTCAGCACCTCGCTTCGCATGGCGCTGCGCGTGCACGGGCTCGACGCCCACCAGGTGCCACCGGGGAACGGTGTGGAGGACATCCTCGCCCGGGCGCGCAAGCGGAGGGTCGGACTCGCGGTGCTCGACATGGACCTCGGGCTGGTCGGCGACGGCGGGTGGCTCAGTGGCGTCGACCTGGTCGGGGCGCTGCGCCAAGACGGCTGGAAGGTGCTAGTGGTGAGCGGCAGGGTCGACCGGCCGTGGGTGGCCGCGGCTATCGCGGCCGGCGCCATCGGCTCAGTGCCCAAGTCCCGCTCGTTCGAGTGCCTGCTGGAGACCGTGCTCGCCGCGGCTTCCGGGCAGCCCGTGATGGCTGACGCGGAGCGCGATGGCTTGCTCGCCCAGCACCGGGACGTCGAGGCGCGGGAGCGCGAACTGGCCCGCAAGCTAGATCGGCTGAGTACCCGCGAGCGCGAGATCCTCGAACTGTTGGCCGCGGGGCACCGCGCGGGGGAGATCGCGGATCGCTCCGTGGTATCGCTGAGCACGGTACGCACGCAGATCCGCGCGATCTTGGCAAAGCTGCAGGTCAATTCCCAAATTGAGGCCGCCGCCATGGTCCGGCAGTCGCCGTGGTAGTAAGTCCTCAGTTGCCGGGCGAGCGCTTTCCGGATACCTACTTGTAGGGATGCCAATTCTTCACTCGCGCACCATGCTTATAGGCAGGATGTGGCCGCGGACATTGTAGTCCGGGTTAGAGGCCGCTTCACGCGCCGAGACTTCATCAAGCACGGGAAGGCGTTGAGCGTGACCATTTCGGGAGCGATTCAGATATTGCGGGCTAGGTGGTTCACGACGATTGCGGGCTTGATGTTTTCGCTGGCTATCGCCGGTGTCGCATTCAGTCTTGTTCCTCCCGTGTACATGTCGAGTGGCGCCGCGCTGCTGGTCCAGTCGAGGCAGCCCGGCCTTAATCCGACGAACGAGTCAACCAATCCGTTACTCAACTTCGATTCCAGCCTGAACACGACATCGTCGATGTTGATCAAGACCATGAGTACGGCCGACGTCCTGGCCCAGGTCGAGGCCTCCGGAGAAGGCTCCTTCACGGTCAAGAACGTGGATGTGACCGCGACCAGCCCGAACGAGCAGCCGTTCATCTACGTTACGTCGCGAAGCCCGACGCCCGAACTGAGCGTAGTGATGGTGAATCGCGTGCTGGATATGGCGCGCCAGGAGTTGGTCGACCAGCAGCGGGATCTCCGGGTACTTCCCACGCGGTTCATAAAACTGCAACCAGTCGTATATCCAACCAAGCCGAAGCTGGTACTTGGACCGCCGGCTCTGGTCGGTGGCGCGGCCCTGATTCTCGGAATTGTGATCACGATATCGGTGGTCCTGTTGCGAGAGCGCAGCGAGGTCCGGCGCCGGACGCTGGCTGTGAGTACCACGGAGAATTTGCCCGAGCAGATCGTCCCTCCGGTGTCAGCGACTCCGACCGAGAAAATGCGCCAGCCGTCGCCGGCCAGCACCGCTTTCGCGGGGAACGGTGCCGTGTCGCCGCCCTAATGCGCTGAAGGGATCTTGAACCGAGGCTCCAGTTGATGAGCGAGTCCGACGGGGCGGGGGAGACGCGTGACCAGAGCAGCCCAGCAGGCCCCGCCCGCCGAGCGACGACCCTCGCTGGACTCGCTGACCGGTCTGCGGTTCCTGGCGGCAATGGCCGTGGTGCTCTCCCATTTCACCGAGACCGGGCTCGTACAGGTCGACAGCTGGGTCGTCAACGCCCTTGACAGCGGCCGGACGGCGGTCTCGCTGTTCTTCGTGCTCTCCGGCTTCGTGCTCGCCTACAACTACCGGGAGCTGGCTGGGCGGGTTCCCCGGTGGAACTTCTACGTCGCCCGGCTCGCTCGGATATACCCGGTAGTGCTGCTGGGGATCGCCATCGGCGCCCTCGGCGTGGTCTACGCATGGACCCGCCCGAATCTATTGCTGAGCTGGTTCGCGCTCGAGTCGGCAGACCTGGGGCTTCTGGCCAGCCTGGGTGCCCAGCTGACGATGACCACCGGTTGGCTCCCGTTCGCCGCGTTGAACCAGCCGTGGAATGGGCCGGCCTGGAGCATTTCCTGCGAGATGTTCTTCTACGCGCTTTTCCCGCTACTCATCATCTGGTTCCGGCGATGGTCACGGCCTACGGTGGCCGTCGCGGCGCTCACCGTGTGGGTGGCTCAGGGTCTCTGGATCGCTGTGCTCACGCACTACGTGCCGGCCAATCGCGGCGGCTTTCTGATCGCGCAGTTCCCGCTGACCCACCTCGCCGAGTTCGTCCTGGGTATCGCGGCGTGGCGGCTCTGGTCGGGCAACCCCATCGATCGCCGGATCCGGGGGATCGCCCTGGCCGGGACGATGGCCGCGCTGGTGACGATTGCGCTCTGGGCACCGATCAGCCCGGCCTACTGGCCGATGACACCGCTCTTCGCGCTTCTCGTGGTTCTCCTCGCGGCCCGGGGAAAGGCGCGGTCCTGGCTGGCGCTCCCGGTCATGCTGCTACTCGGTGAGGCCAGCTACTCGCTCTACCTCCTGCACCTCCCGCTGGTCCGGGTCTACGAGATGGTCGGGGTTCCGCCCGGCCCGGCCGGATGGGTCGTTATGGCGGCGACCGTCCTGATCAGCGTCGTCGTGTTCACCTGGTACGAGGCGCCGCTGCGCCGGTTCATCCGGCGGCGGCTGGCGCGGCCGACGCCCACCGCTATGACAACCCGCGAGGTAGCCGGATCATGACGCACCCTGGGCTCGATCTCGCACAGCACTCCGGCCGCAACTACGACAAAGGACGCTCGATCCTCTGGCAGGCACTCTGGCACGCGACAAGCCACCTGGTCTTCCAGAAGTGGTGGTTTCCCCGCAGGTACCGCCCAGTCCTGCTGCGCGCCTTCGGCGCACGGGTCGACAACGACGTGGTGATCCGGCAGGACGTGCGCATCCACTGGCCGTGGCGGCTGACGATTGAGGGTCCCGCGTGGATCGGGCACGGCGCGTGGATCCTCAACCTGGCCGACGTGGTGATCGGGCGGAACGTCTGTGTGAGCCAGGAGGCGCTTCTCTGCACCGGCTCGCACGACCGGAACGACGTCGCGTTCGAGCATGCCAACGCGGCGATCGTGCTGAAGCCCGGAGCCTGGGTCTGCGCCCGCGCTGTCGTACTGCCGGGCACCACCGTGGGTGACCACGCCATCGTCGCGGCCGGCGCGGTCGTCCGCGGCACTGTCGCACCATCCGCCCTGGTCAGGCACCGGACCACGGCCACCGACATACCGACGGCCGCGGCGCTGAGCGCGCCGGAGCCGCGACGCCCCAGCCTTCCCCGGCCGGTTGGAGAACCGTGAAGATCTCTTGGCTCAACAACGTGCAGGCCCCCTACCGGGAGCCGATGTTTCGCGAGCTCGCCAGGCTCGTCGACTTCGAGGCGTCGTTCTTCTTCAGCGAGGAGAAGGTCCGGCACTGGAAGTGGCGGGCCGACCCGGGCTACCGGTCCTCGGTGGTGCCAGCGTGGCGGCTGCCGGTGCCCGCGAAGCTGGCCCGCCGCCTCGACAACGAGGTCGGCATCCTCCGACCCGGCGTGGCCTCCAGCGTCGTGCGCGGCGCTGACGCGCTGGTCACCCAGGTCTGGTGGCAGCCGGCTCACCTGGCGGCCATGATCCACTGCCGCCGGCGCGGTATCCCTTACCTGCTCTACGCCGAGAGCACGGTGGACAGCCGATCTGTCGGCGGTGGTCCCGCCGACCGACTGCGGACCTGGGTGTTCCGCAACGCGGGCGCGGTCATCGTCCCCGGCCCCGCCGCCGCCGAGGCCGCGGTCCTGAACGGGACCCCCGCCGAGCGCGTCGTCGAGTCGGTGAACAGCGTGGACGTCGACCTGTACGGCGAGGGGGTGCGGAAGCTCCGCGAGCCCGGCTCCGATCGGGGCCCGCACCGCTTCGCCTACGTCGGCCAGCTCATCGAGCGGAAGAACGTTCACACACTGATCCGCGCCTTCGCCGCCATCGGCGGTAATCCAACGCTCGAGATCGCCGGGGACGGGGTTGACCAGGACTACCTCCGACAACTCGCGGCCAAGTGCGGAGTCACCGATCGGGTCCGGTTCCTCGGGTTCCTCGAGGAGCCGGAGATCCTGCGGCTACTGGCC
>DATHIT010000105.1:0-7876 GCA_035489915.1 Pseudonocardia sp. | reverse complement strand
GCCGGTCAGGCCGACTCCCTCCCACCGGCCGTGGAACCGGCGCCCACCAGAGCGACATCGGGCGAACCGTCACCCCCCTGGTGCAGAATCACCACCAACAGGCCGCACCCGACCGGACCACAGTCAGTAAGGCGCAGGGTGCGAAAGATCCGGGCCAGAAGCAGTTCTGGGTCGTCAGGGCTGGTGTCGTGCACGTTCCGCTTCAATCTGTAGCTGGACGACTGCGTATTGATTGGTGCCCACATAGACGACGCAACTACTCAGACTTGCGAGTACCGTCTGTCAGCCGCGATATGTCAGGGCAAGGGAGTATTGACATGGCGGACGGAGTGGTTCTCACGTTGTGGCGATACCCGGTGAAGTCGATGCAGGGCGAGGAGCTCAACGCATCTCACTTAAACGATCGCGGCGTGCTGGGTGATCGTGCATTGGCCCTCGTTGATGTCGAGACCGGCAAGGTCGTCAGCGCCAAGAACCCGAGGAAGTGGCCCGGGCTATTCGATTTTCGGGCGGCGATCACGGCGCCACCTGCGCCGGGTGACCAGCTCCCGCCGGTCGCGGTGACTCTCCCGGACGGCTCAGTGATCAGCTCGAAGGACGCTCGCTTCGCTGAGATCGTGTCCGCCGTCCTCGGCCGGCGTGTCATGCTGGCTGCCGCCGGGGCGCCGCAACCGACCCTGGAGGAATACTGGCCCGACATGGCGGAGCTGGATCACCAGGACACCGTCACCGACGAAGCTATGCCCGCCGGGACGTTCTTCGATCTTGCGGGCGTACATGTACTCACCACAAGCACGATCAATCGGCTCCGGGAGCTCTACCCGCAAGGGCGATTTGAGGTTCGGCGGTTCCGGCCCAACATCGTCGTTCAGGTCAGCGACGATGTTGTCGATTTCGTGGAGAACAAGTGGCCGGGCCGCCAGATGCACCTCGGTGACGAGGTAGCCCTGGAGATCACCGGACCCTGTCCGCGTTGCGTCATGACCACGCTTCCGCAGGGCGATCTGCCCAAGGACAGAGAGATCCTGCGTACGGCGGCCCGGCACAACGCCGTGAACGTCGGCGTGTACGCGGAGGTGCGCCAAACCGGGACGGTCCGTCGAGGTGACGAGGTCACACTCGCTTAAGTCCGTTCGACTGCGGGGAAACCGCCTGTTCAGGGTGTCCGCGCGCCCCTGACAGTGTGAGGCTCACTGGCTCTCATCGCGGCCCCGCTCGGCGCACGCCCTCCGCCTTCGGCCCGGGTGCGGCCGGCGGGGCAAGCTCGGGCCGTTGCAGCCACAAGCACGGACTAGTTCCCGGAGCAAGTCCGGAGCGGACGGCCTGCGGCTGACCGGCACCAGCTGACACGGAACCGCACGAAAGCGCAGGCCAGATCGCACGGGACGGCACTACCTACGCCAGAAGAACTGACTGGCACACCGTCATCCACGAGCCAAGTGGCGTAGGAGCGCCGTAGATCATGGAATCGCATCCCGCCGGCCTGGCGCCGAGAGACCTCACGGATAGCCGATGCGCGGGTGGGAAATTCCTCCCGGTGCTTCTCCCCCGTCGCGTCCGACCAATGACCGACGAAAGGTCCGCCGCCTTCTACCCGTCCCAGCAATCCCGCCGCGCCCTCACTGCGGTCGATGTCGCCACCGACTCCGCGCCACATCGCCAGACCCGAACCAGCTGTTGAAGGCGTGCCCTGTCCGATGTTCGAGCACGGCTTCCTCGCCGTGGTTTCGACGAACTCGTGCGTCGCGCCGTCCTTCTCCAGGTAGGCGACCGCGCGCGACATCGAGCGCTACACCGGCGACGAGCAGCACCGAGAAAAGCACGATCGTCGTCGAGTTCCATCTCTGTCTCGCTGCCGCGTTGACCGTGATCCGCCGGCTGATCAACCGGGCCCGCAGGCTCTACCGCTGGCCAACCCGGCCCACCACCCGCCGCCTCCACTGACGATCATTTGCCGGTCGCTCTAAGTCACAGCTCATCAAGCGCAGAGCCCCTGTGAAGTCCCTGAGCGGCTGTCCGTGGACACATAAGTGGACACATAAACTGTGCCTATGCCGCTGCCGTCTCGCGTCAGCGATCTGACCAGCTTTGATCTGCTGTTGAGCGTGGCCAAGCTGGGCAGCATCGGGCGCGCGGCAGCCGCGCACCAGATGTCCCAGCCTGCCGCGAGCGCGCGGCTGCGGCAGCTGGAGCACCACCTCGGCGTTCGCCTGCTGGAGCGGGAGGCCCGAGGTGCGCGGCTGACGACCGTCGGTGAGTTGGTGGCGGGTTGGGCTCAGCCGGTGGTGGACCGGGCCACCGATCTCGAAGCCGGGATCGCGGCTCTGCGGGTGGACCGGCACACACATCTGCGGATCGCGGCCAGCCTTACCGTGGCCGAGTACCTGTTGCCCGGTTGGTTGATCGCGTTGCGGGCGGCCGATCCGGACACGATGACCGCGCTCAGTTGCGGAAACTCCGCCGAGGTCGCCAGACAGGTGCTCGCCGGTGAGGCCGAGATCGGGTTCATCGAGGGACCGAAGGTGCCTGGGGGAGTGCAGGCTCGTGAAGTCGCGCGCGACGAGTTGGCTGTCGTCGTTGCGCCATCCCACGAGTGGGCGCGGCGGCGGCGTGTGCGTGCCGCGCAGTTGGCCACGACACCGCTGATCAGCCGGGAACCGGGCTCCGGCACCCGGCTGGCATGGGAACAGGCGATGCGCGAACAGCTCGACGTCAACCTGGCCGAGCCGATCCTCGAGGTGTCCTCGACCACAGCGATCAAGGCGGCCGTGATGGGAGGGATCGGCCCCGCGGTGCTCAGCGTGCGCGCGGTCACGGCGGAACTGGCGGCCGGAACCCTGGTGCGACTAGCCGTGCCCGGTCTGGATCTCACCCGGCGGCTGCGCGCGATCTGGCCGGCCGGGCACGATCTGCAGGGCGCGGCCCGTGACTTGTTGACCATCACATTGCGCAGCACCGACGGCTGATCCTCCTGGTCGGCTGCCATCTTCTGGTGTGGGTCCCGAAGCCCGACCCGCGACGAAGAGTCGCGGCTCGGCGCACCAGCTCGCCGACCCGACAGGGCCGAGCCATAAGCCCAGGTTATGCATCCATCGGCAATGGCGTCTACTCGATCTCGGTAACGACGCACACAGTGGTCCTATGACCACATCGATGAGCGCCCAGACCACGGCGGCGGCTACATCCGCAACCGACCGCAACGGCCGCAAACTCGTCAAAGCCACTCCCCCGGACCTGATGGAGGACGCCGGTACGGGCCTGGACTACGGGACCCGACCAGACCGCATGCCGGGCCATCTCACCCCGACCGATCGCTTCTACATCCGCAGCCACGCGCCCACTCCGCACTTGGATGCGGCGACGTGGACACTCCACGTCGAGGGCAATGGGGTACACGAACCGATCGCCTACACCTACGACGATCTATGGAATCGCTTTCCGCTGGTTTCCGTGGTCCGCACGATTGAGTGTGCGGGTAACCGCCGGGTGTTGTTCGGTGAGGAAGTCGGGCGCACGTTCCAGGGCACTCAATGGGGGCGCGGTGCGATCGGTACCGCTGAGTGGACCGGCGTGCGGCTGCGCGACCTGCTCGAACCGGCCGGAATCACAGCCGGTGCATGCGAGGTCATGTCCGAAGGGCTCGACGAGATCCGTGCCCGCCTGCCGGTGCCGCTGGCCAAGGCGCGCGCCGACGACACCCTGGTCGCGTTGGCCATGAACGGCGAAGTGCTCCCGGCTGATCATGGATTCCCGGCTCGCCTTGTCGTGTCCGGCTGGCTCGGCGCGGCCAGCATCAAGTGGCTGGGTCGGATCGAAGTGTCTGAAGATCCCCTCTACGTGCCGTGGAACACCGAGGATTACGTGCTGATCGGCCCGAACTTTCCCGCGCACGAGCCCGCACGTGGCCCGGCGATCACCGCGCTCCCGGTGACCAGTCTGGTGGAGCTGCCCTGGCCGGCGCAGCTACGGCCGGAACCGCGAATGATCCGAGGACGAGCGTTCGCCGGAGAGAACCGGGTCGCTACGGTCCAGTACCGCATCGACGACGGTCTTTGGCAGGACGCGCTGATCACTTCACCGGTCACGCCGGGGGTGTGGGTGCGCTGGCAGTTTCGCTGGAATCCAGAACCCGGCGAACACACGCTCCGGGTACGCGCCACCGATGACCAGGGCAACACTCAACCAGACTCCTCGACGTGGAATGAGCTGGGCTATCTGCACCAATCGGTACTGGCGCATCCCGTGCACGTCGAATCCCCGGCGCCTCGTGGTCGAGCAGGCGAGACCCGCCGGCGCATCCGGCGCGCTCGAGGCTCTGTGCGCTCATGAACCCGGCCGATCTGACACGACAACCCGGGCCGAGCGGCGAAGAGCAGGAGCCGGACTACCGCTTCACGCTGGCCAACGAGCGGACCTTCCTGGCCTGGATCCGCACCGCGCTCGCGCTGATCGCCGGTGGCGTCGCCGTCGTCCAGCTCGTTCCGGCGTTCGGAATCCCGGGAGGGCGACACGCCCTCGGCGTGTTGCTCACCGCGGGAGGCGGTCTTCTGGCGGCGCTGGCAGTCCGGCGCTGGCAACGAGTACAGGCCGCGATGCGCCGCGATGCCGAGCTGCCACCAACCCGGCTTCCGGTACTGCTCGGCGGCGCCCTGCTGGCCGTGACGATCCTGGTGCTCGTCGTGCTCCTCGTCCCGGCGCCGATGGGGCCATGACGTGCCTGGTCAACTCCCGGGCAAGCCCGGACTGCAAGCCGAACGAACCCAATTGTCCTGGCAGCGCAGCGCAATCGGCTGCCTTGCCAGCGGCGCGATCCCGCTGCTCCGGCAGGGCGGACCCCTCGCGGTCGGAGGAACCCTCCTGGCCGTCACGGCGGTGCTGCTGGCGTTACTCGTCCTTCAGCTCGGTCGCAGGCGGGGACAACAGATCAATGCAATCCGTCGCATCGGGGGAAAGAACATCGTGCCCAACGGTCGGACCGAGGTGCTCCTGATCGGCTGGGCCACAGCCAGCTTCGCAACGGCCATCGTCGTCCTCCTCATGTCATCGAGGTGACCGAGAACCAGGTCACTAATGCGACGTCGCCGGGTCGGCTGCAAGGGCCATTTCGTGAGGTCGTGTCCGCCGCTGTGTTCCATGACCTGTCTGGGCCCAGCCTGGGCCCCACATGTGGGCCCCACAGCTGCAGGTGTGGGTCGCTGGCCCTGGAGCGGGACCAGTCCTCAGCCCGCGGTCTTGGTTTTGACTAGCGACGCGTCCCGTGAGAACTCCCGGAACCCCGATAGAACAGCCGGCGCGCCTTGGGATGCCCTGGCGCACCCAGACAGGCGACCGTGCCTGGGCCAGCCGGGCCGTCCCGAAGCACGCCGCGCACGGTGTCGATGCTGACACCGGGCTCGAACTCAGCTCAGGCAGCCACCAGGTGGCGCCAACCTTCGCGTACGGCAGGGGATCGATATCGAGCGGCAGGCCGACGGCGATGTCGCACGGTCCGGTCGTGCCCGGCCGGAGCTCGGTGAGAGTGGCGACGATCGCGGCGAGCCGGTATGGGAGATGTCAGCCGAGGCCGGATCGGGCGATGACGTTGGTGATGCTGATGCGAACCGCGGTGAAGCCTTCCTGTACGAATGATTCAGCGATGTCCTCTGCGGGTTGAGAGGGGTAGTAGCGGCCCGCGATGCCCGCGGCGACGTGCTTGATCTGGTCTGGCTCGGCAGAGGTTCGTGCATGTCCTTCGATGGTCACGAAGCTGTAGGGTTGCCGTTCATTGGTGACGCAGACTGCGATGCGCCGGTCATGCGCCAGGCTCTTGCCTTTGACGCTCCCGGGCGATAGGGCGAAGGCGAGTTCATCGCCGTCGAGGATGAAGCAAACCGGGGTGACATGGGGCCGCCCGTCGGCGCGGGCGAGGGCTATGTGGGCAAGCCTTGCTCCCGCTGTGACGAAGGATCGCCATTCGTTGTTGGTCATTGTTGTCATTGGTGTGTTTCCTTTCGTTCGCGACAGTCACGCGACCGTTCCGTCGGGAGGCCCGCACCCGTCGCACCAGTCTCCGGCAGCTACGCGGTGCGAGGCCAAGTGCGGTCGGGAGCATCTAGCAGCGCCAGCGGGTGGCGCTGAAACCTTTCTCCTTACCGAATGCGAACACCTGCGCCGGCTCAACCGCGTAGACGTGCCGTGGATCATTGAGGGCGGTGTCGGCCGGATCGTAGAACTCGCCATCTCTGACGAACGGATGCCACCACGAATACTTGGCCGGAAACAGGTCCGCAACTTTCTGCAGTCGGGCTGCGTTCCGAACGAGATGGGCGGCGCCTTCGAGAACCAAGTCGACATCATGACCGGGCACCGTGACCGCGCAGCCGTTGTTCCGCACGAGGTTGCGGGCCTTGCGGGACTGCTGGAAGGTGACGAAACAGACCGTTCCTTCGAGCCATACACCCAGCACCGGCACCACGTGCGGCCGCCCATCCGGGTCAGTGGTTGCGAGCAGGAAGTCGTCCGCCTCGGCCACCCGCGTCCGTACGTCCGCCCAACTGAGCGCCGTCAGGGGTGCGCCGCGAGGGCTGGACAGTTGCTCGGGAGTCGGCTCCAACTCTGCCATGTACCGCTCCTTAGTGAGGGCCCAGACCAGGTTTGGCAGCCCCCAAGCGCGGCCGGGACGGTCGGTTTCCGACCGGCGCCGCGGCCGCGGTCGGCTGCTGTAGGTCGTCATGTCAACGACGCTATGTTCGTCAGTGCATTAAGAAAAGCGATGGTTTCCGATCAAGTCGATCGCCATTGGCTATGCTACGGCTCGTGGTCGACGTCGAGCTGCGCCACCTGAGGACCATGGCTGCTATCGCCGAGGAAGGAACGTTCGGACGAGCAGCTGCCCGGCTTGGCTACACCCAATCGTCGGTGAGCCAGCAGATCGCCGCGCTGGAGCGGGCCCTCGGTGGCGCCGTCTTTGACCGGCCCGGAGGTCCTAGGCCGGTACGGATCACTCCCCTCGGCGAGGTGGTCTTGACCCACGGCCGCGATCTGCTGACGAAAGCGGAGGCGCTGGCCGACGCCGTCGATCGCTTCAGGGCGGGTAACGGCCGGATCGACATCGGCACCTTCCAGAGCGTGTCCAACCTGATCCTGCCGGCCGTCGTGCGCCAGCTGCTAGACGAGCACCCCGGCTGCGACATCAGGCTATCCGAGGTGAAACCGGAGGATCCGAAGATCGGAGATCTCGACCTGTTGTTCCACGACGGCCGGATCGAAGGCGACGTCGAGCACGTCAAGCTGCTCGACGAGCCGTACCTCCTGGTGGCCGGCGCCGGCGCATTCCCCGATGGTCCAGTACCGGTGAAGCTGCTCGACGATGCTCCGATGGTCGCCTGGCCTCCCACCTATCACCAAAGATGGTTGGAGCGGGCGCTCGCCAGCTACGGCGCACAGCCACGGATCGTGTTCCGAACCGCCGGCCACGAAACCATCTTGTCAATGGTGCGGGCGGGCATAGGCTCGGCAGTGCTGCCATGGCTCGCCCTCCACGGATCCGACGCCTCGTCCGACGACCGGCTCAGCATCCACCAACTGCGACCATCGCCCGCCCGCGAGATGTACCTGCACTGGCCGGCCGAACGCACCCAATCGCCACTCGCGGCCCGAGCCATCGACATCGCCGTCGAAGCCGCCAACGAGCTGGCCAACCAGATGCGACTGTCCCTATGACCGAGCCTCACGACCGCGTTCCAGGTGCGGGCCCGGTCCTTCATCGCATCGCACCCCTCGTGACCCGTCGGTCAGAATGTGGCGATCGGGTTGACCGGGCTGCCGGACGTACCGGCGAAGCGGACCGGCGCAACTGCGAGGTGGAAGTCCCACTGGCCGAGCTCGGCGGCCGTTG